>NZ_JBGGKS010000016.1:0-153914 GCF_041287095.1 Mycobacterium sp. pUA109 | reverse complement strand
GCTGCCCTGCTTCCGAAACGCCATCGAACAACACCCCTAAACCAATCAGGTGTTGCAGCGACCGCTTGAGCCCAAGGCCCAAAACCGCGACCCTGGGCGCAATCTCGACGTCGCCAGCGATTACAGCCCCGGCACGTTGCCGACGATTTCCTTGATCTTGCCGACCATCTCGTCTGGTGTTGAGAAGCTGTACTCCTCGCCGTTGATCCGGACGGTCGGAGTGCCGCGAATGCCACTGGATTTCGCCATGCCCTTGACCATGGCGAGGTGTTTCTCGCCGTTGATGCAGTCCGCGACACCGCCCCCGGCGCCGGCCTGGTGCGCGAGTTCGATCAACCGTGCGTTGTCCGGGTAGACCCCGCCGATCTCCTGCGGCTGCCCCTGCGGGCTGAACAGTGTGTCGTGGAAACGTCGGAACGCGCCGATGGATTCGTCGGCGACGCAGTAGGCCGCCGCCCCGGCGCGCGACGAATAGTGGTCGGTTGCCGGCCCGTCCAAGATCGCGACCGGGTAGTAGTCGACGGCGACGGCACCGGTGTCGATGAGCCGAGACATCGTCGGGCCGAAGACCCGCTCGAAATTGCCGCAGGCCGGGCACAGGAAGTCCTCGTAGAGCGACACGACGGCCTTGGGCTCGTCGCTGCCAGACTCGGTGATCAGCCTGCTCGACGCGACCCGCACCGCCTGGCTGCCGGATTCGGCGCGCTGAGCACCGGAGTGTCCGACATTCCGCAGCACCAGGTATCCCGCGACGGCGACGATCGCCACGACGACCGCGACGGCCGCGGTGATGCCCACCACCAGACCGGTGCGCCGCGGCCGGGCGGCCGGCGTCGGCATGGGGGCCGGCTGCCAGGGCGCGGGCTGGGCGGGCGCCGGCATGGGCGGCAGCTGTAACGCGGCTTGCGCGGCCTGGGCGAGTTCGGTTGCGGTTTGGTAACGCTCGCTGGGGTTTTCGGCCACGCCGCGGGCGATGACGGCGTCCAGCGTCGGGGGGATGTCGGGTGCGGTCAGGGATAGTTGCGGCGTCGGCGCGGCGGGGTCGAGGCGGTGACCGGTGAGGCATTGGTAGAGCAGACGGGCCATCGCCGGGACGTCTGCCCGCGGGCCGACGGCGGCGTTGTCGGCGGTGCCGAAGGTCAGGTAGGCGAAGTCGCGGGCGTCGACCAACACGTGGGACGCTTTGAGGTCGCGGTGGGTGAGCCCGGCCTGGTGGGCGGTGTCGAGTGCTGACCCGACTTGCTCGATGATCGCCACGGCGCGCGCAGGGTGTAACCGGCCGTCGTGGGCAACGACGGTAGCCAGGTCGCGCCCCTCGATGAGCCGCATGTCGACGTAGAGGCGGCCGTCGATGTCGCCGTAATTGTGGATCGGCACGATGTGCGGATCGTTCACGCTCGCCGCCAGCCGGATGGCGTCGCGGAAGCGCTGCGCGAACTCCGGATCCTCGGAGAGCTGCGCAGACAGCACCTTGACGGCGACCGCACGGCCCGTCGCAGTGTCCTGCGCGCGAAACACCTCACCGGTATCGCCGCGGCCCACCACATCTAACAGTTGATAGCGACCGAATGACTCCATTGCCCACTTCCTCCCTTGGTGCCGAGCGTATGCCGAGCGTGCGCAGATCCGGGGCTCCGCCCGGCGTGTCGACCGGGAACACGCGCGCTCGGCGGGGAACGGACCGCACGCACGCTCGGCGGGGGACTCACACCAGCCGGATCGAGGTGATCGTGACCTTGATGTTCGGCGGACCGTCGTCGGGAGCTTGGCCGCCGGACGCGACGCCGCCCGCCGCAATCTTGTCCAGCGTTCCCAATCCGGCCTGATCGACGGACCCGAAAATCGTGTATTGCGGCGGCAATTGGGAATCCCGGTACACCAGGAAGAACTGGCTGCCGTTGGTGTTGGGTCCGGCGTTGGCCATCGCCAGGGTGCCGCGCGGATACACCACCGGGTCCTGCAGCGCGGGATCACCGGGCGGGTACTGGTCGGTGGGGTACTCGTTGCCGAACTGATAGCCCGGCCCGCCGGTGCCGTTCGCGTCCGGATCGCCGCACTGCAACACGCTCAACGACACCGCGGTGGTCAGCCGGTGGCATCCGGTGTTATCGAAGTAGCCCTGCTGGGCCAGGCTGATAAAGCTGTTGACCGTGCACGGCGCTTTGCCGTTGTCCAGCGTCAACCCGATCGGCCCCTGATCGGTGTCCATGCTGACGCTGACTTGCGCGGGGTCGGTGGGTACCCGGCCCGACCGCGGCAGCTCCACCGGTTTGCTGGCCGGCTGCACAGCCGGCGGGTATTGGCAATTGGCGCCCAGGTCG
The DNA here is from genome assembly GCF_041287095.1 of Mycobacterium sp. pUA109. Lineage (NCBI taxonomy): Bacteria > Bacillati > Actinomycetota > Actinomycetes > Mycobacteriales > Mycobacteriaceae > Mycobacterium > Mycobacterium sp. pUA109. The sequence goes on along the minus strand of NZ_JBGGKS010000016.1, from coordinate 151,593 downwards.
GCCGGCGCGGTGAACGGCGGCAACTGCCCGTTACCCGGCGGAGCCGTGCTGGAGGCCGCCGCGCTCGTTGTTGCCCGGGTGTCGTTGGTCGACGCCGCTGTCCGGCTTCTGGCGTCGCGGGCCACGACCGCCACCGCCGCCGCGGCCACCACCACCGCCGCCGCGATTACCGCCGCGATAATGGCCAGCGTGCGGCGGGTGTCGCTGGGTGACTGCTGGAACAGCACGGGCGGCGCGGACACGGGCATGATGGGCCCCGGCGGGTAGCCCGGGACCGGGGCGGGCGCAACCGGTTTCGGCGGCCGGGTGACCACGGACAGCAGCGGCCAGGTCACCAGCGCCAGCACCAGCACGTTGACGACCGCGGTGACACCCAAGGAGACCGCGAAGTTTTTCACCGCGTGCACCGGCAGCACGGCCAGCACCGCGGCCACCAGTGCCGCACCGGCGTTACCGACCAAGACGACGTTGCGTGCGCGTCGCCACGTCGGCGGCGCTGCACCAGCCCTGATGTCGGCTCTGGCACGGGCCACCAGCAACGCCAACGACGCCCCGATGCCTACGAGACCGACACCCAGACCGGCCAGGCCGGGCAGCTCCAGTAGGTAGTCCAGGTAACGGCCTACGAGCACCAGGATCGCGAAAACTAGTGCCCCCGAGGCGGCCACGGATACCGCGGCGATGAGCCCCAACACCCGGTGGTACATCAGTGCGGCGATCAGCAGCGCCACCAGGATCACCGCGGCTGCGACCAGCCCGGCCCGTGCGGCACCCGGACTGACTGCGGCGGGCACGGTTTGGGCGTTCGAGGAGTCGAACGACAGCGGCAGCGAACCGTATTTCAGGACGCCGGCCAGCACCTTGGCCTGCGCCCGCGTGAAGTCCCCGGTGATGCGGGTCCGGCCGCCGGGGATGGCCTCCTGGATCTGCGGCGCGCTGACCACCTGCGTGTCCAGCGTGAACGCGGTCTGGGTGCCGACGTGGGCCGCGGTGTAGTCCGCCCAGGTGTTGGCCGCGTCCTTCTTGAACCGCAGTTCGACGGCGTAACCGCCGCTTTGCTGGTCCATCCCCGACGTGGCGTCCTGGATTTGGTCACCGCTGATGATCGACGGGCCCAGCAGATAGGCCACCTTGTGGTCCTTCGAGCAGGTCACCAGCGGCAGCTTGGGGTCGTCGCGGCCAGCGAGCACGTCGTCGCCCTCGCAGCGGGCGGCTTGCATGCGCAGCGTCAACAACTGAATCAGCTGGCTGTCGCTTTGCCGCAACCTCTTCGCCATGGCAATACTTGCGGCGAGGTCTCGGTCGCGATCCGGTGGGGACGTCGACTGGTTGGGATCACTTTGCGCCGGAACAGCGTTGATCACCGGACGGATGTACAGCTGCCCGGTCTGAGCCAGCGTGCGCAGCTGGCCGGCATCGTCGCCGGGCACGGTGACCACCAGCGTGTCGCCGTCGACGGCGACCATCGTGCCGGGCTCCCGCGCGCTGAGCACCTTTTGCGCCTGCGCCAGGGCATCCCGGGGCGGGGGCGATCCGTCGGCGGTCCTGGGCGTCAAGGTGACTCGGGTACCACCGGCCAGGTCGATGCCCAGTTTGGGCGCGGCGCGGCCGCCGGACACCAACACGGTCAGGTAGCCGGCGACCAGCAACACCGCGAACACCGCCACACACACCGCGGCGCGCGCCAGTGCGGACTGCCCGCCCGGCGGCGGGGGCATCGTGCTGGCGTAGATCGGCACCGGGTTCAGCGCCGTGCGGGCTGCGTACGCGAGTTCGGTTGCGGTGTGGTAGCGCTCGGTCGGATTGTCGGCCATACCCCGGGCGATGACGGCGCCCAGCCCGGGCGGGATGTCCGGTGCCAGACCGGAACCGGGGTGTTGGCCGGTGAGGCATTCGGACAGCACGCCGGCCAGCGCGGGGATGTCGGCGCGCGGGTGGGCGGTGGTACCGAAATCGTTGAGGTAGACGAAGTCGCCGGCGTCGATCAGAACGGTGGACGGCCTGAGGTCACGGGGCGTGAGCCCGGCGTGGTGGGCGGCGTCGAGGGTGGCCGCGAGCTGTTCGATGATCGCCACGGCGCGGGCGGGGTGCAGGCGGCCGTCGTGGGCAAGGACGGTGGCCAGGTCGCGGCCCTCGATGAGCCGCATGTCGACGTAGAGGCGGCCGTCGATGTCGCCGTAATTGTGGATCGGCACGATGTGCGGGTCGTTGAGGTCCGCGGTGCGACGGGTGTCGTCGCGGAAGCGTTGCGCAAACTCCGGGTCCTCGGAGAGCTGCGCGGACAGCACCTGGACGGCGACGACGCGGTCGGTGTCGGTGTCGTGGGCGCGAAACACCTCGCCGGTGTCGCTGCGGCTCACCACGTCCAGCAGTTGGTAGCGCCCGAATGACTCCATTGCCTGCGTTAGTCCACGTGCACCGCGGTGATGGTGACCTTGGTGTTCGGCGCACCGTCCTCCGGTGACCGGCCGCCGGCTTCGACGCCGCCCGCGGCGATGGTGTCCAAGGTGGCCAGCCCGTCGTCGCCGATGGTGCCGAAAACCGTGTATTGCGGCGGCAATTGGGAATCTTGGTACACCAGGAAGAATTGGCTGCCGTTGGTGTTGGGTCCGGCGTTGGCCATCGCCAGGGTGCCGCGTGGATACAGCACGGGGCGTTTCAGCCCGAGATCACCGGGCGGGTACTCGGTGGTGGGGTATTCGTTGGCGAAGTCGTAGCCGGGCCCGCCGGTGCCGTCGCCGGAGGGGTCGCCGCATTGCAGCACACCCAACGACGCCGCGGTGGTCAGCCGGTGGCATCCGGTGTCGTCGAAGTAGCCCTGGTGGGCCAGGCTGACGAAGCTGTTGACCGTGCACGGCGCTTGGGCGTTGTTCAGCGTCAGCCCGATCGGGCCCTGATCGGTATCGATGGTGGCGCTGATCTCCGCGGGGTCGGTGGACACCCGGCCGGACCGCGGCGGATCGACGTCCTTGGCCGCCGGCTGGGGTGTCCGCGGGTATTGGCAGTTAGCGCCCAGGTCGGCCGGTGCGGTGAACGGCGGCAGCTGCCCGTTGGCCGGCGGCGCCGGCTTGCGGCTCGGCGGGGTGTAGATGTCCGACGCCGGGGCCTGGCTGCTGGCTGCCGGGTGTTGGTCGGCGCCGCCGTCGTGGGTGACCAGGACGAAGACCACGGCGACGACGATCACCACCGCGCCGATGATGCCCGCACCGATGAGGACTGAGCTGGGGATCGGGTTTTTCGGGCGGTGTGGTCCTGACGAGGCGGTCATCGGCTCAGTCCAGCAGCGCCGAGGTGATGGTGACCTTGATGTTCGGCGGACCGTCGTCGGGGCCCGTGCCGCCGGGGGCGACACCGCCCTTGGCGATCTTGTCCAGGGTGGCCAGCCCGTCGTCTTGGATCTTGCCGAACACCGTGTAGTCCGGGGGCAGCTTCGAATCCTGATACACCAGGAAGAACTGGCTGCCGTTGGAATTCGGCTGCGCGGAATGGGCCATGGCCAGCGTGCCGCGCGGGTAGGTGACGGGTTCTTGCAGTGCCGGGTCGCCGGGTGGGTACTGGTTGGTGGGGTACTCGTTGGCGAACTGGTAACCGGGGCCGCCGGTGCCGCTACCGGTCGGGTCGCCGCACTGCAGGACGTGCAGGACGGGAGCGGTGGTGAGCCGGTGGCACGGGGTGTTGTCGAAGAAGTGCTTGCTGGCCAGGCTGGCGAAGCTGTTGACCGTGCACGGTGCTTGGGCGTTGTTCAGCATCAGCCCGATCGGGCCCTGATCGGTCACCATGCTGACGCTGATCTGGGCCGGGTCGGTGGGGACCTTACCCGACCGCGGCGGCTCCACCGGTTTGCTGGCCGGTTCCACCGACGGCGGGTACTCGCAGTTGGCGCCCAGGTCGGCCGGCGGCTTGAACGCCGGCAGCTGACCCGGCGCACCCGGTGCCTCCGACGCCTCGCTGCTGGTCGTCGCCGATGCGGTGCTGTTCTCGGATTTGTCTTTGGTCTTCAGCACGATGGCCGTCCCGGCCGCACCGGCCACCACCAACACCGCGACCACCGCCCCGACGATGGCCAGGATCCGGTTGCGCCGGGCTTGCTGGGCGCGGCGCTCCAGCTGTCGTTCCAGCTTGCGCTTGGCTGCTGCGCGTCGTTGTTCGTTGGTCGGCACCGCCGGTAACCTCCGTGGCTAGCTTGATGGCCCGCATCGTCGCCGGGCGACGTGCTCACTCGGGAGTTGAGTGTGCCAGCCCTCGCTGAACCCGGGTGGTTCGGGATGGGAAACTGGGAACCGTGTTGATCACCGGATTTCCGGCAGGGATGCTGGCGTGCAACTGCTACGTGCTGGCCCCGCGGGCCGGGACGGACGCCGTCATCGTCGACCCCGGCCAGCGCGCGATGGGCCCGCTGCGCAAGATCCTGGACGAAAACCGGCTGACGCCGGCCGCGGTGCTGCTCACCCACGGGCATATCGACCACATCTGGTCGGCGCAGAAGGTGTCCGACACCTACGGCTGCCCGGCCTACATCCACGGCGAGGACCGGTTCATGCTGTCCGATCCGATCAAGGGTTTCGGGCCGCGACTGGGGCAGATGCTGTTCGGTGCGCTGTTCCGCGAGCCCAAACAGGTGGTCGAGCTGGATCGGGACGGCGACAAGATTGGTATCGGCGGCACCACCATCACCGTCGATCACACGCCCGGACACACCCGCGGTTCGGTGGTGTTCCGGGTCGCCGGGGACGCCACCGAGGTGGTGTTCAGCGGGGACACCCTGTTCGCCGGGTCGGTGGGGCGCACCGACCTGCCCGGTGGCAGCGGGCGCGACCTGCTGGGCTCCATCGTCGACAAACTGTTGGTGCTCGACGACGCCACCGTGGTGCTGCCCGGACACGGCCCGCAAACCACCATCGGCGCCGAACGTCGCAGCAACCCGTTTCTGCAAGGCTTGAGCGCGTGAGCGGCTTCAAGGCCCCCAAGGGGGTGCCCGACTATGTTCCGCCGGCCTCGGCGGCCTTCGTCGCGGTGCGCGCCGGGCTGCTCGACGTCGCCCGCCGCGCCGGCTACGGCGACATCGAGTTGCCCATCTTCGAAGACACCGCCTTATTCGCCCGCGGGGTGGGGGAGTCCACCGACGTGGTCTCCAAGGAGATGTACACCTTCGCCGACCGGGGTGACCGCTCGGTGACACTGCGCCCGGAAGGCACCGCCGGGGTGGTGCGCGCGGTGATCGAGCACGGGCTGGACCGCGGCCAGCTGCCGGTCAAACTGTGCTACGCCGGGCCGTTCTTCCGCTACGAACGCCCGCAGGCCGGCCGCTACCGCCAGCTGCAGCAGGTCGGGGTGGAGGCCATCGGCGTCGACGACCCGGCGCTGGACGCCGAGGTGATCGCGGTCGCCGATGCCGGGTTCCGGTCGCTGGGCCTGGACGGCTTCCGGCTCGAGATCACCTCACTGGGCGACGACACCTGCCGACCCGCCTATCGGGAACTGTTGCAGGAGTTCCTGTTCGGGCTCGACCTGGACGACGAGACCCGGCGCCGCGCCGAGATCAACCCGCTGCGGGTGCTCGACGACAAACGCCCCGACGTCCGCGCGATGACCGCCGACGCTCCGGTGATGCTCGACCATCTCTCCGATGTGGCCAAGCAGCACTTCGAGACGGTGCTGGCCCACCTGGACGCGCTCGGCGTGCCGTATGTGATCAACCCGCGGATGGTGCGCGGGCTGGACTACTACACCAAGACCACCTTCGAGTTTGTGCACGACGGGCTGGGCGCGCAGTCCGGCATCGGCGGCGGCGGCCGCTACGACGGGTTGATGCGCGAGCTGGGCGGGCAGGATTTGTCCGGTATCGGGTTCGGGCTTGGGGTGGACCGCACCCTGTTGGCGTTGGCGGCCGAGGGGCGCAGCGTCGGTGTTTCGGCCCGGTGCGACGTGTTCGGGGTTCCGTTGGGGGAGCGGGCCAAACTTCAGCTGGCGGTGCTGGCCGGGCAGTTGCGGGCCGCCGGGGTGCGCGTCGATGTGGCCTACGGCGATCGCGGGCTCAAGGGCGCGATGCGCGCCGCCGACCGCTCCGGGGCGTCGGTGGCGTTGGTGGCCGGGGAGCGGGACATCGAGGCCGGCACCGTCGGGGTCAAGGATCTGGGTACCGGCGAGCAGGTCGACGTCGCGGTCGACGAGGTGGTCGCCGAGGTGCTGGGCCGGGTGTCGGGTTGATATACGCCTGAGCGCCCAGCTTGTGATACAAGCCAATGCTCGGCAGTGGAGGATTGCCTGAGCTCCCGTCGCCAGGCCATGGGTTAGCGTTGGTAATTGTCGGCGGTCTCGACGTTTGCATGTGGCCGTAGTGACTGTTGTGGAACCCCAGCTCGGGGCTCAACATCGTAGACAAAAGTAGACAATTTTCCGGTAACCTCGCTTCATGAAGTCGATCTCCGTCGGTGAACTGCGCCAGAATCCCGCTGCAATGATCGCCGACCTCGAAGGGGGCGAGCCATACGCGCTGACCCGCCACAACCGCCGGATCGGCACAATCGTTCCCGCCGCCTCGTCGGCAAGCCTTATCCCCCGGAAAGCAAGCGGACCCGCCCGTACCTGCACAATCGCCCGGCATGACCTCACCACGGCGTCGACAATCGATGAGCTTCTCAACGAAGAAAAAGGTCTGTGGTGACCTACCACTACCTCGACAGCTCCGTCGCGGTACGCATCATGCTCGGCCATTCGGCGTCAGCGGCTCAATGGTTCGACAGCACGACCGGCAACGACGACGATCGCGTCGTTTCCTCACGCATCCTGCGCACAGAGATCACTCGCGTATTGCGGCGGGAGAGTTTGCCGGTCGCCGACCGCGACCAGATTCTGGACTACATCGACACGATCCCGCTCGACCACGCCGTTTTGCAGGAAGCGGAAGCAATCGTCCCTCACATTCGCACGCTCGACGCCATTCACCTCGCGTCGGCGTTACGTTCCGGACTCGATGACCTTGTTATCACCACGCACGACGTGACGATGAAATCAGTGGCTGTGACGCTTGGTTTCCGGATCACCGATCCGGTGGAATAGCGCCCAACGGACCGCGCTTGCGGGCACTGGTGACGCTGGCGCCTTACCGGCCCTCTTCCGTCCGGGAGCGAGACGCCGCACGCGGGCGTTTTTGATGAGTGAACGCGCATCCGACCAATTCCGGGACCCCTGGGACTCCTGAGGTCGGCGAGGCGTCTGCACTTGACAATTGCTCGAACAAAGATTCGAATTGAAGCATGCGCTGGGCGAAACAGGGCATCGACGTCGACGACGGGGCGCTGCCGGGACTGCAGCGCATCGGCTTCGTCCGCAGCGTGCGCACCCCGCAGTTCGACGGCATCACCTTTCACGAGGTGCTGTGCAAATCCGCGCTGAACAAGGTGCCCGACGCGGCCCAGCTCCCGTTTCGCTACACCGTCAACGGCTACCGCGGTTGCTCGCACGCCTGCCGGTACTGCTTCGCCCGGCCCACCCACGAGTACCTAGACTTCGACTGCGGCACCGACTTCGACAGCCAGGTCGTGGTCAAGACCAATGTCGCCGACGTGTTGCGCACCGAGCTGCACCGTCGGTCATGGCACCGCGAGACCGTCGCGTTGGGCACCAACACCGACCCCTACCAGCGCGCCGAGGGGCGCTACGCGCTGATGCCGGGCATCATCGCTGCGCTCGCCGAGTCCGGCACACCGTTTTCCATCCTCACCAAGGGCACCTTGCTGCGCCGGGATCTGCCGCTGATCACCGCGGCGGCGCAACGGGTTTCGGTCTCGGTGGCGGTGTCGCTGGCGATCGCGGACCCGGCGCTGCACAACGACGTCGAACCGGGCACCCCGACACCACAGGCGCGCCTAGGGCTCATCGCCGCGATCCGCGACGCCGGGCTGGACTGCCACGTGATGGTGGCGCCGGTGTTGCCGTACCTAACCGACGCGCCCGAGCACCTCGACGCGCTGTTGGGACAGATCGCGGCGGCCGGCGCCACCAGCGCGACGGTGTTCGGGCTGCACCTGCGCGGCAGTACCCGCGGTTGGTTCCTGTCCTGGCTGGCGCGTTCCCATCCGGAGCTGGTCGCCCGCTATCGCGAGCTGTACCGCCGCGGCGCCTACCTGCCGGCGAGCTACCGCGAGCGGCTGCACGCCACCGCCGCGCCGCTGCTCGCGAAGCACCGGTTGACCGGCGACCACCGGCCCTTCACCGCCGCAACCCCGCCAGCGGTGGCACCGGTGCAGCCGACCCTGTTCTAGCCGCCGCGCGGCTTGGTCAAGGTGAACTGGTCGATGACGCTGAGCGCCCCGAACGGTCCGTGCACCGCGTAGTGCGTCGCCTTGATCGACGTGGTGCCGCCGGGCTGGCCGGGGTCGACCTCGAAGGCCGCGAAACCGTACGGGTTGTCGCGGTCCCGGAACACCGACCAGGGCGCCTCCTCGACCACATAGATCGGCGCCTTGCGCCCGATCCCCGGATCGAAACCGCCGACCCCGGTCAGCACCCGGCACCGGGGCGTGTCAAAGAACATGGCATTGGACGGCTTGGATGTGCCACCCCCGCCGATGACGACGTGCACCGTGCCGGCGGTGGTATCGATCACGTCGGGCCGCGTCGCCACCGGGATCGGGGTGCGGGTGTCGGTACCCAGGGCCCCACGGAGCGGATGCGACCGCTCGTAGTGGTGCTCGTGACCGCACACCACCAAATCCACCCCGTACCGGTCGAACAGCGGCAGCCAGTCGGTGCGGATACCCAGGTCGGCGCCGTTGGTGTGGTCGGCGGTCGAGATCGCGGTCTGATGCATGCAGACCACCACCCAGTCGACGTCCGGGTCGCGCCGCGCCGAGGCGAGCTCGGTTTCCAGCCAACGCTTCTGCGCACCGCCGGAGTATCCGTGCACATAGGTATTACCGCCGTCTTGCAGGCAAACGTCGTCGTTGGCCAGGCTGATCACCCGCACCGAGCCGGCGGTAAACGAGTACCACAGGCCGCGCAGCTCGGCGTCGGCGCCGGAGTCGGGCAGCGCGAAATAGGTTTGGTAAGCGGCATAGCCGATCGGCCCGTTGCCGCGCTCGTTCTCGTGGTTGCCGGCGGCCGGCATCCACGGCCGGTACCGCGCCGAGCGGGTGTTGTTGGCGAACCAGTCCGACCAGGTCCGGATCCGGTCGGTGGCCAGGTTGGCGTAGCACAGGTCGCCGTTGATCAGGTTGAACAGCGGGCCGATCCGCTCGATCGCGGCGGTGGTGTCGCCGGCCGCCGGCGAGCCGAGGTTGTCGCTGACATAGGCGGAGCCCGCCAGCTTGCCCAGCGTCGGGGTGGCCTGATCGCCGAAGCTGGTGAAACACAGTGGATGTCGTCCCGACGGGGCGGTGCGCACCGTCCCGGTCTCCGGGTCGGTGCCGTCGTGCACGGCGGCGTACACGTAATCGGTGTCCGGGGCCAGTCCGGTCAGCCGCGCGTGGTTGACCCGAACCTCGGTGCCCGACTTGGCGTCCCGGTAGGTGCGGGTGTCGGCCGACACGCTGCGCCCGAAACCGTCCGACGGGGTACCGAGCAGGACCCGGGGATTGCGCACCGCATCGGTGGTGTGCCAGGACACCACCACCTCGCGCGCGGCGTCCTGGCCGAACTGCAGGTGCAGGCCCTCCACCGGCGGCGCGCCGTTGGTCGGGGGCCGGCTCCACAGCGTCGGCCCGCGCCCGGGCGGGGCCAGCAGCGTCGCCCCGGCGGCGCCGAAGCCCGCGCCGAGAATCGCCGACCCGCCGCCCACCAGCAGCGTTCGGCGGCGAAGACCCGACTGCGCAGCATCCACCCCTGCTTCTTACCGCATCGGGCACGCGCACGCCGGGTTGTAACGCTCCGGTAGCGTTCCCGGATATGACGAGCGTGCGTAAAACGACAACCAGGATCGGGGCGGCACTGACGTTGGCGGCCGCCGGAGTTGCGGTCAGCCAGGGAACATCACACGCCGACGGCCACCAGGTCACCTACACGGTGACGGCGACCAGCGATCTGACCGTCAACGTCCAGTACATCGAGACCGATCCGCCCAGCCAGTCGGCTTACGACGCCAACTCATCGCAGTACCTCAAGCAAATCCGCACCCCGATCAGCGCCGGTCAGCCGCTGACCTACACGGTCACGCTGGCCAACCCGAACCAGTGGGCGCTGGTTACCGCCAGCGGCGGCTTGCGGATCAACCCCGAATTGCACTGCGAGTTGGCCGTCGACGGCCAAGTGGTGGTCTCCCAGCAGGGTGGCAGCGGGGTGACCTGCGCGACCCGCCAGTGGTAGCTCACTCGGCGAAGACGTACACCCAGGCGTGCGGACCGGACCGCAGCGGCACCGAAATCCGGCGGTAGTCGTCGACCTCGTAGTCGTCGGCGGCGGCCAACTCAGCTTCGCTGATCTTGAAGACGGTGCCGTCGACGTGCGCGTCGGGTCGGTCGGAGGGTTTCAGGATCGGGTGGCGGTCGCTGCCGCTGGTGGCCACCACGTGCGGGTCGGTGATCGTGACGTAGTCCAGCTCGTAGCCGACGATCGCGTCGTCGTGGCCGTCGAGTTCGCGTCCGAACGTGGCCAACTGCACTTCGCGTTGGCGCAACGTGCCGTAGGAGAACAACAACTCGCTCACTGCGGGCTCCCGGGTTCGTTGTAGGCGACGACGACCACCTCGGCCGGCACGTCGCCGACCGCACGGATCTTGTGGTCGACCGATGCGTCGAAGTAGGCGCTATCCCCGGTGTCCAGGGTGACGGTCCGGTCCCCGTAATCCAGCGCGATCCTCCCGGCGTGCACGAACACGAACTCCTGGCCGGTGTGGGTCGGATGGGGGTCGTCGGTGACGGTGCCGGTCGGGTGAACCACAAACGGCGACATCGCCTTTCCGAGCAGCCCCGGGGCCAGCGCCCGGTAGCGTCCGGCGTCGGCGGCCCGGTCAATGGCCAGGGTGTCCTCGGCGGGCTGGTCGGAGAACAGCTGCGCGACATCGACGCCGAACGCCCGGGCCACCTTCATCGCCGCGGCGATCGACGGCGTGCTTTGTCCACGCTCGATCTTGGACAAGTAGCTTTTGGTCAACCCGGTCTCGGCGGCCAGCGTTTCCAACGTGAGGCCTCGCTGCCGGCGAATGGTCCGCACCAGTGCAGTCACAGCGACATCATGACACAAAGTGTCCTATAGTGGTGTCAGTGTCGCATCGCCGAGAGCGAGGGAATCCGATGGCTAGCACCTTTACCGCCTCGAAGTCCGAGCTGATGCAGAGCGCTCAGGACCGTTTCGCCGCCACCTTCGCCGATCCCGGCTGGACCACCCGACAGAAGCTGGCGCTGACCTGTCGGGCGTTGTTCGACGCCGGACACGACTCGGGTTTGGCCGGTCAGATCACCGCCCGCGCCGAGCAGCCCGGCAGCTACTACACCCAGCGGCTGGGCCTGGGATTCGACGAGATCACCGAGGACAACCTGCTGGTTGTCGACGAGGACCTCAACGTGTTGGCCGGGGACGGAATGGCCAACCCCGCCAACCGGTTTCACAGCTGGATCTACCGGGCCCGGCCCGATGTGCAGTGCATCGTGCACACCCACCCCTTCCACGTGGCGGCGCTGTCGATGCTGGAGGTGCCGCTGACTGTTTCGCACATGGACACCACCCCGCTGTACGACGACTGCGCGTTCTTGTCCGAGTGGCCCGGTGTGCCGGTCGGCAACGAGGAGAGCGAGATCATCTCGGCGGCCCTGGGCGACAAGAAGGCCATCCTGCTGGCCCACCACGGCCAGATCGTGGCCGGTGCCAGCGTGGAGGAGGCGTGCTCGCTGGCGGTGCTCATCGAGCGGGCCGCCAAACTGCAGCTGGCGGCGATGGCCGCCGGGACCATCCAGCCGCTGCCCGAGCAGTTGGCCCGCGAGGCCCACGACTGGACCCTGACCCCGAAACGCAGCCAGGCGAATTTCGCCTACTACGCCCGGCGCGCGCTGCGGCGCCACCCCGATGCGTTGACTCAACAAGGAGACTGACACGTGCCCGACGCCCCGCAGTTTCACGGCATCATCGCCTACCCGGTCACCCCGTTCGCGCCCGACGGTATCGACACCGCGCGGCTGACCCGGCTGGTCACCCGGCTGGTCGACGCCGGCGCGCACGCGATCGCCCCGCTGGGCAGCACCGGCGAGCTGGCCTACCTCAACGAGGCCGAGTTCGACACCGTCGTCGACACCTCGATCGCCGCGGTGAACGGCCGGGTGCCGGTGATCGTCGGCGCGTCGGATCTGACCACCGCCAACACCATTCGGCGGGCCCGTTACGCCCAGCAGGCCGGCGCCGACGCGGTGATGATCATCCCGGTGTCGTACTGGAAGCTGTCCGAGCGGGAGATCGAGCAGCACTACGCGAGCGTGTCGGCGGCGATCGACATCCCGATCATGGCGTACAACAACCCGGCGACCAGCGGGCTGGACATGCGCCCGGAGCTGCTGGTGCGGATGTTCAACACCATCGACAACGTCACCATGGTCAAGGAGTCCACCGGGGACCTGTCCCGGATGCGCAGCCTGGCCCAGCTCAGCGACGGCCGACTGCCGTTCTACAACGGCAGCAACCCGCTGGTGCTCGACGCACTGCGGGTCGGCGCGGCCGGATGGTGTACGGCCGCACCGAACCTGCGCGCCCAGCCCTGCCTGGACCTCTACGACGCGGTGCGCGCCGGCGAACGGGATCGGGCGCAGGCGCTCTACGACGACCTCAAGCCGCTGCTGGAGTTCATCGTGGCCGGTGGCTTGGCCACCACGGTCAAGGCCGGTCTCGAGTTGCTCGGCGTCCCGGCCGGCGACCCCCGCCCGCCGCTGCTGCCGTTGGACGAGGCGGGCCGCGGCCAGCTCAAGGAGCTGCTCACCGGGGTGTGACCGCGTTAGCCCAGGTCGCGGGCCGCGAACGTGTCGCACCGGTTGGGGTCGCCGGTCTGGTAGCCGACGGTGAACCAGTGTTGGCGTTGCTCCGAGGAGCCGTGCGTCCACGACTCCGGGTTGGTGCGGCCGGTGGCGGCCTGCTGGATGCGGTCATCACCGACCGAGGCCGCCGCCGACAACGCGTCGCGGATGTCGTCGTCGCTCAGCGGCTCCAAGAACGGCACCCCGGTGCTTTCCTGCCGGGTGATCGACGCATAGTGCGCCCACACCCCGGCGTAGCAGTCGGCCTGCAACTCGGTGCGCACCCCGTTGCCGGCGGCACCTTGGGCGCCCTGCTGGGCGCGGCCGAGCACCCCGGCCAGGTTCTGCACGTGGTGGCCGAACTCGTGCGCGACCACGTATTCCTGGGCCAACGGCCCGCCGCTGGAGCCGAACTGGTCGACCAGCAGTTGGAAGAAGTCGGTGTCGAAATAGGCGGTTTTGTCGACCGGGCAGTAGAACGGCCCGACGTCGCTGGTGGCCGCTCCGCAGCCGGTGTTGACCTGCCCGCTGAACAGCCGCACCTTCGGCCGGGTGTAGCCGCGCAGCAGCTGTGACCACACCGCGTCCACGGAGTTGCCGGTGGCCACCACCCGGCACTGCACGTACTTGTTGGCGTCGGCGCCGGTGCGGCACTTGTTCAGGTCGAATCCGGGGGCGATGTTGTCGTGGGTGTCGACCGGTTGTTGGGTGAGCACATTGCCGGGGTCGACGCCCAGCAGCAGCGCCACCACCATGATCACCAGCCCGCCGAGGCCGCCGCCGAGGGCGATCCGGCGGCCCCCGCCGCCGCCGCTGCTCGACGTGGTGCTGGTGTCGATCTGCATACCTTCGTTGAAGGTCATCGCACGCTCCGTGGGTCCTGTTGGGGCTGGTTAGCGGTTGTTCCAGCTTTGCACACCGCCTCGGCGCGTGCCCGACGTTGGGAACCTTCGGCGCGGCGTCGCCGCAACCCCAAACCTGAGAGTTCGTCCATTTTGTTGGACGGCTCGCTTATGCAATGTTAATTTGCTCACGCCCGGCGGACCGGTTCGCGGCTCTGCAGGACGTAGCTAACAAAACCTGTTGTGAATGTGCGTCAATTGAGCCGCACTGCGTGGAGAGGTTGCCCACTTGGTGCTCCGGAGACGTCGCCCGACCGGAAATTTTCTGGTCGGGCGTCCAACTTCCAGCGACCCCGATGACGGGTCGTGGGGACGCGTCGGTCGTGTCCCGGCGTGGGGTTGCCCGGTAGGGCGAGAAGCCGACGAGCCAACGACTGCTCACAGACTTCTGTGGGCGAGTGCTCAGGTTTAAGGAGGAGTACAGGTGTCGTTTGTCAACGCTGAACCAGAGATCATGTCGGCTGCGGCCGGAAACCTCGCGAGCATAGGTGACTCGATGACGGCCGGGGCGTCGGCCGCCGCGGGTCCGACCACGGGGGTGGTAGCACCGGCCGCCGACCTGGTATCGGCGTTCGCGACCGCCCAGTTCGCGACGCACGCGGAGTTGTTCCAGGCGATCAGTGCGCAGGCCGCGGCGGTGCACGAACACCTGGTGGCCAACTTGACCTCCAACGCCAGCGCGTACGCCACGGCCGAGGCCGCCAACGCGGCGACCACGGGCTGAGCGGGGCGGCGATGAGCTTCTTGGCTTTTCCGCCGGAGATCAACTCCGGGTTGATGTATGCCGGTCCCGGCTCGGCGTCGTTGATGGCGGCCGCGGCGGCCTGGGACGCGTTGGCCGCCGACCTGAGTTCCTCAGCGGTCTCCTACGGTTCGGTGGTGTCCGGGCTGACCGGCGGTCCGTGGACCGGTACCTCCTCGACGGCGATGACGAGCGCGGTCGCTCCGTACGTGGCGTGGCTGCAAAACACCTCCGATCAGGCCGCACAGATCGGTGCGCAGGTCAAAGCGCAGGCCGGGTTGTATGAGACCGCGCATGCCGGGACGATCCCGCCGGCGGTGATCGAAGCCAACCGGGCGCTGTTGGCCGCGCTGGTCGCGACCAACTTCTTCGGGCAGAACACCCCGGCGATCATGGCCGCCGAGGCGATGTACGGCGAATTCTGGGCGCAGGACGGGGCGGTGATGGACACCTACATGGCGTCGTCGCAGTCCAATGTCTCGACGCTGGAGAAGCCCACTCCCGCACCGGCGGCCGCGAAGGCCACGGGTGTGGATCAGGCCGCGGCCGCCAAGGCGGTCGTCGAGAACACCGCGCAGAACGCCACGGCGCAGGTGACGCCTGACCCGTTGTCGGGGATCTTGGATCCGGGCAGCCTAGAGACCGCGATCAACTGGGTAAATACCGAGCTCAACCAGATTCCCATTGTTGGCAGCTTCCTGGGGACACAGCTCACCAACCCGGCGTCGCTGGCGAACTACGGCAGCATCCCGGCCCGGTTCGCCATGTACCCGATCAGCATGCTCATGCAGTTGGCCCGGATGGGGCAGAGCGGCGCCACCAGCCTGACCGGGATGGGGGCTCCCGAATCGTTGATGACCGCGATCGGCCAATTCGTCGACGGGAAACTGCAGGGCGCGGTGGGGACGCTGGCCGGCCACTTCACCTCGGCGACCCAGGCGATTTCGGCCAAGCTGGGCCAGGCGGCCTCGATGGGGGCCCTGAAGGTGCCGCAGGCGTGGTCCGCCGCGGCCGGTGGCACGATGGTTCGGGCCGCGCCGGTGCTGCCGAACACCGCCATCAGCGCGCCGGCCATGTCGTCGTCGGCGTTCCCGGGCGGCCCGCTCGGTCAGGCGCTGATGGGGGCGCTGAGCGGCAAGGGGCTGAGCAGCGTTGCGGCCAAGGTACCCAAGGTAATCCCACGCTCGCCGGTCGGCGGGTAATCGAGAACTGTTGACGGGCAACGAGTTAAGGAGACACGGAGATGCCTACGCGTTTTATGACGGATCCGCATCAGATGCGGGCGATGGCGGGCCGGTTTGATGTGCACGCCCAGACGGTTGAGGATGAGGCCCGCAAGATGTGGGCGTCGTCGACGAACATCACGGGTGCTGGTTGGGGTGGGACCGCGGCCAACACCTCCTACGACACCATGGGGCAGATGCAGACGGCGTTTCGCAACATTGTGAACATGCTGCACGGGGTGCGTGATGGTCTGATTCGGGATGCCAATAACTACGAGCAGCAAGAAGCCGCGTCGCAGACGGCGTTGAGCAGCTAAGGAGCCCACAGATGAGCATCAATTACCAGTTCGGCGACGTGGATGCGCACGGTGCGCTGATCAAGGCTCAGGCCGCGTCGTTGGAGGCCGAGCACCAGGCGATCATCGCCGACGTGCTGGCCGCCGGCGACTTCTGGGGTGGGTCGGGTTCGGTGGCTTGCCAGGAGTTCATCACCCAGTTGGGTCGTAACTTCCAGGTGATCTACGAGCAGGCCGCCACCCACGGTAACAAGGTGCAAACCGCTGGCGGCAACATGGCCTCCACCGACGGCGCCGTCAGCGCCAGCTGGGCCTAACCGCACCGTCGTACGCGGCCTTACGCGCGCCGAGTGGGAACTGAGGGACAAAAAAGCGGCGTGTCGCGTCGCCAGATTCACACTCGGCGTTCGTCGTCTCAGCGCGCGGGAGCCACTGCCGCGCACGCACCCATCACCGTCATGCTGGCGTAGGTCGAGGCGTTCGCTAAGTGTTGGTCGACCACTTCATAGGTCGGTATCGCGAACACGAAGGCGTTGCGGTACTGCGCGGCCAGGTCGGCGAAATCCTGCAGGATGGGGTTGTCCGAGCGCAGGCCCAACTGCTGCATCTTTTTGGAATAGCTGTTCATCACCATGCCGACCGCTGAGTTGACGGCTTTTTGTTGCGGGTTCCAGAAGGTGGCCGGGATGTTGGGATCCAGCTGCTGCCATTCGGCGGTGTCCGCCGCGAACTTGTCGGTCACCGACTTCCATTCTGCGCACACGTCGTTGGGTTGCGGCAGGTAGGGCATCGGATTGTTGGGATTGCCCACCGGGGCGGTCGGGTTCGGTGCGGGTGCAGGCTCCACCAACGGTCCGCGCACTGCCGCCGGGCCGTCGGTGATTGCGTTGCAGATCTCGGCCAGCGTCGCCGCGGCGCTGTTCGCGGTCGCCACCAGGTTACTGTCCTTCGGCGTGTAGTTCTGGACCCGCTGACCGTAGGTGCGCGCGTAGGCAATGAACTGCTCGTAGAGTTCGCGCATCACCCGGTGCGGCGTCAACTTGACTAATCCGACGGTTTGCGCGGCCGTGGTGCGCAACACTTGTGCGGCAGCCATATTCAGCTTGCGCTGCTCATCGTCCCACGCCGACGCCGGGATCGACTGGTCCCGCTCGTTCCATTTGCCGCCGCCGATCGCCGCCAGGGTGCCCACCAGGTTGCTGTCGATTCCGGTCCACGCTGTGCAGCTGGGGTCTTCGGTGATGACCCGGACTGGCCCGGTGTCCTGAGCGCTGGCGATCCCGGCGGTGTCGGCTCCGGAGCTGGGGGTAGACGGTGCTAGCCCGGTGGAATCCTTTGGGGTATCACCGCCGAACAACACGACGGCAACCAAGACGATCGCCACGACCGCCAAGACGATGACGGCCGCCAAACCCCATTTCAGGTTGTTGTTTGGTTTCGGCTCGTCGATGTCGTCGTCATCGTCGTCATCGTCGGTGTCGTAGCTCACAACACCAGAGCTTAGAGTACGACGCACCCACTTCGGCGATGTACGGACGAATGCGCCGCGTCGACGACCCCGATATGGTTAAACGGTTTGGGCCGCAATGAGGTTTCGGTGAGCGACTAGCTCTGCCGCACCGGCGCGAACCGCTTGTCGGTGTAGTGACGCAAGTTGGTCAGAAACCGGCGGAACGCCAGATTCAACAACGGTCGAACGATCGGCATCACCAGCCGCGCCGGGCCGGCCGGTTTCTGTGCCAGCGTCCAGGTCAGCCGACAACCGGCCGGGGTGGGCTGCACCCAGTAATCCTCGGCGAATGCGGCCACCGCCCGCGACGAACACTCGTTGAAGCGAAAAGCCATGCGGCTAAATGGCTCCCAGATGAGGAATTCTTCGTCGCCGACGATCCCGCCGCGCATGTGCACGGTGCGGGTGGTGCCGACACCGCGCGGCTCGGGACTGGTCCAGATCACCTTGGTGATCACCGTGGCCCAGTGCGGCCAGGACTCGGCGTCGGCGAGCACCTCGAAGACCTGCTCGGGGGTGATCGCCAACTCCACGCTGTTGCGGAACCGGTACGGCGCGGTCTCGGTGAAGCCGACCTCGACGCGCTCGCAGGGATATGCCTTTGCCATGGGGACCTCCGGATGCGGTTGGCCACACCTTAGCGGTCGGCCGATTCCCGGGTTTGCGCGGCAACACCTGGCGGACCTGCTGGTGAAATGGCCGGAGCAGATCGCCCAGGCGCTCACGGCGGGTATGGACGGTCTGCCCGCGAGCGCGGGGACACTCGCCTTCGATCCCACCATGTTCACCGACTCGCTGTTCGGCGCCGACGGTTTCGCGACCCTGCTGACCGGTCTGGATCTGCCGAGCGCGCTGACCGGAATCCTGGACCCGGCGGACTTCCTCAACGCCTTGGGCATCGGTGGCGCGGACGCGCTCGGTGGTCTGGGCGCGGAACTGACCGGACTGCTTGACCCGGCGTCGCTGCTGGCCGACCTATTCGGCGGGCTGCTCGGCTTCTGAGCGACGGAAGCCGGATGCTGGTTGTTGACTCTGCGTCTACCACGCGCGCTACTCGCAGTTCTGCCTGGTAGACGCAGAGTCAGCGCCCGCGGGCAACTCGCTTAGCCCGGCCCGTCACTGGCCGCGGCCAGCAACGGCACCAGCACGTCGCCGATCGGGGTGGGCAGCTGATGCCGGCGGGCGCGGTCGGTGATCACGGCGTTGCGCACCTCCCACTCCAGCGCGCGATGCGCCTCCCGGTCGGCCAGCATCGAGGTGCCCATATCCGCGGGGCCCCGCGCAAACAGCCCCACCACGTCGTCGACCACCTCATCGCCCAACCGGGCGCCCTCGGCGCGCGCCACCGCCACACACTCGCCGGCATAGGCGCGGGCCAGCGCGGCGACGTCGTCGCGGCGAAACATCCCGGCGCGCCGCCCGGAGAGCACCATCAGCCCGGCCACCGCGTTGACCAGCAGCTTGCGCCAGGCCGCGGTGGTGAAATCGGCGTCCAAATCCACCGTGCAGCCCGCGTCGCGCAGCAGCGTCGCCACCGACTCGGCGGCCGGGCCCACCGGCAACGCCAGCCGCGGCACCCCGCGCAACCGCACCCACCCCTCGGGCTGGGTCTCGGCACCGAACCAGACAATGCCCGGCAGCACCGTCGACGTCGGGCAGTGCGGGGCCACCCGCTCGACCTGCTCGACCCCGTTTTGCATGACGCACACCACGGTGTCGGCGTCGCAGAGTTTGGCCAGCCAGCCCGCCGCGGCGTCGATCTGGGTGGTTTTGACCGCCACGATGACCAGCCCGACCGGGCCGGTGACCTCCCCGGGGTCGGTGTGCACCGGACCGGGCACGACGATCGCGTCGGCATCGTCGGGGCGCACCTCAAGGCGGTCCCGTGGGGTGTGCCCGCACAACAGCAGCCGCTGCCCGGCCGTGTGCAGATAGGCGGCAACGGTCGCACCGATGGCGCCGGGCCCCACGATCGCGATCGGTGAAGTGGCCATGGCACGGAAGTTACCGCCTGGCCGCCCCTCTACACTGGGCAGGCTGTCCAAACCGTTCCCGAGGGGGTCTTTGTGCTGCGCAGCCACACCGCCGGTTCGTTGCGGGCCGCCGACGCCGGTGTGACGGTCACGTTGGCCGGTTGGGTGGCGCGGCGGCGCGACCACGGCGGCGTCATCTTCATCGACCTGCGCGACGCATCCGGCGTGTCGCAGGTGGTGTTTCGCGACCCCGAGGTGCTGGCCCAGGCGCATCGGCTGCGCGCCGAGTTCTGTGTCGCCGTGTCCGGGGTCGTCGAGATCCGGCCGGCCGGCAACGAGAACCCCGAGCTGCCCACCGGCGAGATCGAGGTCAATGCCACCTCGCTGACCGTGCTCGGCGAGAGCGCGGCGCTGCCGTTTCAGCTCGACGAGCCGGCGGGGGAGGAGGCCCGGCTGCGCTACCGGTACCTGGACCTGCGCCGCGAGGATGGGCCGGGTGCGGCGATCCGGTTGCGCTCCAAGGTGAATGCCGCCGCCCGGGCGGTGCTGGCCGGCCACGACTTCGTTGAGATCGAAACACCGACCATGACCCGGTCCACCCCGGAAGGGGCGCGCGACTTTTTGGTGCCGGCCCGGCTGCAGCCCGGCTCGTTCTATGCGCTGCCGCAAAGCCCGCAGCTGTTCAAACAGCTGCTGATGGTCGCCGGCATGGAGCGCTACTACCAGATCGCGCGGTGCTACCGCGACGAGGATTTCCGTGCCGACCGGCAGCCGGAGTTCACCCAGCTCGACCTGGAGATGAGCTTCGTGGACGCCGAGGACGTGATCGCGGTCGCCGAGGAGATCCTGGCCGCGCTGTGGGCGCTGATCGGCTACCAGCTGCCGTTGCCGCTACCGCGGATGAGCTACGCCGACGCGATGCGCCGCTTCGGATCCGACAAACCCGACCTGCGGTTTTCGCTGGAACTCGTCGAATGCGCGGAGTTCTTCAAGGACACCACGTTTCGGGTGTTCCAGGCGCCCTACGTGGGCGCGGTGGTGATGCCGGGCGGGGCGTCGCAGCCGCGGCGCACCCTGGACGGTTGGCAGGAGTGGGCCAAGCAGCGCGGGCACAAGGGGTTGGCCTATGTGCTGGTCGGTGAGGACGGAACCCTGTCCGGCCCGGTGGCCAAGAACCTGACCGACACCGAACGCGCGGGGCTGGCCGACCACGTCGGCGCCGCGCCGGGGGACTGCATCTTTTTCTCGGCGGGGCCGGCCAAGGCGTCGCGGGCGCTGCTGGGGGCGGCGCGCGTCGAGATCGCCAAGCGGCTGGACCTGATCGACCCCGACGCGTGGGCGTTCACCTGGGTGGTGGACCCGCCGCTGTTCGAGCCGGCCGATGAGGCCACCGCGGCCGGGGAGGTCGCCGTCGGCGGCGGCGCATGGACGGCGGTGCATCACGCGTTCACCGCGCCCAAGCCGGAGTTCGCGGCGGCGCTGGAATCCGATCCCGGTGTGGTGCTGGCCGACGCCTACGACGTGGTCTGCAACGGCAACGAAATCGGCGGCGGCTCAATCCGTATCCACCGCCGCGACATTCAGCAGCAGGTGTTCGCGGTGATGGGCCTGGATGCCGAGCAAGCCCAGGACAAGTTCGGCTTCCTGTTGGACGCGTTCAGCTTTGGCGCGCCCCCGCACGGTGGGCTGGCGTTCGGCTGGGACCGGGTGGTGGCGCTGCTGGCCGGGGTGGACTCGATCCGGGAGGTGATCGCGTTCCCCAAGTCCGGCGGCGGGGTCGACCCGTTGACCGACGCGCCGGCGCCGATCACCGCCCAGCAGCGCAAGGAATCCGGCATCGACGCCAAGCCGTCGGCTTAGGTTTCGCGCCCTCGCTCTCGCGTCTTTGCCCCTTTGCCTTTGCGCCGAGATCGACGTGGGCGCGGGTCGTACTCGAACTTTTCCGCGCTGCAGTCGATTTCGGCGTTGCGGCGGGGGCTAGACACGGATGACGGTGAGGTTGGCGGCACCGTCCAAGGCGGCGAAATCGTCGTCCTGGGTGATGACTGGCAGCGTTCGCGATGCGGCGATGGCCGCAATCCATAGGTCGTTGATGCGGACCCGTCGACCGGTCTCGGCGAGGTGAATGCGCAGCCGTGCCCACATGCGTGCGGCGTCCTCGTCGACCGGCAGTAGTTCCATGTCCGCGACGGAGTCGAGGGTCGCCAGTCGTTGCGCACGGGTATCGGAATTGCTGGCGGCCAGGACGCCGGCGGTGAGTTCGGCGAGGGTGACGACGGTGGTTGCGAGCTTCGTGGGGATCAGCGACTCATCGAGTTCTCGGCCGGTTTCGGTTGCGATGAACACCGACGTGTCGAGCAGGCCCGCCGCCGGAGTCGTGCTCATCGGATGGGCTCGAGATCATCGGTGGTGTCGCCGGCCAGCGCAGTGAGGTCTTCGCGCAACCCCGGGTCGGCTTGGGTTCGGCGGAGTCGTGCGAGGAATTCTGCTTTATCCAGCCAGCGCCGACGTTGGGGGCGAACGGCCGTCAGAATCGCAGCGGGACGGCCCTTGACGGTGATGGTGATGTCTTCGCCGGCCTGCACTCGGCGCAGCACTCCAGCTGTGTCGTTGCGCAGGTCACGAGATGCTACTACAGCCATGCTACAAACGTAGCACTTCCGCCCGCGGACACGGTAGGTCAAGCTGGCCTCATGGACACCAACGACCTGACCCACCTGGCCGCCGCCATCCCGTTCGCCGCCGCCCTCGGTATCGAGGTCGGGGAGGTGACGCCGCAACGGGTGACCGCCACCATGGACTGGGCCGCCGAACGGTGCACGGCCGGCGGGATCCTGCACGGGGGAGCGCTGATGGCGTTCGCCGACACGATCGGCGCGCTGTGCGCGGTGGCCAACCTGCCGCCCGGTGCCGGGACCTCGACGATCGAGTCGAAGACCAACTTCTTTCGGGCGGTGCGCGGCGGTGTCGTCACCGCAACCTGCGTCCCGCTGCATGTCGGGCGGACCACGATCGTCGCGCAGACCAACCTCACCGACGATCGGGGCAAGCTGGTCGCCCAGGTCACGCAAACCCAGGCCGTGCTGTCGGGATAACCGGGGCGTCGGGCCGGAATAGCGGCGCCACCGCTGCGGGTTGTGCCCGGCATGGCACAGCAGATCCCGGACGCCGGCACGATCAAGGCGTTCAATACGAGCATCGTCGAGGAGTTCCGCGGCAACGGCGGCAAGGTGGGTGGCCAGTTCGCCGGTGCCGACCTGTTGTTGTTGACGACGACGGGCGCGAAGTCCGGTCAGCCGCGGGTGACGCCGCTGGCCTATCTGCGCATCGACGGCAAGCTGATCATCATCGGCTCGTATGCCGGGGCCGATATCCATCCGGCGTGGGTGCACAATCTGCGGGCCCATCCGCGGGCGCACGTCGAGATCGGCACCGAGTCGTTCGAGGTCACCGCCCGTGAGTTGCCGCCCGTGGAGCGGGATGCGGTGTTTCCCCGGATCGTCGCGGTAGCACCGGGTTTCGCGGATTACCAGGCCAAGACGACCCGGGTGATCCCGCTGTTTGAGCTGCAACCGACGCGTTAGCGTCGGGTCGGGATGCCCGCGGTGGGGTTAGTGCGGCACCCATCCCCAGATGGTTTTGACGACGGTGCGGAACGGCCGCCACACCGGAATATCGGGGATCATGCCGGGGCCGCACCGAGGCCACGCCTCCGGACCCTGCACGGCCAAGACGCGGTTGGCGACCGCGATCTGCTCATCGCGGGGGGCGTCGGCCGGCGAACCGACACCACCGAACTGCTGCCAGGTGGATTCCCGGAACTGCAGACCGCCGTAGAAGCCGTTGCCGGTGTCGGCGTGCCAATTGCCGCCGGACTCACATTGCGCGACCGCATCCCAATTCACGGCATCCGCGTGCGCCACCGCCGCCGACGGACCCAGTAACGCCGCAACGCCCCCGGCGATCAACCCCGATCGGGTCAGTGACCTGCGGCGTCGTCGCGGCCGGACGACACGCCGAAACCTCACCTTGCGTTGCATATAACAACCTCCGTGATAGGTGTCTACCGGTGAGGTTTTCGAGCTTAGCGGGATAAATGGGGTTAATAGCAACTTTAAGTAACTAAGTTATTTAAGAGGTTGATATGCGCTAGTGATATAAAAGTTATTGCTGTTACTAGAGTGGCTTGAGATTCTCCTGTTATGTGTCTGTAGTGTTTATAGTTAAGTAGAGTTACTCAAGTGACTTGAGTGGCGGTCGCTAGCTGAGCTCCTACACGGTGGTGCTCGTGGCCTGATGCAGCGCGGTACAGGCGACTTCATCCGGAGGCTGAGACGAGTTGGGCCCCTCCCGGTGACGGGAGGGGCCCAACTTGCTGTGGTCTCAGCTGCCGCGGGGGCAGACCTCGAGGGGGTTTAGAGGAACGAGAACCACATCGACGGGTCGCCGAGTATGGATGCGAACTCGGTGGGCAGCTGGGTGAAGATATCGCTGATGGCACCGAGATCGAACCCGCTAAAGAGGTCGCCGAGGTTGAACACATCGCCCAGGTTCAGGATGTTGCCGAGCTCGCTCAGCAGGTCCGCTCCACCGGCCGCCGGCGCGATGGCCTTTGCGAGTTCCACCGGCAGGTTCAAGAGGGCGGCAATGGGTCCGCTCTCGAAGCCGTTGAACGGGCTGAGAAGCCCTGGTGCGCCGAGCGGCTCGTACCCGTTGAGGAATGCGCCGGTGACCGTGGCGGGCAGGTTGATGAGGTCGCCGAACGCCGTCAGCGGATCCCCGGCCTGCACCGCGTCGAGGGTTCCTTGCAAGCTGTCGCCCAACGCCGTCCATGTCCCATAGATCGGCTGCAGGATGCCCAGAAACAGCGGCAGCACGGTGTTCACGTCCGTCAACGTGGTGACGATATTGGCGAAGTTTTGCGCCATCGTTGCCGGGATGTCCAGCGCACCGGAGGTCAGCAGCGGAACCGCGGTGTCAAGCAGCCCGGTGAGCACGGAACTCCAGACGTTGGAGAACGCGCCGGTGATGTTCCCCGCGAGGAGAGCGTCGAACGCCTGTCCGAGGAAGTACTGCAGGCTGTTGTACGCCGCATCGCCGGTGACGTAGGTGAAGAAGTTCGACAGCGCGTCGGTGCCAGCCGTGACCAGGGTTTGGCCGTAGCCGAGCTGATTGGTCAGGACTTGGGTCAGCAGCGGGAACGGGTCGGCTAGCCAGTCGGTGGCGATCGTCGACACGTTATTGAACGCGTCGCCGAAGACGTTGATCCACGGCGTGATCGGGTCGAGGCTGGCCAGGCTCAGCGCGTCGCCGACGTCGTCGACCAAGCTGGTGAGCTGGATTGACGGCACCTGAACCTCGGGCAGCGATGTCGCGAGGGGAGTGACGGCGATCATGCTGGCGCCGGTAAGAACGACGCCAGCGGTGACCCAGGGGCGAAGGGCTAGCTGCATTGCTCTCCTTATGAGGGTTGCCAATGTGACGGGTTTCACAGCTGGCGAGCCGAACGTTACCTGAGCGTAAGCTTAAAAACAACAATTCTCGGACAATTCAATAAGTCAACCTATGGTGCGTCAAGAAATGCAGCTGGCACAGCGGCGGATGCTGCTTCGGCTGGGATCGTGCCCGCAGACCCGCCGACTGCGGGACGTGTTTTAGTAGGTCATAGCGCCACAGCATCGAGACT
This sequence comes from Mycobacterium sp. pUA109, assembly GCF_041287095.1. Taxonomy (NCBI): domain Bacteria; kingdom Bacillati; phylum Actinomycetota; class Actinomycetes; order Mycobacteriales; family Mycobacteriaceae; genus Mycobacterium; species Mycobacterium sp. pUA109. The sequence continues at coordinate 126,329 of NZ_JBGGKS010000016.1, read as the reverse complement.
GACCGGCTTGGCGCCCAGCGCACCGGTTTGCTAACGCTGGGTCGGCGCCGGTTGCGTTGGGCGGCGCACCGCACGGGCGGGGCTGGCGGTCGATTGAGCGGTCGTTGCCCGGCGTGCACGGCGCGCTCGCGGTGGTCGATTGCGCACCTCTATTGCTTGGCGTGAACAGGCTTTCACCCCACCTGGCGGCGAATTCGCACGAGTTTGTGGACTGTCACCGCTCGGTACCGACGAGTGACTGGCCTGGGCGGGTGTCAACGGGATCGGGTGCCCAACCGTCGTGGTCGCCACGGGATGCGGGGTGGGTCCGGCGGGAGCTTCCCGTGTGCTTCGACTGCGGTGGTGAGCAGCTGCTTTGCTGGGCCCGCGCTGGCGCGCAGCCGGTGCTGATGCCGCCGGCGATGGGCGCGTTCTGGGTTGCCGTGAACGGATAACCATTAACTGAGAAAAATATGATAATACAGGTTTCGACGGCGAATTCTATGACGGGGGCCGAGTTAGTCCATGAGGCTATCGATAATTGCGCTGAGCCCCTTTCGGGTATGCGACGATGATTTCTATTCGTCCTCTTTTCGGCATTGCGTCCGCGTTGCCGGGAACTGGAGGCACGATTTTGCTCGCCGTGTGGGTGCGGCTACACCGCCAAGCCGCATCCTCTACCTGGGTGTATGTCCCGCGTCGGCTCCGGGGACGGGTACCGCCGTGCCGACGTCCGGGGCGCGCGCCCGGGACGGGCGGGCGGGGATCAAACGGCGGGGTCTCCTGCTGCGGGGGTCCAGCATTACCTCAGAATAAGCCAAGAAAAATATAAGTTCCGAAAAATTGGAGTCTTTCTGCGCGACGACGCGTTCGGCAGCCGAGACGAGCCGGGAAACCGCCGGTCGGTGGGCGCCGGAGATCGTCCAGGTCGGCGCGATTCGGAACCGCTTGCGGTGGACCAGCGTTGGGCTCTGCGGGCCAATCCCACGCCGGGTAAGTAGTTTGCTGGCCGGTGGCTCGACCGATGCCGATCGGCACCGCGGTTGCTGTCCAGGTTTCCGGATAGCATCTGTCTGGTACGGCAAAGATCGCCGCCTGCAGCTCCTGGTGAGTGCACATGACCTGCCGGATGTATAGGAAACGCCTAACTAACTCTCAGGAAACTTGGGCGTCGGCGGGGTGTCGGATCGTCGGCCGACACGTCTTTTGTCGGTCGGTAAAAGCAGGCAATCGGTCCCCTTCCGGGGAAGGGGACCGATTGCCATCTGGCGCCTGCCTACCGGCAGGACTCGCGGGGCGTCATGGCGTTCAGAAGAACATCGTGAGCAGGTTGGTGAGTAGTTCACCGCTCATCAATGCGGCCATGTCGGTACCCAGGCCGTTGACCAGCGCGTCGATGCCGCCGCTGGCCATCATGGTCGACATCTCGGTGCCGCCCTGGGTCAGCAGGTCCGCCAGCGGGTTGCCGACGCCGTCCCAGCCGAGGGCGACCGCGATGGACTGCGCGAACTCCACCAACGACGCAATCGGTCCAACCGCCTCACCCGTGGCGAGTGTGACGTTGTCGATGAAACTGCCGTCAAGGTAAACGTCAGCGCTGGTGCCAACGGCTTGCAGAATCGAGCCGCCCGCGCTGAGTAGTCCACCCATGTACAACGGCAGCGACGTGATGGTGCTGTCCAACCCGGGGACTAGCGGTAGCGAAGGCAACGTGATTCCCAACTGCGCCAGCAGCGGCACCAGGTCAACCGTGCCGTACCCGTTGAGGAAGGCGTCGATCATGTTGGCGGGCATGTTCAGGACATCCTGAAACGCCGTCCCGAAATCGGCCCCGCCGAGGGCGTCGGCGATACCGGTGACGTCGCTGCCGAACTGCAGCACCGGGCTTAGTCCCGTCCCTAGGGTGCCCAGGAGGACGCCGCTGAGAGGTGAGGCGGCGAAATCCACCAGCCCGTGCAGCAGTGACTGGAGATCTGCATTATCGGTGAGCCCCGGTATCGCGAATTGCTGGATGATTTCGAAGAAATCTTGGTGGCTGGCATCCAGCGAGTTGTACAGGGCGTCGGTGGCGTCCGGCGTCACGAACGGGTTGACGAGCGCGGTGCCGACCGCGCTGAGGTGGTCCCCGATCTGATCGAAGATCCCGGCAGGGTTGGTGACCAGGTCGTCGAGGTATCCGACTTGGTTGACCAGAATCTGCTGCAGCACCGGCAATGGAGCCGCGGCGAAGTGGTTGAAAATCTCTGCGGCGTTAGTGGACGCCGCACCGAAGGTGTCCCCCCATGTTCCGACGACTGAGTCGATGATGCCGCCGTCGGCGGCGGTGAGTTGAACCGACGGCATGGTGATGTCCGGCAGCGGCGGTGACACCGGGCTAACGGCGATCATGCCGGCGCCCGTGAGGGCGACGCCGGCAGTGATCCACGGACGCATGGCTAACTGCATTGCTCTCCTAATTGACAGGCGTCACCGTGATCGGCTTCACAATGACGGCCCGAACGTTACTTGAGGGTAACCTGAGTCGGCAAGTGATTCCGCAAAGTTCATAGCTGCTATTGCTAACTGCGGGGCCGATGCCGTCCGGCGGTGCAGGTGGTTGGCATGCCGACGTTCTCGGCCAGCTGGACAGCCTGGTCCCAACCTTCGCCGGCGGCCGCTGACCGTTGCATAGGTTATGGATGTCTCGTTTGCTGATTGCCCGACCTCATTGCGCCAGGCGCTGCCTTCGTCGCGGTGGCGGCGCATAGTTGCGACATGGCGCTATCGACGACTGCGGCAAATGGCTCGATGCTGCTCCCCGCTCATCGCAATAATCTTTGCTGCAGTCTAGCGGTACTCCGAGAGTTCCAGCATAAGCGAGGTTATGGAGCGTCACTAAGCGTTGCTTGCGTCTCACTTGTGCATGCGGGATCGGCGCTCAGTGGGGCGGAGCTGGCAACCCGTGGATAGCGCAAGAGCTAGCAAAGAAGCGCATAGATTGCCCACAGGCGCGTCTCAGCTGGCTCAGGACAGTCGGGCGTCGCCGGACCCGCGTCACGGGGCCTGGGGTAGCGGGGGACCGCGCATACCAGCTAACTTGTGAGCCTAGCGGGAAGCGGCTGTTTAGCAGTCGCAAAAAAGTCCAGTTATCTGGACTTTTCGTATAGATGGACCTGGATCCCGGGCCGCCGGGCCGGGACTCGTGGCAATGGGCGCCGCACCATGCTGTGCGCCCCTGCGACTTGAGCGACCGGGTTCAACGTGGGCGCGACCCCGTGCCAGGCGTTCCGCAGAACGCCCACACAATCGCGGCCGGCCGGAGGCCGACACCGCGGGCCGCGACCTGTCGGCGCTGCGCGTCGGGGTCTCCGGCGGCGCGGCGATCTCCGGCGAGCTCAAGCCGTAGGGTCGGCGCCCAACGTGCGCTCACGGCGGAAATCCGCGCGAAATCCCGCCGTGGATGCACGTTCGGTGCGCGGGCGGGCCTTCAACGCGACCGGTGTCGCACCCTCACGTCTGCTCGGCGAGGAACTCCTTGACCAACTGCTTGGGTGCCTGGGTCAGCCAGGCCTCGGTGATCAGCTCGCGCAGCCCGAGCTCCCCGATTCCGTCCAGTCGGACCAGCACCGCCGGATAGCCGTCGAAATGCGGGGTGGTGAAGAAGATCTCCGGTTCGTCGCCGATCAGCGCGAACTTGACCCCCTCGTCGGCCACCCGCACCCCCAGGATGTCGCCGCTGGGCGCGTCGGCCCCCAACGCTTCGCGGTCGGACTTGCGCAGCGGTCGTTCCCACGCGAGCAATTTCTTGCCCACCCGCCAGTCGTGCGGGGATTGCTCTGCGGTCAGCGGCAGCTCCTCCACGACGCGGGCGACGTCGTCCCAGGTGGCCATATGTCGATTGTGCGCCCAAAGAAGGCATTAAGGTGCGCGTCGTGTTGCATTTGCGGGTAATTGCGCCCACCGAATTGCGTGACCACGTGCTGCGGCTGTTCGACCGGGAACCGGGCATCGCGCATGTGGTGCTGCACCACGGCGCCGCGGTGGACCCGGCCGGCGACGTCATCACCGCCGATATCGCGCGGGAAATCGCCAACGACGTCGTCGAGCGACTCAAGGCGCTGCGGCTGGATGAACGCGGCGCGATCACGCTGGAAGTCATCGACACCGTGGTCTCCAAAACCGCCTACCGGGCCGAGAAGAAGGCCGCCGGCGATCCCGCCGACGCGGTGGTCTGGGAGGAACTGATCGGGCGCACCCGCGAGGAATCCACCCTCAACCTGACCTTTCTGCTGTTTCTGTGCTTGGCCTGCCTGATCGCGGCGATCGGGGTGGTCACCGAGTCGACGGTCACCGTGGTGGGTGCGATGGTGGTCGGCCCGGAGTTTGGGCCGCTGGCGGCGCTGTCGGTGGCGTTGGTGCGCCGCCGGATGGACTTGGCCCGCCGCGCCTCGCTGGCCCTGGCGGTTGGGTTCCCGGTCGCGATGACGGTGACCGGCCTGGCCACCCTGGCCGGCGAAGCGGTCGGCTGGGTGCACCTGGGCGACCCGCGCACGAGCCACGTCGACTTCATCTTCCAGGTCGGCCCGCTGTCGGTGGTGGTGGCGCTGCTGGCCGGCGCGGCCGGCATGTTGTCGCTGACTTCGGCGAAGTCCGCGGCGCTGGTGGGGGTGTTCATCTCGGTGACCACGGTGCCCGCCGCCGGATTCGCGGTGGTGGCCGCCACGATCGGCGATTGGGATGTGGTCGGCCGGTCGGTGGCGCAGCTGGTGATCAACCTGGTGTCCATCACGGTGGCCGGGGTGCTGGTGCTGGCGGTGCGCCGCCGGCACACCAACTCCGCCCGCTGACCCGCTGCCGAACGTGCAGCTATGGCGGAGATTCGTCGAAAATCCCGCCGTCAGCGCACGTTCGGCGACCGCGGGCGGCGTCGACGCGTCGGATGATGCCGCCTTCGGTGTCTTCGCAGGTGACCCGGATGTCGATCCAGCCGAGCCCGGCCACCGCCTCCTGACGCCGAATGTCCTTGTTGAATTCCCTGGGGTCGGTGCGGTGGTGATCGCCCTCGTAGTCGACACCGACCTGGAGGTCCTCCCAGCCCATGTCCAGCACCGCGATGAGCTGGCGGTACTCGTCGTAGACCGGGATTTGGGTTTGCGGCCGGGAAACCCGGCGCGGATCAACAGCAGCCGCAGCCAGGTCTCGCGGGGTGACTGCGCGCCCGCGTCGACCAGATCCAGGGCCACGCGAGCACGCCGGATGCCGCGCCGGCCCGGGTAGCGCTGGGCGAGTAGCTCCACGTCGGCGACGTTGAGATGCGTCGCGCGGGCCAGCGCGTCAAGGGCCGCGACCGCCGCGTCGACCGGGTAGCGACAGGCGATATCCAGGGCGGTGCGCGCCGGTGTGGTCACCGCGAGGCCGCCGATCCGTTCGACCTCGTCGTCGCCGACGCGATCCGACCAGGCCCGCACCCCCGGCGGCGGGCGGCGATTCGTGCCCAAGATCTCCGCCGGTGCGCGGGCGTCGACCCATTTGGCGCCGTGCAGGGCCGCCGCGGACTGGCCCGCCACCACGCCGTGTCGCCGGGACCACAGCCAGGCCGCCCGGGCCCGGGTCAACGCGGTGATCGGGGTACCCCGCGGCAGATAGACGTCGGGATGAATCGCCAGGTATCTGCTGCGCAGCGCGTGCCGGGTCAGCCGGCCGGCGGCCAGTGCCTCGCTGCCAATAAAAGGTGCCGCCATGACCGGAGTGTGCCGTGGGCCACCGACAGACCCCGCCCAACGTGCGTCGACGGCGAAAAAATCGCGAAACCCCCGCCGTGGATGCACGTTGGGCGCGGTGATGCGCCCTAGGATCGCTCCGGTGCCCGATCGCTACGGTTCCGACGTCTTAGCCAACAATCCGCACAGTGCGCGCAAGGTGCGGTCCACCGAGATGCCGGTGGAGATCGGCATGGTGGTCGAAGATGCGCAATCCGGGTATGTCGGTGCGGTGGTGCGGGTCGAGTACGGCCGGATGGACCTGGAAGACCGCAACGGCCGCACCCGCGGCTTCCCCGTCGGTCCCGGCTATTTGATCGACGGCAAGCCGGTGATCTTGACCGCGCCGCGGCGCGCCGCGCCCAAGGCCCCGACCCGCACCGCCTCCGGGTCGGTGGCGGTGCCCAAGGCCCGCGCGCGCACGGCGTTGGCCAGCCGCATCTACGTGGAGGGCCGCCACGACGCCGAACTCGTCGAGCAGGTGTGGGGGGAGGACCTGCGGGTCGAGGGGGTGGTGGTCGAGCACCTGGGTGGCGTCGACGATCTGGTCGGCATCGTCGAGGAGTTCCGGCCCGGGCCGGGCCGGCGGCTCGGGGTGCTGGTCGACCACCTGGTCGCCGGGTCCAAGGAATCCCGCATCGCCGATGCGGTGCGGCGCGGCCCCGGCGGGGCGCACACGTTGGTGGTCGGGCACCCGTTCATCGACATCTGGGCGGCGGTGAAGCCGAATCGCATTGGGCGCCAAGCCTGGCCGACGGTGCCGCGCGGGGTGGAGTGGAAGCACGGGGTATGTGAGGCGCTGGGCTGGCCGCACGCCGACCAGGCCGACATCGCCGCGGCGTGGCGACGGATCCGCACCCGGGTGCGCGACTGGAATGACCTGGAGCCCGCACTGATCGGCCGGGTCGAGGAGCTGATCGACTTCGTCACCCAAGGCTGAACGGCGCCGATCCGGTGATTTCGTCACCTGCTGTGGTGGGTTTGGCCTCAGCCGAGGATCATCGTGGCGCGGTCGGTCGCCGATGTTTTCGGTAGCGAGAGGGGACGGGTCATCACGGCGGACAATTGGATACCGGCAGCCCGTATCGGCAGCGGGGAGCGCGGATGATCGAGCGGCCGCCGGGGTGGGCATCCTTTCCCCCTAGGAGACCCCGGAGGAAAGGAACCCCGGATCCCTCAGAACAACAGCGACGGTAAGTCGAGTGCGAACATCGATGCTTCGGCGCCCAGTGATGTACCGATGTTGGCCACCGCATCGGGCAAGAACCCGGTCAGCTCCGCGAGCAGCGGGCTGAACAGCTCACCCAGGTTGCCCAGGACGCCTTCGAATGCCTGGGTGAACTCGGTGGACAACCCGCTCAGCAGGTTGGGCAGCTCCGCACCCGCGAGGTCGACGGTGCCCAAGCTCGCGGCGTCCTCGGGTGCGATGGCCGCTGCGATCGCCTGCGGCAGCGTCACGAACAGCCCGGTACCTACGCTCTGGGCGAACTGTCCGATGGTCGGCGACAGCAGCCCCAGCTCGGCATACGACGTGTGGCCCAGGAATTCTTTGGTGATCCCGTTGAGGACCGCGTCGGTGAACGCGGCGGGGGCACCGGCCAGGGCGCCCAACGCCCCCAGCGGGTCGTCCTGACCCAGCGCGTCGATGATCGCTTGGGCGCTGAGCCCCAGCGAATAGGTTCCGGCCGCCGTGGCGCTCAGGGCGCCGATACCGATCCCCTGCACCTGAAACGCGAATGTTTGCAGCCCGCTGCTGATGTTCGAGGTGATGTCGATCGGAACCTTCAGCATGTCGAGCAGCGGAAACCCGGCGGCCTGCGCCAGTGCCATCACGGAGGTGTTGATCGCGTTCGCCGCCGAGACGGCATCGCCGCCGATGAAATCGGTGACGACCGTCTGCAGCGTCGGCGCGAGGGCCCCGGGCGCATCGCCGGTGAAGTACGCGGCCAGGCCGGTGACAGAACCTTGCAGTGCACCGCCGATGGTTTCGGCGTAGCCGATCTGGTTGTCGACGACTTGTTGCAGGATCGGGAAGGGGTGCTCGGCCCACGCGGCGCCGATCTGCCCGACGTTGCCGAAGGCCTTGGTGAAGATTTCCAGCCAATCGGTGCTGGGGTCGTTGATCACCGGGGCTGCGGTGAGTTCGACGGCCCGCTGTTGGACCTCGGCCATTAACGGGGCGGCCGCCGGGGTGACGGCGATCATGCTGGCGCCGACGAGGGTGACACCGGCGGTGAGGTAGGGGGCGAAGGGTTGCGTACAAGGGATCTCCTGGGGAATGTGATGGACTGTCTGCGGGAGTGTCGAACTGGCGTCTGGCGCATGGCCACCGAACGTGCGCTCAGGGCGGAAAAATCGCGAAAATCCCGCCGTGGGCGCACGTTCGGCGTCGTGGTGAACGGTGCGGAGAGCGACGAGGCGTTGCGGGCACTCCTTCGGGGTGGGGCAGCTTGAGCGCCGGGAGCCTCGTTTACTGCACGCCGCTGAGCACTGCATTGGGTTGACCGGTCTGCAGCGCGGCGCTGACGCGATAGCAACTGTGGCCCAGCGCGCTCATCTGCGCCCGCGATAGCGGACTCAGAAAGTGGGCCCGGACCAACCCGCCGAAGGTTGCCTGCACCGCACTGGTCCGGCGCCGTCCGGCAGGGGTGAGGCTGACCGTCACGCTGCGGCGGTCCGCGACACCGGCGCGGCGGCGCACCCAGCCCTGCGCTTCGAGGCGGCGGATCTGATGGCTGACCCGACTCATCAACAGCATCGTCTCGGCGGCCAGATCGCTCATCCGCATCCAGCCGTCCGGGGCCTCGTACAGCACCTGCAATAACCGGACGTCGAAAAAGCTGAGGCCGTGGGCGTCGCCGAGTCGCCGGTCCAGCGCCATATACAGCCGGGTCGCCGAGTCCAAAAAGCTGTCTAGGCAGCGTTGCTCGGCGGGGTCGAGCTGCGGCGAACCGGTGATGCCGGCAGGTTCGTGACGGGGGCACTGTTCGGACATCGGCTTCATCCTGAACCGGTGACCGACTGCCGGCTTGCACGATCGTCGGCAAAACCTGGACGATCTGCGGGCGGCGAGCTTTGTTGGGTCCGCCGGGTTGGGTGCCCTCGGCGCGGGATCGCTGCTGCGCCAAGGACACCCACCGCTGCGGCGATCCGGCGATCAGCCCAGGCCCAGCAGCAGGAGCGGCAGCTGCGCGACCTCGGCGAGCAGCTGGGTGGGATCGAACAACTCGCTCATGCCCGACAGGAATTGGCCGGGATCGAGCAAGGCGCCGAGGTCGGCCAACCCGTCGGCGTTGAACATCGAGCCGAGTGTCTCCATCGGTGCGCTGACGAGCGCGTTCAACGGGCCCTCCGCGAGGCCCTGCGCGGCAGCGCCACCGCCGATGGCGTCGGCGACCAGCTCACGCATCTGCAGAATCAGGGCGATGGGGCCGCCGGGGTCTTGCAGGATGCCGGTGCTGTACCCGAAGCCGCTGAGCAGGCCGCCGACGACGGCGGTGGGCACATTGCCCAGCGCGGTCAGCGCGCCCAGCGCATCCGCGTCGCTGATCGCGTCGACCACCGCTTGGCCGCTGGTAGCGAAGGCCCCGTAGATGGAGGCCGACAAGGGTTGCAGCACACCGAGCCCGAGCCCCATCGCAAGTTGCGGAATCAACTGCGCGACGTTGTACACGTTGTGCGCGATGTCGCCCGGGATCTGCAGGGTGGGCAGCAGGGCGAACCCGGGCGCGATAAGGGTTTGGGTGATGCCGCTGTACGCCGTTTGCACCGCGTCCTGGAACTGCCCCGAGGTCAGGTCGGTGAACGCGGTCTGGAGCTGACCCCACAGGCCGTACGCATAGCTGGGATCAAGCATTTGAGCCAGGTTCTCGGCAGCTGTCTGGATCGCCCCGGCGTAGGTTTGCCCGTACCCCAGCCAGTTGGTGGCGAGCTGCTCCAGAATCGGTGCGGGATTGTCCAGCACCGACTGGCCAAGCTCCCCGAGGTTGTTGAACGCACTGCTGAAAACGTCCACCCACGAGGTGAACAGCGGCACCGTATCGGACAGCGCCAACGTCGAGAGCTCCGCTCCGCTGCCTCCGGTCAGCGCGTCGAACGCGCCACCGAACACGTCCTGGGCATCGGCGATGAGGCCATCGGCATCGGCTGTGAGCTCAACGGCTCGTTGCTGGATGTCGGGCAGCGGTGCCGCGAAAGGAGTTGCGGCGATCACGCTGGCGCCGACGAGGGCGACACCGGCGGTGACGTAGGGGCGCAGGGTGGTGTGCAAGGGGCCTCCTTCAGTCGTGGTGATGCACGGCACAGCACCGTACCTCAGAAAAACCTGAGTAACGCCGGGAAAACTAGCTAATGGGTAAAGTCATCGGTTCGGTGTGGGGTCCCGCAAAGAAGTTCCCTGAGGAAAGTAGTGCTCAGCGCGGTTGCTGTAACGGTTTAGTGAACGTGAAGGCGAGCGAAAATGCGTGAAATCGAAACTATCTGAGGGTAGCGATTAGAACAGGTTGCACCAGCTGGTGCGGCGCTGCCGAGCTGATCCGACAAGCGCAGTAAAACCGGGGGATTCGTTCAGATCCGGGGGTGGCCCCGGCCGCCGCGCCAGGTGCGACGACAGCGGTCGTGGCGCCATCGATGACCGGTGGTGGGCCGCCAATCGGCGCGCGAACAGCACGATATCTCGCCGGTGTTCGGGGCCTTGGCCTAAGGACATCAAATAGTTCACTTGTGCATTGCCGCCGACGTTGCGCATAGTTAACTATGACCAGTTGGCCCGGCTTCGTAACCCAAGAAAAACCTGAGTCGCCGCGTGGCGATCGCCGCGGGCGCAGCCCGGTCGGGAGGTCCGGTCCTCATCCTGACCCGGGCGGCCGTCGTGAACTTGGCCGATGCTCGGCGAAACCCGGATTATCTTTAGCGCCGTGACCGAGCTGGCCCGGCTGGTGCAGCACCGAGACGGCGTTCCGGCGTATCGATACCCAACTCATCCCGACGCTCCGCCGGTGGCGCTGGTACGCGCCGGCCACGATGAGTTGTCCGACCGAGCGCACATCCACAACTTCCCGGCACTGTGGTACGAACCTGCGGCCGGGCTGGTCTACGTCATCGGGGCCGGAGAGGTCATCGACCCGGCCCACGTGCGCAGCACCGAGGACGGGATCGGGGTGTTTTTCGATCCGGCCGCCCTAGGCGCAGACGGACATTCGCCCTGGCCGACGTGGCGGACACATCGCTTGCTGTTCTTATTCCTGCACGGACAACCCGGCGGCCTGCTGCGTCTGGAGGTGCCCGCGGCGCGGCGGCCGGTCTGGAACGCCGCGATCGAATCGATGGAAGCCGAGCTGGCGGGGCGCAAGCGGGGTTACCGCGAGGCAGTGCTGGCGCAGCTGACTCTGCTGTTGATTGACCTGGCCCGGCTGGCCGACGAAGCGGTGGGCGATCTTCGTCGCAGCGGCGAACCGTTGCTGGCCGAGGTGTTCGCGGTGATCGACGAACGCTACCCCCAGGCGTTGTCGCTGCGTGATGTGGCGCGCGAGGTCGGGGTCACGGCAGGGCATTTGACCACGGTCGTGCGCCAGCGCACCGGACGCACGGTGCAGGAGTGGATCACCGAGCGGCGGATGGCCGAGGCCCGCCGGCTGCTGGCCGACACCCACCTGGCGATCGGTGAGATCGCCCGGCGGGTTGGGCTGCCTGATCCGGCCTACTTCACCCGGCTGTTCCGTCGCATCCACGGCATCTCGCCCCGCATCTGGCGCGCTCGCCCGGCGGCACACCCGTAACCGCCGAACGTGCGCTCACGGCGAAAAAATCGCGAAAAATCCGCCATCAGCGCACATTCGGCGCGCAGGGGCCGACGCCGCCGCGCAAAGCGCCCGCCAACCTCAGGGTTGGGCCGGGGCGACCTGGCCGCCGGATAGGCGCCGGTAGGTGTAGACCTGAACCAATATCGCCACCGGCATAGCCACGATCAGGCCCACGCCGCAGAGCATCTCACCGACGAAGATCACCGCCATCTGCACCAGATAGGACAGGAACGTGTCGCCGATGTTGTTTTTCACCGTCGTGTAGCTGGCCTTGAGCGCATCCATCGGCGGCAGCGACCGGTCGAGGACGAACGGGATGGTGAACTGCGCCAGGAACCCGACGACGAGGCCCGGGATCACGCACAGCAGGCTGCCCACGAAGACCAGCCCACCGACCAGTAAAAGGGCGACAAGGACCTGGCCGACGTTGCGCAGCGTGAAGAACGACCCGATGGTCACCGGTTTACCGTCGGCGATCTCCAAACACCCTGACAGGTAGGCGGCCTGGGTGAGCATCGCCACCACGATCACGATCAGGTAGCACAGCATGGCGATGACAACCGCGGCGGCGCCCGGCCCGCCGCCGTCTGATCCACTACCCCCGGCAATGATTCCCACCGCGATCATGGTGGGCACGGCCATCAGCGCCCCGTAGGCCAGGAACGGAACGATCAGCGCCGCGGCGTTCTTGCTGAACTTGTTCCACGCCCAGTTGAAAGCCTCCCCGGCGTCGAACCGTCGGCCCGGCGGACCGCCATAGCCGGGCGGTGGTCCGTACCCCGGCTGTGGGTATCCCGGTGGGGCCCCATAGCTGGTGGGCGGACCGTAGCTGGGGGGCTGCGGGGGATAGCCCGGTGGCTGGGGTGGATACCCCGGCGACTGTGGGGGATACGCCGGCGGCGGGGGCGGGTACCCCGGCGACTGTGGGGGATAGCCCGGCGGCTGCGGAGGATAGCCCGAAGGTTGGGGCGGGTACCCCGGCGGGGGCGGCCCGTACCCGCCCGGCGGCCCGTAGCCCCCCGGCGGGTAGCTGCCGGGATACTGCGGGGGCTGACTCATCACCGCTCCTCCGTCGCCGTGGGTGCCAGCACAACGTTACCGTCGGGCTCGGCTCCGACGAACGCGCGTCAGGTGCTGGCCTCGGCCCCGGATTGCGCACCCAGGTTCGCGTTCACGCTAACCGCCAGGGTGGCGGCCCGGTCGATCAGTGACTCCCTGCGCATGGCGGGTGGGCGGTCGACCGCGATGCGCAGCGCGGCCTGCAGCATCATCCCCATCCCGAGATAGACGATTTCATCGACGTCGGTGTCGGAGAGGTGCGGATAGTGCTGCAACAGCGCCAGCCGAGCGAGGTGATGCAGGTGCTCCTCAATGGTGGGTAGCACATTGCTTTGAATCCCCATCGGCAGATCGTTGATTACCGCGCCCATCACGCCGCGGTGGTCTTCCAGGGCGTCGACCAGTGCGGTGAGCACGTGCCGGGCGCCGGCCACCGCATCCAGGGCCAACCCCTCGGCCAGGGCGGCGACGAGCCGACGCATGATGTCGTCTTCGGTGCGGGCGCGCAGCGCGACGACGATCGAGTCCTTGTCGTTGAAATAGCGGTAGACGGTGCCGATGCTCACATGGGCGTGCTTGGCGATTTGGTTCGTCGACAGACCGTGATAACCCTCCCCATCAAGAAGCTGAGCGGCCGCATCCAAAATCTCGTCGATCGTCTGCTGGGAGCGTTTCTGAACCGGAATACTGCGGTTTGACCTGGCCATATATCGGCCGCCTTCTTCTGCTGGGGTGCCTCAAAAAATGAGTGGAAGTCGAGTTCTCCTCAACTTTAGGCTCGATGTGAGCTAGGGCACAACACCCGAGAGGACGGTGGGCCACGGTGTCGGTTGATGACGTGATCCGCAGGGTGAATCCGCTCGACGCGGTGATCCGCCTGCTGGTGCCGCTGGACGACGGGCCGGCGCCCGACCTGTCACCGCTGTGGGCGGAGCTGCGCCGGCGACCCACCGCCGTGTTGAATCCGATGGACCTGTTCTTCGAGATCCAGCGGCCGGAATACTTCAAGAAGGCCCGCTTCGACGGCCCGCCGTGCGACCCGGGCTGGTTCGGCCCCGACAGCGCCGCCTGGTACGTGCACACCCACACCCCGTCGGTGGTCGTGGGCATGATCAACACCGCGCTGATCGACATCCTGCACCAGGACATCCAGTACGCGGTCTATGACCATTCGAAGCTGGTCGGGCGCCGGCCCGACGGCACCGTGCGCTCGGGCACGTTTTCCAGCAGCGGCCTGGTGGTGCGTGCGGCACACACGTTTTCGTTCTTCACCGGGGTCATCTACGGCTCCACCGAAACCGCGGAGTCGTTGTGCCAGACCGTCAAGGCGATGCACCATCGGGTCAAGGGAGTCCGCCCCGACGGCAAGCCGTATGACGCCGACGACCCAGAGTTCTTCCGCTGGACCTATGCCACCGTGGTCGACGGCCTGGCCGGTGCGCATGAGCGCTATCACCCGAAACCGTTGCGCGGCGCCGACCTGGACCAGTTTTACCGGGAGTATTCGCGGGTGGGCGAGGCGCTGGGCGGCACCGGTCTGCCGCAGAGCAAGGCCGAATGCCGCCGGGTGCTGGTCGAATCCCCGTCGGCGGCCGAGGTGGGGCTCAACGTTGACAACAGCAAGTATCTGCAGTTGCTGAACCCGCCGGGGATCACGCCGCTGCGCCCGGTCTATGACTTCGCCTACTGGGTGATCATGGATATGATGCCGCCGCCGGTGCAGCAGGCGGTCGGTTTTCGGCAGCCGAACCTGTTGGTGCGCCACGGCTATCGGCATCTGGCCCGGGCCTTGCTGAACGCGCCGCGGATGCTGGGCGAGATCCGGGAGGTGCGAGCGGCGTGGCGCCGGGTCTCGGTTGCGCCGGCCCTGATTCCGGAACGGACCGCATCATGACCGTCGTCGCACCCACCGGGCATCCCAACGACTACTACTACCGGCCGGGTATGCCGCTGCGGCCATCGCCGCCGCGGCTGCAACCCGACCCCGCCTGGGCCGACCTGGCGGTGTTCGACGACTTCCGGCCGGCGACGCTGACTCGCCGTCAACAAGACCTGCTGGAGTTGTTCATCGACCACTACTGGCAGGGCGATGCGTTGATGGACGCGGTGGTGGAGCGGTTCCGGGTGATCAGCGTGGCGCGCGGCCGGCTGCTGCTGGAGCAGGCCCTGGATCACGGTATCGACAGCCTGGCTGACCCGCCGGCCGAGCTGGTGGATCTGTTTGCCAGCCTGGACAATCCGCCCGACTGGCACGACCCCAAAGAGTGGGAGCGCGGCCGTCGGCTGTGGATCGACTGCTCACTGGCCGGCAAGGTCGGCATGGCGATCCAGGACGCCATCGGTACCTTCGTCGGCGCCGAGGTGTCCTCGGCGACCGGGGCCACCAAGCGCTTCGTCAACGCCCCGTTGCTGCGCAACGTGGAGACCGCCAAATGGTTCCACGACGCCACCAAGCCGGGCTTCGTCGATCGCTATAGCCCGGAGTTCAAGGAAACGGTGCGGGTGCGGCTCATGCACTCCCAGGTGCGGCTGGGGTTGCGGCGCTCCTGGGGCGACGAGCATTTCGGCCATCACGGCAACCCCATCTCGACCAGCCTGACGATGGGCGCCGCGGTGACGTTCGGTCTGCTGCCGATGCTGACCGACCACCACCACGGCCGGACGCGGTCGACCGCCGAGATGGATGCGGTGATGCGGTACTGGTCGTATATCGCCTACGTGTTTGGCGTCGCGCCGGAGATCATCCCGACCACCGCCGAGGACGGCATCATGCTGGCCGACTATGCGACCGCCACCGCGGGCGGCCCCACCGACTGGACCGCGCAGATGACCCAGGCGGCCTCGGACAACCTAGCGGGCATTCCCGGTGTGCCCGGCGTGCTCGCGCGCGCGGCGGTGAGCCCACTGGTCGGCGCCGTCGCCTACTACAGCGGTGATCCGCTGGCACGCGCGCTGGTGTCGGCCACCCCCTACCGTGACGTACCGATCCAGCCGTGGAAGACGCTGACCGGCTTGGCTGTTCACGCCTGCGTCAAGTCCCGCATGGTGCTGGACCGGGTGCCGGGGGCCGGGCTGCGCCGGGTCGTGCGCGCGGCGCGCGGCGATCCGTGGGAGGCGCTGGGGGTGCGTGTCGCCACGATGGCGGCCCGGCGCCGGGGGATCACCGGCACCCCCTACCGCCACCACGACGACACCCCCAACACCGCCGCCGGGTGCCCGGTGCACTGAGTTCGTCGCGCCCGCGTGGTATGCCTGAAACCGTGTCCGACGGTCTTTTCGACGTGCCCGGCGAGCGGCCCGCACCCAGCGGCGACCGCGGCGTGCCGGCCGGGGCGCCGCTGGCGGTGCGGATGCGCCCGGCGTCCCTGGACGAGGTGGTCGGGCAGGACCACCTGCTGCAGGACGGCTCGCCGCTGCGCCGACTGGTCGACGGCTCCGGTGCGGCCTCGGTCATCCTCTACGGCCCGCCGGGCACCGGCAAAACCACGTTGGCATCGCTGATCTCGCAGGCCACCGGGCGGCGCTTCGAAGCGCTGTCCGCGCTGTCGGCCGGGGTCAAGGAAGTGCGCGCGGTGATCGACGTGGCCCGCCGCGCCGCCGTCCACGGTGAGCAGACCGTGCTGTTCATCGACGAGGTGCACCGGTTCTCCAAAACCCAGCAGGACGCGCTGCTGTCCGCGGTGGAGAACCGGGTGGTGCTGCTGGTGGCGGCCACCACCGAAAACCCGTCGTTCTCGGTGGTCGCGCCGCTGCTGAGCCGGTCGCTGATCCTGCAGCTGCGCCCGCTGGGCGCCGACGACATCCGCACCGTCGTGCAGCGCGCCATCGACGACCCCCGCGGGCTGGGTGGGGGCGTCACGGTGGCACCCGAGGCCGTCGACCTGCTGGTCCGGTTGGCCGCCGGGGACGCCCGCCGGGCGCTGACCGCGCTGGAGGTCGCCGCCGAGGCAGGCGCCGACGTCAGCGTCGAAACCATCGAGCAGTCGCTGGACAAGGCGGCGGTGCGCTACGACCGCGACGGCGACCAGCACTACGACGTCATCAGCGCGTTCATCAAATCGGTGCGCGGCTCCGACGTCGACGCCGCCCTGCACTACCTGGCCCGGATGCTGGTCGCGGGGGAGGACCCGCGGTTCATCGCGCGGCGGCTGATGATTTTGGCCAGCGAGGACATCGGCATGGCCGACCCGACCGCGCTGCCCACCGCGGTCGCCGCCGCACAGACCGTGCAGCTGATCGGGCTGCCCGAAGCCCAGCTGACCCTTGCGCACGCCACCGTGCACCTGGCCACCGCGCCGAAATCCAACGCCGTCACCACCGCGTTGGGTGCGGCGATGGCCGACATCAAGGCGGGCAAGGCGGGCCTGGTGCCGCCGCATCTGCGTGACGGCCACTACTCCGGGGCGCAAGCGCTGGGCAACGCCGTCGGCTACAAGTACTCCCATGACCACCCCGATGGCGTTGTGCCGCAACAGTATCCACCCGATGAGCTGGTCGGCGTGGACTACTACCAGCCCACCGGGCGGGGTGGCGAACGCGAGATCGGCGGCCGGCTGGAACGGCTGCGGGCGATCATCCGCCGTCGCCGCTAGGCCCTTTGCGGCGCCGCCTTCGCGCCGAGTGGGAATTTCACGACGCGACACGCCGGCGATGCGTCGTCGGATTCACTCTCGGCGCGGGGTTGCCGCGCCGGTGCGCGCCAGCCAGTCGGCCAGCGAGCGGCCCGCGTCGAGCACATGCCGCTCGGCGATGGCGCGGGCCCCGTCGGCGTCGCCGTCGGCCAGCGCGGCCACCAGCTTCTGGTGGTCTTCCAGCGAATGGTGTTCGTGCTCGGGGAACACCGTCAAAAAGTTCGTCGGCACCACCCGCACCGCGTAGCGGATCTGCGCCGACAGCCGCGGCGAATGCGCGGCCCGGTGAATTTCCTGGTGGAACCGCCAGTTCGCGTCGCCGATGCTGTCCGCGCCGGCCTGCGCCTCCACCGCGGCCGCCAGCTCCCGCAACCGGGCCACCTCCTCGGCGGTGAGCCGCTGCGCGGCCCACGCCGCGGCCTGTCCGGTCAACACGCCCAGGATGGTGAAACTGTCCAACACGTCGTCGGGGCTGATCCCGATCACGGTGACCCCGCTGCGCGGCGCCACCTTCACCAGGCCCTCGTAGGACAACTCCAGCAGGGCTTCGCGGACCGGGGTGCGGCTGGTGGCGAACTCCTCGGTGATGGCGTCCAGATCCAGCCGGACCCCGGGCGCCAGCGCGCCGGTGAGGATGCGGTTGCGCAGCTCGCGTGCCGCGCGCTCGCGCACCGTGCCGGCGATATCGACGTTGTTGGCCGCCATGGCCCGAGCATAGGGCACGGCCAGTATCTAGCACTTGATATCTGAAATATCAGATGCTAGACACGTCATATGACCACACGCAGCGACCAGATGGCGCTCGTCGCCTTCATGCAAGCGGGCAGCACCTCGGTGTACGCGGGCTCGTGGCGGCACCCCGCCACCGAGCACGGCTACCTCGACGCCTCCTACTACGCCAAGATCGGTCGACAACTCGAAGAGGGCTGTTTCGACCTGATGTTCTTCGACGACCGGCTGGCGATGCCGGGCATCTACGGCGGCTCGGTCGCCGACGCGGTGCGCTTCGGGGCGCGGCCGGTGAAGCTGGACCTGTCCGTGGTGCTCGGGGTGCTGGCCCAGGCCACCTCCCGGATCGGGCTGGGCGCCACCTACTCCACCACCTACTACGCGCCGTTTCACGTTGCGCGCACTTTCGCCACGCTCGATCACCTGTCCCGGGGACGTGCGGCCTGGAACGTGGTCACCTCGGTCAACGACGGTGAGGCGCAAAACTTCGGCCTGAAAAGCCATCTCAGCCACGACGAACGCTACGACCGGGCCGACGAGTTCCTGGATGCGGTCGCCGGGTTGTGGGACACCTGGGAGGACGACGCGATCGTGGCCGACCGGGAAGCCGGCATCTACGCCGACCCGGACAAGGTGCACGAACTGGGGCACGAGGGTCAGTACTTCTCGGTGCGCGGGCCGTTGACGGTGCCGCGCACCCCGCAGGGCCGGCCGGTCCTCATCCAGGCCGGCTCGTCGGGGCGGGGACGCGAATTCGCGTCCCGCTGGGCGGATTTGATCTTCACCGGGGATCCGGGCATCGAGGTGGCCCGCAGCCACTACGCCGACCAGAAGGAACGCATCGACGCCGCCGGCCGGGACCCGTCGTCGGTGAAACTGTGTCCGATGGCCTACGCGGTGGTCGGGGAGTCCGAGGACCACGCCAAACAGCGCGAGCAGGTGTTCCTCAACGAACTGGTGGACCCGATGGCCAGCCTCACCCTGCTGTCGGAGCTGATGAACTACGACTTCGCCAAGCACAACCTGGACGACCCGATCACCGACGAACTGATCGCCTCGGTGTCCGGGATCCGCGGCCTGGTGCAGAACCTGCGCGCCCACATCGGCGACAACCTCACGCTGCGTGACCTGGCCGGGCACCGGGCCACCCTGCTGCAGGGGCCGCGGTTCGTGGGCACCGGACCGCAGGTCGCCGACCAGATGGAGGAGTGGTTCCACGGCGGCGCGTGCGACGGATTCGTGTTGGCCGCCACCCATCTGCCCGGCGCCTTCGAAGACGTGGTGCGGATGGTGGTCCCGGAGTTGCAGCGGCGCGGGCTGTTCCGCACCCAATACCAGGGCAGCACGCTGCGCGAGCACCTGGGTCTGGCCCGGCCCGCCCGCGCGTTCGCATGACCGGCATGATGCTGGACGGCATCCGGGTGCTGGATTTGGCCACCCTGGCGGCCGCGCCGCTGGCGGCCACCTACCTCGGCGAATTCGGCGCCGACGTGATCAAAATCGAGCAGCCCGACGGCGGGGATCCGATCCGCAGCTGGGGCAACCAGCGCGACGACGTCGGGCTGATGTGGAAGTCGGTCTCCCGCAACAAACGGTCGATCACCTGCAACTTGCGGGTGCCCGACGGTCAGCAGCTGGTGCGCAAGCTGGTGGCACACGCCGATGTGGTGATCGCCAACACCCGACCGCAGACACTGCGCAAATGGGGCCTGGACTACCCGGCGCTGCGCGAAGTCAACGACCGCATCGTCATGCTGCACATCACCGGTTTCGGGCTGACCGGCCCGAAAAGTGAGCGACCCGGCTTCGGCACCCTCGGGGAGGCGATGAGCGGGTTCGCCAACATCACCGGCGAGGCCGACGGGCCCCCGACGTTGCCGCCGTTCATGCTGGCCGACGGGGTCGCCTCGCTCAACGGCGCCTACGCGGTGATGATGGCGCTGTATCACCGCGACGTGCACGGCGCGCCCGGCCAGCTGATCGACATCAACCTGATCGACCCGCTGGCGCGGCTGCTCGAGCAGACCCTGCTGGGCTACGACCAGCTCGGGTTGGTGCCCACCCGGGCCGGCAACCGCTGGGACATCTCGGCGCCGCGCAACACCTACCGCACCGCCGATGGCCGCTGGCTGGCGATGTCGGGCAGCTCACCGGCGTTGGCGCTGCGGGTGTTTCGCGCGATCGGGCGCGCCGACCTGGTCGACGACGCCGACTTCTCCGACCCGCAGCGGCGGCTGGCCCGGGCCCGCGAGGTCGACCAGGTGGTCGCCGACTGGGTGGCCACCAAGACGCTGGCCGAGGCGGTGGCGGTCTTCGACGCCGAACAGGTGGCCGCCGCGCCGGTGTATGACATCACCGACCTGGTCGCCGACGAGCAGCTCGCCCACCGCGAGGTGTTCGTCAAGGTCGGCGACTCCCAGCTGGGCGCGATGACCGTGCAGGCCCCGGTGCCGCGGTTCTCCGACGCCGCCGGGCGCGTCGAGCATCTGGGCCCGCGGCTGGGGGAACACAACACCGAGGTGTACGGCGAGCTGCTGAACCTGACCGCATCCGACATCGACGACCTGCGCGCCCGCGGCGTGCTGTGAACTAAGGAGACCACCGAAATGACCTCGCTGTTGCGCCGCTCGGAGCTTGCCGTGCCCGCCAGCAACGACAACATGTTCGCCAAGGCGGCCGCCTCGGAGGCCGACCTGGTGTTCCTGGACCTGGAGGACGCCACCGCGCCCGCCTATAAAGAGGCCGCCCGGGCCAAGGTCATCGCCGCGCTCAACGACCTGGACTGGGGGCGCACCGCGCGCGCCATCCGGATCAACGGGTTGGACACCCAGTGGTGCCACGACGACATCATCGAGGTCGTCACCGCGGCCGGGGCGAATCTGGACACCATCGTGGTGCCCAAGGCGTGCACCGCCCGCGACGTGTGGTGGGTCGACGTGCTGTTGACCCAGCTGGAGGACAAGCTGGGGCTGGATCGCAAGATCCGGCTGGAGGTGCTGATCGAGGAGGTCGAGGGCCTGGCCAACGCCGAGGAGATCGCGAAGGCCAGCCCGCGCGTGGACGCGCTGATCTTCGGTGTCGGCGACTTCTCGCTGTCCCAGGGCGCCCGGGTGGACACCAACTTCGTCCCGCTGGGCGAGTACCCCGGCGACTTTTGGCACTACGCCCGCGCCAAGGTGCTGGTCGCCGCCCGGATCGCCGGGATCGACGCGATCGACTCGCCCTATCCCGACTACGCCGACCTCGACGGCTACCAGAAGGAAGCCCGACGCGCGTCGCTGCTGGGTTACACCGGCAAGTGGGCGATTCACCCCAGCCAGATCCCGGTCGCCAACCAGGTGTACGCGCCGACCCCGGAGGAGATCGCGCTAGCCGAACGCAATATGGCCGCCTACCGCGACGGCGAGGCCAAGGGTTTGGGTGCGGTCGGGGTCAACGGGGTGCTCGTCGACGCTGCGCACGTCAAGATGGCCCAAGCCACCCTGGCGCGGGCCGCCCTGATCAACGGGGCGTAGGCGCCGCCGTGCGCCGAGATCGACACCAGCGCGGCATCCACTCGCTGTTGTTCGCGCTGCTGTCGATCTCGACGCCGGGGGCCTCGCGGGGCTAGCGGCTACACCAGCTCGGGCACCCGCAGGTGAGCCAGCGCCAGCTCGAATTCACATTCGTCGAGTTCCTCGGCGCCCGCCTCCCGCAGCGACCTGAGCTTGAGCTCGGTGGCCTGGTCCCGGTTGCGTTCCATCGCCTCAACGCTGTCGAAGGTGGCGCACGACACGGCGCGCCCCGACGCGCGGTCCACCATCAGGCTGGCGCTGCAGAACCCGGTGAGGTTTTCCAGTTGCGGCAGCACCGAGTCCTTGTAGTGCTGGATGCCCTCGTCGACCCGGTCCGGGGACACCTTGACCCAGGTGGCCCGTACCCCAGAGCCGTCCTGGCTGCGGTGCTCCCGATGCAGCACCGCGATATCCCATTCCTCGACGTCGGGTGCGCCCCCGAACGTCGCCGCGGCCCGGTCCCGAATCGGCCGTACCCGCTCGGCGCTGTCGTGCATCGCCTCGTCGTTCTCCCACGAACTGGTGGCGATGCAGCGACCGGATTGCCGGTCGACCAACAACGACACACCGACACACCCGTCAATCTGCTGGAGGGCGGGCATCACTTCGTCGCGAAGATGCGCAATTCCTGCGTCAATGGACGACGGTTGCGCGGTAATGGTGCTAGAGCGTGCGTACACGATCCGCTCCTCGGTCGGGGCAGCGCCCCGGTGGCGCCACCGGTCCAGGTACCACCTTCCTCCGCTGGATCCGCTGTGGCAATGGGCTTTTGCGTCTGCTCGGCGGAGAGTCTCCACGTAGGGTGGAGACATATGGACACCCACGTGCTCGACATCGACACCGCGCGGCGTCGCACCGTCGACCTCACCGCGCAGGTCCGGTCGTTTTGCGCCGGGCACGGCGACGGCCTGTGCAATGTGTTCGTGCCGCACGCGACGGCCGGGGTGGCCATCATCGAGACCGGCGCCGGCAGCGACGCCGACCTGGTCGACACGCTGGAGCGGCTGCTGCCCCGCGACGACCGCTACCGCCACGCCCACGGGTCACCGGGCCACGGCGCCGACCACGTGATGCCGGCGCTGGTGGCGCCGTCGATCACGGTGCCGGTCGCCGACGGGGCGCCGCTGCTGGGCACTTGGCAGTCCGTGGTGCTGGTCGACCTCAACCGGGACAACCCGCGGCGAACGGTACGGCTGAGTTTTGTTGGGGCTGCCACGGCGCGGTAGCCCCGGTGACCGCGGCCACAGCCGCCGCTTCGTTGGCGTAAAAGAGGGAATGAGAAGACCGGTACTGTAGTGCCGTTAATAAGGTGCGATGCGGCAGGAAAGCGACTTCAAGTGCAGACACACGAGATCAGGAAACGGTTCCTCGATCATTTCGTGAAGGCGGGCCACACCGAGGTGCCCAGCGCCTCGGTGATCCTCGACGACCCCAACCTGCTGTTCGTCAACGCCGGCATGGTGCAGTTCGTGCCGTACTTCCTCGGCCAGCGCACCCCGCCGTACCCGACGGCCACCAGCATCCAGAAATGCATCCGCACCCCCGACATCGACGAGGTCGGGGTCACCACCCGGCACAACACCTTCTTCCAGATGGCCGGCAACTTCTCGTTCGGCGACTACTTCAAGAAGCGCGCCATCGAGTTGGCGTGGTCGCTGCTGACCGCCAGCATCGACGACGGTGGCTACGGGTTTGACCCGGAGAAGCTGTGGGTCACCGTCTATTTGGACGACGACGAGGCCGTGGGGCTGTGGCAGCAGATCGCCGGTCTGCCCGCCGACCGGATCCAGCGCCGCGGCATGGCCGACAACTATTGGTCGATGGGCATCCCCGGCCCGTGCGGCCCGTCCTCGGAGATCTACTACGACCGCGGCCCGGAATTCGGCGTCGACGGCGGCCCGATCGCCAACGAGGACCGCTACCTCGAGATCTGGAACCTCGTGTTCATGGAAAACGAGCGCGGCGAGGGCGCCTCCAAAGAGGACTTCGAGGTGCTGGGGCCGTTGCCGCGCAAGAACATCGACACCGGGATGGGTGTCGAGCGGGTGGCGTTTTTGCTGCAGGGCGTGCACAACGTCTACGAAACCGATCTGCTGCGGCCGGTGATCGACACCGTGGCCCGCAAAGCTCCCCGCGGCTACGACATCGGCAGCCACGACGACGACGTGCGTTACCGCATCATCGCCGACCATTCCCGCACCGCGGCGATCCTGATCGGCGACGGCGTCAGCCCCGGCAACGACGGCCGCGGCTACGTGCTGCGCCGCCTGCTGCGCCGGGTGATCCGCTCGGCCAAGCTGCTGGGCATCGACGGCCCCATCGTCGGCGAGCTGATGGCATGCGTCCGCGACGCGATGGGCCCGTCGTATCCGGAGCTGGTCAGCGACTTCGATCGGATCCACCGGATCGCGGTGGCCGAGGAGACCGCGTTCAACCGCACCCTGGCGTCCGGGTCCAAGCTGTTCGACGACGCCGCCCAGGCCACCAAGGCCGCCGGTGCCACGGTGCTGTCCGGCACCGACGCGTTCACCCTGCACGACACCTACGGCTTCCCGATCGAGCTCACCCTGGAGATGGCCTCGGAAGCCGGCCTGGCCGTCGACGAAGCCGGGTTCCGCACCCTGATGGCCGAGCAGCGGCAACGCGCCAAGGCCGACGCCGCCGCCCGCAAACACGCCCACGCCGACCTGAGCGCCTACCGGGAGCTGATCGACGCCGGGCCCACCGAGTTCACCGGGTTCGACGAGCTGACCTCGGAGGCGCGGATCCTGGGCGTGTTCGTCGACGGCAAACGGGTGCCGGTGGTGAGTCACGGTGACGCGGTGAGCGCCGACCGGGTGGAGCTGGTGCTGGACCGCACCCCGCTGTACGCCGAAGCCGGCGGGCAGATCGCCGACGCCGGCACGATCAGTGGCGGCGCCACTGCCAAGGCCGCCGTCACCGATGTACAAAAGATTGCCCAAACACTGTGGGTGCACCGGGTCAACGTGGAGTCCGGGGAATTCGTCGAGGGCGACACCGTCATCGCCGCGGTGGACCCGGCGTGGCGCAAAGGCGCCACCCAGGGTCATTCGGGCACCCACATGGTGCACGCCGCGCTGCGGCAAGTCTTGGGGCCCAACGCCGTTCAGGCCGGGTCGCTGAACCGGCCCGGGTATCTGCGGTTCGACTTCAACTGGCAGGGCCCGTTGACCGACGAGCAGCGCCGCCAGGTCGAGGAGGTCACCAACGAGGCGGTGCAAGCCGACTTCGCGGTGCACACCTTCACCGAAGAGCTGGAGAAAGCCAAGGCGATGGGCGCCATGGCGATGTTCGGGGAGCGCTACCCCGAGCGGGTCCGGGTGGTCGAGATCGGCGGCCCGTTCTCGCTGGAGCTGTGCGGCGGCACCCACGTGCACAACTCGGCGCAGATCGGCCCGGTCACCATCCTGGGCGAGTCCTCGGTGGGTTCCGGGGTGCGCCGGGTGGAGGCCTACGTCGGGTTGGAGTCGTTCCGGCACCTGGCCAAGGAACGGGCCCTGATGGCGGGGCTGGCGTCGTCGCTCAAGGTGCCCTCCGAGGAGGTGCCGGCCCGGGTGGCCACCCTGGTGGACCGGCTCAAGGCCGCCGAGAAGGAACTCGAACGCGCCCGACTGGCCTCGGCGCGGGCCGCCGCCGCAAATGCCGCCGCCGGCGCCGAGCGCATCGGTAATGTCCGACTGGTGGCGCAGCGGATGTCCGGCGGGATGACGGCGGGGGACCTGCGGTCGCTGGTCGGTGATATCCGCGGCAAGCTCGGCAGCGATCCCGCCGTGGTGGCGTTGATCGCCGAGGGCGACGACTCGGTGCCCTACGCGGTTGCCGTCAACGCCGCCGCCCAGGACGCCGGGCTGCGCGCCAACGACCTGGTCAAAGCGTTGGCGGTGCAGGTGGACGGCCGCGGCGGCGGCAAGGCCGACCTGGCACAGGGGTCGGGGAAGAATCCGTCCGGGATCGAGGCTGCTCTCGACGCGGTCCGGGCCGAGATCGCGCGGAGTTAGCCGGTGACCGACACACATCGTCTGCCGGACCGGCCCGCCGGGCCGGTCCGGGGGCGGCGGCTGGGCATCGACGTGGGCAGTGTGCGGATCGGGGTGGCCTGCAGCGACCCGGACGGCATCCTGGCCACCCCGGTGGAGACCGTGCGTCGGGAGAAGTCCAATACCCACCTGGCCCGGATCGCCGAGCTGGTCGCCGAGTACGCGGCCGTCGAGGTCGTGGTCGGCTTCCCGCGCACCCTGGCCGACCGGACCGGGCCCGCGGCCCGCGATGCGATCCACCTGGCCGACGCGTTGGCGCGGCGCATCGACCCGATCCCGGTGCGGCTGGCCGACGAGCGGCTGACCACGGTCAGCGCGCAGCGGTCGCTGCGGGCCGCCGGGATACGCGCCAAGGGCCAACGCGGCATCATCGACCAGGCGGCGGCGGTGGCGATCCTGCAGAGCTGGCTGGATCAGCAGCGCGGCGCGCTGACGCCGCCCGGGGGGGTCAACGGTGCCTGAATCCCGCCGAGCCCGCCCGGAGGCCGTCGGACCGCCCCGCCGGGCGATGAGCCGCGCCGAGCGCAACCGGGCCCAGCGGGGTCACCGCCGGCATCGCCTCGCCAGCGGGTTCGCCATCGCCGCGCTGATCGTGGTCATCGTGGCCGCGGTGTTCCTCGGCTCCAAGCTGTGGCACAGCTTTTCCGGCCCGTCTAACGACTACCGCGGCGACGGCAAACGGGATCTGGTGATCGAGGTCCACACCGGCGACTCGACCACCGCGATCGCCGAGACGCTGCACACCCACGGTGTGGTGAAAACCGTCAAGGCGTTCGTCGACGCCGCGCACGGCAACTCCAAGATTTCGGCGATCCAGCCCGGTTTCTATAAGACCCGCACCGAGATCCCGGCATCGTCGGCGGTCACGCGGCTGGTCGACCCCAACAACCGGGTGGGCCGGCTGGTGATCCCGGAGGGCCGTCAGCTCGACGACACCACCGACATGAAATCCAACGCGGTCACCGACGGCATCTTCAGCCTGATCTCCAAGGCCAGCTGCGTGGATCTGGACGGGGACCGGCGCTGCGTCAACGTGGACGACCTGCGGGCGGCGGCCGGCACCGGCCCGCTGGCCGCGCTGTCGGTGCCGCCCTGGGCCACCCAGCAGGTGACGGCGATGGGCGACGACCATCGCCGGGTCGAGGGCCTGATCGCGCCGGGCACCTGGAACGTCAACCCGTCGGCCTCGGCCCAGAAAATCCTGGGCACCCTGATCGCCGACAGCGCCGCCAGCTACGCGCAGTCCGGGCTGCAGGACACCGCCACCGCGTTGAACATGACGCCCTACGACGTGCTGGTGGTGGCGGCGCTGGTGCAGCGCGAAGCCAAGCCACAGGACTTTCCCAAGGTGGCCCGGGTCATCTACAACCGGCTCAACGAGCACCGCAGCCTGGAATTCGACTCGACGGTGAACTACCCGTTGGACCGTCGGGAGGTGGCCACCACCGACGCCGACCGCGCCCAGCACACGCCGTGGAACACCTATCTGCTGCACGGGCTTCCGGCCACCCCGATCTGTTCCCCCGGGGTGGAGGCGCTCGGTGCGGCCGAGCGGCCGGCGGAGGGGGACTGGCTGTACTTCGTGACCATCGACGACGCGGGCACCACGCTGTTCACCCGGGACTACCAGCAGCATCTGGCCAACATCGAGCTGGCCCGACGCAACGGTGTCCTCGACAGCACCCGATGAGCGCCCGCAAGGCGGCCGTGCTGGGGTCGCCGGTCGCGCATTCGCGCTCCCCGCAGCTGCATCTGGCGGCCTACCGCGCGCTGGGCCTGCACGACTGGAGCTATGACCGCATCGACTGCGGCGCCGACGAGTTGCCGCGGCTGGTCCGCGGTTTCGGGCCGGAGTGGGTCGGGGTGTCGGTGACCATGCCGGGCAAGTTCGCCGCGCTGGCGTGCGCCGACTCGGCGACGGCGCGCGCGGAGTTGGTCGGCTCGGCCAACACCTTGGTACGCGGCGCCGACGGGTGGCACGCCGACAACACCGACATCGACGGGGTGCGCGGCGCACTGGGCGCGGTGTCCGGGCGCGCCGTGGTCCTCGGCTCGGGCGGGACCGCCCCGGCGGCGGTGGCGGCGCTGGCCGATCTCGGCGTCGACGGGATCACCGTGGTGGCCCGCAACCCGGACAAGGCCGCCCGGTTGGTGGACCTCGGCGCCGGGCTGGGGGTGCCGACCGTCTTCTGCGGCCTCGACGATGCCGGATTGGCCGAGGTGGCGGCGGCCTCGGCGGCGCTGGTGTCCACCGTGCCGGCCGAGGTGGCCGCGCGGTACGCGCCGGTGCTGGCGCCGGTGCCGGTGCTGCTGGACGCCATCTACGACCCGTGGCCGACGCCGCTGGCGGCGGCGGTGGCGACCGCCGGTGGCCGGGTGATCAGCGGCCTGCAGATGTTGCTGCATCAGGCGTTCACCCAGGTGGAATTGTTCACAGGGCGCCCGGCTCCGCGAGCGGCGATGGAGGCGGCGCTGGGTTAGCCTGCCGCATGCTGGCGGGGGCGGTGCTGCTGTGGCTGGGGGCGCTCAGCGGCTACGACGCGGTGTGCCGTCGGCTGCCGAACTGGCTCACCCTGCCCGGCGCGGTGTCGATCCTGGCCGGTGCCGCGCTGGCCGGCCGCGGCGGGCCGGCGGCGGCGGGGGCGTTGGCGCTGGCCGGGGTGTATCTGCTGGTGCACCTGGTGGTGCCGACGGCGTTGGGCGCCGGGGACGTCAAGCTGGCGCTCGGTGTCGGCGCTTTGACCGGGTGTTTCGGTGTCGACGTGTGGGTGTTGGCGGCGCTGGGCGCGCCGGTGCTGACCGCGGGGTGGGCGCTGCTGCGCGGGGTGCGCGTGGTGGCGCACGGGGTGGGGATGTGTGTGGCCAGCGCCGTCGCGGTGGGGCTGGTGCTGTGGTGAGCATTTCTTCCGGGTGACGCGCAGCACCCCCCGGTCACTTGGCTACGTCTGGCCACTTGGCTACCAGGAGCCACTCCGGCATCCGCTCCCAACCAGGTGGTATTGCTCGAAGTCGATGGCATATCCGATATCACCGCTGGTCTGCTATCAATGGCGATATCCGTTCCGCGAAGGCCCTAATCCTCCGGACAGCGACGCAAGAGGCTGCTGAGGTTCCTGAGGCCTGACCGGGTGCCCGAACATGTCGTAGGCCGTTGGTACTACCAGCTCGTACACACGACGACAGGTTTCGCCATGAACACCATTCCGAAGACGGCTTCCGCAATTTCTGTCTGCGCGTTGCCCGTCACGCTGGCCGCGGTGTAGGTGTGGTTCGGCTATGCAGGGCGGCGATGCGGGTTGTCGGGGCAGTGTCGATCGCTCGCGGGTGCGCCATGTAGCACAGCACGAACTCGACACCGCGGCTCGGTTGGCGAAGTTCGGTTTCCGCGTCGTGCTGCGTGAAGCAGACGTTGAGTCGACGGCCGACGCGTACGTCAATGATGTACTGGCCGATTTCAAGTGGTCCTCATCGAGCAGGACGGGAAACATTCAAACCCAGGTAAAGAAGCGGCGCGACAACCAAGGACCACGGTTCATCGTGGACATCTCCAGTTCGTCGCTTGCGATCGATGAGGTAGCGCCCGCCATGCAGCGGCTTTGCGACCAGTACCCCGACAGGATCGTCACTATCATGGTGGTCGATCGGATGGCGATGCGAGTAGTTGGTGAGGAGGTGCCACAGTGGCGGCTGTAGACGACATCGACATCGCTGGCGCCGACTCGATGAACCAAGTTGCGGAGACCGTCTCCGCCCTGCTGTCGGTGCCAGTGTCTTGCTTGCACGACGGTCGGCCCTATCTGCAGGTCGATGACCGCACACGAGTCCTGCTATACCCGCACAGCGATTACCCGGGACAGTGGATCGTCGAGGTGTACCACGCGGGCGATGTCGCTACCCGTCAACGCCTTGCGCGGCGGATCTATCACCACTTGGCGGACCACACTAACTGGGATCTCACTCTCAATTCCGACGACGACCCCGGCTACGTCGTCGCATCCCGAACCAAGACGCACACCTAGTCCGCGGGTCACCGATCGCCGAGTGTGCAGCCAGGGCGACAATCGCGCCCAGATTCCACCCTGAGCGCACGTTGGGTGTCGCCGGGCGGCACGGGCCCGGTTTTTGGGCCGGTAGCACCCGACATGGGAAGATGGGACACGTGTTGCGTTGGACGACCGCCGGTGAATCCCACGGCCGCGCGTTAGTGGCCGTCGTCGAAGGCATGGTCGCCGGGGTGACGATCACGTCTGAGGACATCGCCGACCAGCTGGCCCGCCGCCGGCTCGGCTACGGCCGCGGCGCCCGGATGAAGTTCGAGCGCGACCAGGTGACGCTGCTGGCCGGGGTGCGGCACGGCGCCACCCTGGGCGGGCCGATCGCCGTGGAGATCGGCAACACCGAATGGCCCAAGTGGGAACAGGTGATGGCCGCCGACCCCGTCGACCCCGCCCAACTCGACGTGGCCCGCAACGCGCCGCTGACCCGGCCCCGGCCCGGCCACGCCG
The DNA here is from genome assembly GCF_041287095.1 of Mycobacterium sp. pUA109. Lineage (NCBI taxonomy): Bacteria > Bacillati > Actinomycetota > Actinomycetes > Mycobacteriales > Mycobacteriaceae > Mycobacterium > Mycobacterium sp. pUA109. Next base: position 96,275 of record NZ_JBGGKS010000016.1, on the reverse strand, counting down.
ACTACGCCGGCATGCTCAAGTACGGCTACGACGACGCCCGGCCGGTGTTGGAGCGGGCCAGCGCCCGCGAGACGGCCGCCCGGGTGGCCGCCGGGACGATCGCGCGGCAGTTCCTCAAGCAGGCCCTCGGCGTCGAGGTGCTCTCGCACGTCGTGTCGATCGGCGCGTCGGAACCCTACGACGGCCCGCCGCCGCAGCCCGCCGACCTGCCCGGCATCGACGCCAGCTCGGTGCGGGCCTACGACAAGGCGGCCGAGGAAGCCATGATCGCCGAGATCGAAGCCGCCAAGAAGGACGGCGACACCCTCGGCGGCGTGGTGGAGGTGGTCGCCAGCGGCCTGCCGGTCGGGCTGGGGTCGTTCACCAGCGGCGACAACCGGCTCGACGGGCAGCTCGCCGCCGCGGTGATGGGCATCCAGGCGATCAAGGGCGTCGAGATCGGCGACGGGTTCGCCACCGCCCGCCGCCGCGGCAGCGCCGCCCACGACGAGATGTATCCGGGCCCCGACGGCGTGGTGCGCTCCACCAACCGGGCCGGTGGGCTCGAAGGCGGCATGACCAACGGCCAACCGTTGCGGGTGCGGGCGGCGATGAAACCGATCTCCACCGTGCCGCGGGCGCTGGCCACCGTGGATATGACCACCGGCGAGGAGGCCGTCGCCATCCACCAGCGCTCCGACGTGTGCGCGGTCCCCGCCGCCGGGGTGGTCGTCGAAACCATGGTGGCGCTGGTGTTGGCTCGCGCCGCGCTGGAGAAGTTCGGCGGCGACTCGCTGACCGAAACCCGACGCAACATCGAGGCCTACCGGCACGCGGTGGCCGAGCGGGAACCGGCGACCGACGACGTGCGGGCCTCGGGGTGATGGCGCCCAAGGCCGTACTGGTGGGGCTGCCCGGCTCGGGTAAGTCCACGATCGGGCGTCGGCTGGCCAAGACGCTGGGGGTGGACATGCTCGACACCGACGCCGCGATCGAGCAGCAGACCGGACGGACCATCGCCGACATCTTCGCCACCGACGGGGAAGCCGAGTTCCGCCGCATCGAGGAGCAGGTGATCCGGCAGGCCCTCGACGAGCACGACGGGGTGCTGTCGCTGGGCGGCGGCGCCGTCACCACCGACGGGGTCCGCGACGCGCTGGCCGGGCACACCGTGGTCTTCCTGGAGATCAGCGCCGCCGAAGGGGTGCGGCGCACCGGCGGCAACACGGTCCGGCCGCTGCTGGCCGGCGGGGACCGCGCCGAGAAATTCCGGGCCCTGATGGCCCACCGGGTTCCGTTGTACCGCCGGGTCGCGACGTTTCGGGTGAACACCAACCGGCGCAACCCGGGCGCGGTGGTCCGCTACATCGTGGCGCGGCTGGAGAACCCGGTGGCGCCCGCGCGGCGGCGGCCCAGCTCGGCGCGGTGGCGCCGTTCCCCGGCCCGCAAGTCCCCGCCGGTGCAACTGGAGACCGCGGCCGGTACCGCCGAGCCGTCGTCGCCGCCCACCCCGGCCACGCCCGCCGCGCTGGCCGCCCGGCGGGCCGGGATCCGCAAATGACCGCCGACACCGCGCCGGTCACCGTGCAGGTGGCCGTCGACCCGCCGTACCCGGTGCTGATCGGCACCGGGCTGCTTGGCGAGCTGGGCGAGGTGCTGGCCGGGCGGCACCGGGTCGCGATCCTGCACCAGCCGACGCTGACCGAAACCGCCGAAGCGGTCCGCAGCTACCTGGCCGAGCGGGGCATCGACGCGCACCGCATCGAAATCCCCGACGCCGAAGCCGGCAAGGATCTGCCGGTCGTCGGCTTCATCTGGGAAGTGTTGGGCCGCATCGGGATCGACCGCAAAGACGCGTTGGTTAGCCTGGGCGGCGGCGCGGCCACCGATGTGGCCGGCTTCGCCGCGGCGACCTGGCTGCGCGGGGTGTCGATCGTGCACGTGCCGACCACCCTGCTGGGCATGGTCGACGCGGCCGTCGGCGGCAAAACCGGCATCAACACCGACGCCGGCAAGAACCTGGTGGGCGCCTTCCACCAGCCGGCCGCGGTGCTGGTCGACCTGGCGACCCTGGAAACGTTGCCGCGCAACGAGATCGTGGCCGGCATGGCCGAAATCGTCAAGGCCGGTTTCATCGCCGACCCGGTGATCCTGGACCTCATCGAAGCCGACCCGGCCGCCGCGCTGGACCCCGCCGGTGCGGTGCTGCCCGAGCTGATCCGCCGGGCGATCATCGTCAAGGCCGAGGTCGTGGCCGCCGACGAAAAAGAGTCGCAGCTGCGCGAAATCCTCAACTACGGGCACACGTTGGCGCACGCGATCGAGCGCCGGGAACGCTACCAGTGGCGGCACGGCGCGGCCGTGTCGGTGGGGTTGGTGTTCGCCGCCGAGCTGGGCCGGCTGGCCGGCCGGCTTGATGACGCCACCGCCGACCGGCACCGGACGATCCTGACGTCGCTGGGTTTGCCGGTCAGCTACGACGCCGACGCGCTGCCCCAGCTGCTGGAATACATGGCTGGCGACAAGAAGACCCGGGCCGGCGTGTTGCGGTTCGTCGTGCTGGACGCGCTGGCCAAACCCGGCCGGCTCGAGGCCCCGGACCCGTCGCTGCTGGCGGCGGCCTACGCGGAGGTGGGCACCCGATGACCATCAACGTCTTCAACGGTCCGAATCTGGGTCGGCTGGGCCGCCGCGAACCCGAGGTGTACGGCGACACCACCCACGACGACCTGGTGGCGCTCCTGGAAGTCGAGGCCGCCGACCTCGGCGTGAAAGTGGTGGTGCGGCAAAGCGACAGCGAAGCCCAGCTGCTGGAATGGATCCACGCCGCCGCCGACGCCGGCGAACCGGTGATCCTCAATGCCGGTGGCCTGACCCACACTTCGGTGGTGCTGCGCGACGCGTGCGCCGAACTGCGTGCCCCACTGATCGAGGTGCACATCTCCAATGTGCATGCCCGCGAGGAGTTTCGGCGGCACTCCTATCTGAGCCCGATCGCCACCGGCGTGATCGTAGGCCTCGGCGTGCAGGGCTACCTGCTGGCGCTGCGGTACCTGGCGGAAACCGGTTAGGGCTGCGGCCGGTCCTCGGGACGGATGACGCCGGTGGTCTCCTCGTCCGGCGCAATACCGCCGGCCGCCTCGGTGGGGAACTCCTGGACCGGGCCGGCGTCGCGGTAGTGCGCGCCCCCGGAGGTCACCGCGCTCGCGGCCGCCGTCGCGTCTTCGCCGGCCTCGGCACCGCCCACGCTGACCGCGGCGAACACGTCGGTGTCGGCCCGGTCCTCGCCGGCGGCCAGGCCGTGGTGCCGCACCGGCGCCTTCGCCAGCTGCCGGTCGACCCGCCACCGGCCGATCGCCACCCCGGCCAGCGCCGCCAAGAACACGAGCAGGGCGGTGAACGCGGCGAAGGTGGTGAGCTCGTTGAGGATCCCGCCGGTGTACAGCGCCTTGTCGAACAGCCCGAGCAGCCACGCCACCACGCCGCTCAGCGCCCCGGCCACCAGACCGGCGACCAGCCAGACCATCGCCAAGTCGGCCCGGCGATCCGGGTCCGGGTTGGCCATCGCGTCGGCGCGGCCGTCGCGCAGCCCCCAGACCACCGCCCCGATCGCGAACAGCAACACCAGCGCCACGCTGATCAACCCCGACCACGTCGGGAAGGTGTTGATCAGCGCACCCTGCACCACCCGGACCACGAGCATCGCGGCCGCCAACACCAATCCGCGCAACAACCAGTTCCTCATGGGGCCACAGCGTAGCGAGTACCGTCGACGGACGTGACACATTCCCAGCGCTGCGACAACCTGCGCGCCCGCCTACAGGCGGCCGAACTGGACGCGATGCTGGTCAGCGACCTGACCAACGTGCGCTACCTGTCCGGGTTCACCGGCTCCAACGCCGCGCTGCTGGTGTTCGCCGACGAGCGGCCGCCGGTGCTGGCCACCGACGGCCGCTACCGCACCCAGGCCGCGCAGCAGGCCCCCGACCTCGAGGTGGCCATCGAGCGGGCCTGCGGGCGGCACCTGGTGGCGCGGGCCGCCGCGGCCAAGGTGGGTCGGCTGGGCTTTGAGAGCCACGTGCTCACCGTGGACGGGTTTGAGGCGCTGACCACCGAGGTGGACCCGGCGACCACCGAGCTGGTGCGCGCGGCCGGCACGGTGGAGGCGCTGCGCGAGGTCAAGGACGCCGGCGAGCTGGCGCTGCTGCGGCTGGCCTGCGAGGCCGCCGACGCCGCGCTGACCGACTTGCTGGACCGGGGCGGGCTGCGGCCGGGCCGCACCGAGCGCGAGGTGGGGCGGGAGCTGGAGGCGCTGATGCTCGACCACGGCGCCGACGGGGCGTCGTTCGAGACGATCGTGGCCGCCGGGGCCAACTCGGCCATCCCGCATCACCGGCCGACCGACGCGGTGTTGGCCGCCGGCGACTTCATCAAGATCGATTTCGGGGCGCTGGTGGCCGGCTACCACTCCGATATGACCCGCACGTTCATCCTGGGGCCGGCCGCCGACTGGCAGCGCGACGTCTACCGGTTGGTGTCCGCCGCCCAGCGGGCCGGCCGCGACGCGCTGGCGGCCGGCGCCGACCTGGCCGAGGTGGACGGCGCGGCGCGCCGGGTGATCGCCGACGCCGGCCACGGCGAGCGCTTCGGCCACGGCCTGGGCCACGGGGTGGGGCTGGAAATCCACGAAGCGCCCGGGATCAACGCGAAGGCCGCCGGTACACTGCTTGCGGGCTCCGTGGTGACCGTGGAGCCCGGTGTCTATTTGCCCGAGCGCGGCGGTGTTCGCATTGAGGACACGCTGGTCGTGGCCCCGGACACCGCCGGGCAGGACCCGGAATTGCTGACCCGGTTCCCCAAGGAACTGACCATCTTGTAGGAGACATACCGACGTGGCATCCACTGCCGACTTCAAGAACGGACTCGTGCTGGTCATCGACGGCCAGCTGTGGCAGATCGTCGAGTTCCAGCACGTCAAACCAGGTAAGGGTCCGGCGTTCGTGCGGACCAAGCTGAAGAACGTGGTGTCCGGCAAGGTGGTCGACAAGACCTACAACGCCGGGGTCAAGGTGGAGACCGCCACCGTGGACCGGCGCGACACCACCTACCTGTACCGCGACGGCTCGGACTTCGTGTTCATGGACAGCGAGGACTACGAGCAGCACCCGCTGCCCGAGACGCTGGTCGGCGACGCAGCGAACTACCTGCTGGAGAGCATGCCGGTGCAGATCGCGTTCCACAACGGCGCCCCGCTGTACCTGGAGCTGCCGGTCAGCGTCGAGCTGGAGATCACTCACACCGAGCCGGGCCTGCAGGGCGACCGGTCCAACGCCGGCACCAAACCGGCCACCGTGGAAACCGGGGCGCAGATCAATGTGCCGCTGTTCATCAACACCGGCGACAAGATCAAGGTCGACACCCGCGACGGCAGCTACCTGGGCCGCGTGAATGCCTGACCATGCCTGACGGCAAGCCGGTCAAGGGCCGGCATCAGGCCCGCAAACGCGCCGTCGACCTGCTGTTCGAGGCCGAGGCCCGCGGGTTGACCCCGGCGGCGGCGGCCGAGGCGCGCACCGCGCTGGCCGCGGCCAAACCGGAGGTGGCCGCGGTGCACCCGTACACGGCGGCGGTGGCCCGCGGGGTGACCGAGCACGCCGCCCACATCGACGACCTGATCACCTCGCATCTGCAGGGCTGGACGCTGGAGCGGCTGCCCGCGGTGGACCGGGCCATCCTGCGGGTCGCGGTGTGGGAGCTGCTGCACGCCGACGACGTGCCGGAGCCGGTCGCCGTCGACGAGGCGGTGCAATTGGCCAAGGAGCTGTCCACCGACGACTCGCCGGGTTTCGTCAACGGCGTGCTGGGGCAGGTGATGTTGGTGACGCCGCAGATCCGCGCGGCCGCCCAAGCAGTGCGGGGCAGCCAGGAACCGTGACCCGCCGGTAGCGAAGCGATGAGGAGGAGCGGCACCTCGTGACCCGCCTGGAGCTGCGCGTGCTGATCGCCGGGGCAATGGCGGCGACGGTGGTGCTGGGCGCGGTGGTGTGCGCGGCTTACGGGTGGGCGGCGCTCGCCGCGGCGTTGGCGATCTACGCGCTGGGGGTGGGCGCCTGGCTGTACCACGCGATCGAGCGGCTCGTCGTCGCGCGCCGCATCAGCACGGTGCGGTCGGTGGCCAAGCCGTTGCAGCCGATGCTGCCGCTGATGGCGGCGATCATGGGGTTGACCCAGGCCGTGGTGCGCTCGCTGTCCGACGTCACCGAGGTCCCGGCGCGGCGCTGGCGGGCGATCGGTCGGCGCAGCGACGAAGACTGACCTCGCCGCCCCACGCACTGCGCCGAGCGTGCCCGCCCGTCGCGCCGGACGACTCGATGCGCCGAGCGTGCTCGCCCGTCGCGCCGAGCGTGCGTCCAGGGCGGAAAAACCGCGAAAATGCCGCCGTAGCCGCACGTTCGGCGAACGGGCAGCGCGCCGTGCCGGTCGGCCCGGGTGGACCTACCGGGGCGGCACCTACGCTTTGGTCTTGCCGCCGAACACGATTCCGCCGATACAGCACCCGGTGATCAGCACGCACATCGCCGCGGTCAGCCAGGCCGACGGGCCGGTGCTGACATCGTAATGCTTGTTGGACCCGTGCTCCGAACGCCGAACCTCGGCCTGCCGCCGGCGCCTGGACGTAACATCGGCGGGTGGACAATCCGGAAGCGGTAGGTGACGACATGTATCGAGACGACGGGGGCCCACGACGACTTCGCGTTTCGGCGCTGGCCGCGGTGGCCAACCCGTCGTACTCGCGCATCGACACCTGGAATCTGCTGGACGACGCGTGCCGTCAACTCACCGAGGTCGACCGGGCCGGGCAGGACACCACCCACTACGCCGCCCGAGTCAAGAGGCTGCTGGACCGGCTGGGCGCCTACGAGCGGTACTGGCTGTTTCCCGGCGCGGCCAAACTGGCCACCTACCGCCGGTACCTGAACACGCTGGCCACCGTGTCGCTGAGTTCCCGGGTGTCGCTGGCGGTGCGCCTGCTGTCCGAATACGGGGACCGGGCAGCGCTGTTCGACACCGCCGCGCCGCTGGCCGCACAGGAACTGGTGGCCAAAGCCAAACAGCAGCAGTTCTACACCGTGCTGCTGGCCGACGACTCGCCGCCGGGCGCGCCGGAAAGCCTGGCCGAGAACCTGCGGGCGCTGCGCGACCCGTCCGATGACGTGCAGTTCGAGCTGTTGGTGGTGGCCAGCGTCGAGGACGCCATCACCGCGGTGGCGCTCAACGGCGAGATCCAGGCGGCGATCATCCGCCACGACCTGCCGTTGCGGTCCCGCGACCGGGTGCCGCTGATGAACACGCTGCTGGGCGCCAACGACGACGCGGTGGCCGCCGACTGCAGCCACGACTGGGTGGAATGCGGCGAGTGGATCCGGGTGCTGCGCCCCCACATCGACTTGTATCTGCTCACCGACGAATCGATCGCCGCCGAGACCGAGGGCGGACCCGACGTCTATGACCGCACCTTCTACCGGCTCAACGATGTCACCGACCTGCATTCCACCGTGCTGGCCGGCATCCGGCGCCGGTACGACACACCGTTTTTCGACGCGCTGCGGACTTACGCCGCCGCGCCGGTGGGCCAATTCCACGCGCTGCCGGTCGCGCGCGGCGCCAGCATCTTCAACTCCCGGTCGCTGCAGGACATGGGGGAGTTCTACGGCCGCAACATCTTCATGGCCGAGACGTCGTCGACCTCCGGCGGGCTGGACTCGCTGCTGGACCCGCACGGCACCATCCGGGCGGCGATGGACAAAGCCGCCCGCACCTGGCACTCCCAGCACAGCTATTTCGTCACCAATGGCACCTCCACCGCCAACAAGATCGTCGTGCAGGCGCTGACCCGACCCGGCGACATCGTGCTGATCGACCGCAACTGCCACAAATCGCACCACTACGGGCTGGTGTTGGCCGGGGCCTACCCGATGTATCTGGACGCCTACCCGTTGGAGCAGTTCGCGATCTACGGCGCGGTGTCGTTGGACACCATCAAAAAGGCGCTGCTGGACCTGGAGGCCGCCGGGCAGCTGGACCGGGTCCGGATGCTGTTGCTGACCAACTGCACCTTCGACGGCGTTGTCTACAACCCGCAGCGGGTGATGGAAGAGGTGCTGGCGATCAAGCCGGACATCTGCTTTTTGTGGGACGAGGCGTGGTATGCGTTTGCCACCGCGGTGCCGTGGGCGCGGCAGCGCACCGCGATGGTGGCCGCCGAGCGGCTGGAGACCAAGCTGGCCTCGCCCGACTACGCCGAGGAGTACCGGCGTTGGGCGGCGTCGATGGAGGGAGTCGAGCGCGCCCAGTGGCGCCACCACCGCCTGCTGCCCGACCCGCAGCGCGCCCGGATCCGGGTGTACGCCACGCATTCCACCCACAAGTCGCTGTCGGCGCTGCGGCAGGCGTCGATGATCCATGTCCGCGACCAGGATTTCAATGCGCTGTGCCGCGAGCAGTTCGTGGAGGCGTTTTTGACCCACACCTCCACCTCGCCCAACCAGCAACTGTTGGCGTCGCTGGACCTGGCCCGTCGCCAGGTCGACATCGAGGGCTTCCAGCTGGTCCGCGGCGTCTACGACATGGCGTTGGTGTTTCGGCACCGGGTCCGCAAAGACCGGCTGATCAGCAAGTGGTTCCGCATCCTCGACGAAGCCGATCTGGTGCCCGACGAGTTCCGGGCCTCGGCGGTCAGCTCGTATCGGCAGGTGCGCCAAGGCGCCCTGGCGGAGTGGAACGAGGCGTGGCGGTCCGACGAGTTTGTGCTCGATCCCACCCGGGTCAGCCTGTTCATCGGCAAGACCGGGATGAACGGCTACGACTTCCGCGAAAAAATCCTCATGGAGCGGTTCGGGATTCAGATCAACAAGACCTCGATCAACAGTGTGTTGCTGATCTTCACCATCGGCGTGACCTGGTCGAGCGTGCACTACCTGCTCGACGTGCTGCGCCGGGTGGCCACCGACCTGGACCGGGTCGAGGGTGCGGCCAGCCCCGCCGACCGCGCCCTGCAGCAGCGCCGGGTCGACGAGATCACCACGGATCTGCCGCCGCTGCCGGACTTCAGCGAGTTCGACGCCGCGTTCCGCCCGCCCGGCGCCACGGCGTTCGGTGACATGCGGGCCGCGTTCTACGCCGGCTACGACGAGGCCGACCGCGAGCATGTGCTGCTCGGTGAGGCGGGCCGCTACGTCGCCGACGGCAGGACCCTGGTATCGACGACGTTTGTGGTGCCCTATCCGCCCGGTTTCCCGGTGTTGGTGCCCGGTCAGGTGATCTCCAAGGGGATCCTGTATTTCCTCGCCGAGCTCGACGTCAAGGAAATCCACGGCTACAACCCGGATCTGGGGCTGTCGGTGTTCACCGACGCCGCCCTGGCCCGGTATGCGCGCACGATTGACTCTGCGGCCACCACGGCCCCTACCCGCACGTCGGCGCAGTGAACGCAGCGTCAACGGCGACCGGGCAGCCCGCCGGCATCAACGCCGCGCGCGTGACGGACTGGTTCACCCGGTATGTCGGCGGGGTGTGCCCGCCGCTGACGTTCGACCCGGTGCCCGGTGGCCGGTCCAACCTGACCTACATCGTTATCGACGACGCCGGGAACCGCTGGGTGCTGCGCCGGCCGCCGACCGGAAACGTGCTGCCCTCGGCGCACAACGTGCTGCGCGAGTGGGCCATCCAATCCCGGTTGCAGCACACCGGGATCCCGCTGCCCGTCATGATCGGGCGCAGCAGCGACCACGACGTCACCGGCGCCGACTTCTACGTGATGAGCTACGTCGACGGCGTGGTCCTGGACAGCGACGCAACCGCCGAACGGATTCCGCTGCCGGCCCGGGCGCAGGCCTGCGGCAATATCGTGGAGAGCCTCGCGGCGATCCACCGTGTCGATTGCGGCACCGCCGAATTCGATGACCTGCGCCGGCCCGGCGGCTACCTGGACCGCCAGCTGCGCCGCTGGATCAAACAGCTCGACGCCTCGGGCAGCGCCAACACGCTGCTGCGCGAGGTGCACGGGCTGCTGGCCCGCAACCCGCCGCCGGAGCGGTGGACCGGCCTGGTGCACGGCGACTTTCGCCCCGGCAACATGATCCTGGGCACCGACGGCACCGCGCGGGCGGTGCTGGATTGGGAGCTGTGCGCGATCGGCGACGTGCTCGCCGACCTGGGTTGGTTGGCCGCGGTGTGGACCTCGCGGGAAGTGATCGGCTGGGCGCCGGAACCCGAACACGGCTTTTGGCCCGTCGATCAGGTGATCGCCCACTATCACACGGCCACCGGGCGAGACGTCTCCGATATCGGCTACTACCAGGCGTTTGCGCTGTGGCGACTGGGCTGCATCGCCGACGGGGTGTATCAGCGCTATCAGGCCGGGGTGATGGGCGACCACGACGTCGACCTGGACATGCTGTCGCGGCGCCCGGACCTGCTCGCGGAGCTCTCCCGTGGCCTGCTGCGCTAAGGAGATGACGTCCTCCTTCGTCAAGCGCAACGCGGCGGCCCCGCCCGGCCTGTTCGCTTGGGAAGCCGCGGGGCTGCACTGGCTTTCGGCGGTCGCCGGCGGTGTGCCGTGCGCCGAGGTGCTCGCCCACGACGACACTAGCTTGACGCTGCGCCGGTTGCGGTCGGTCCCGTCCGACCGCGACGCGGCGCGAGACTTCGGTCAGCGGTTGGCCGTCACCCACGACGCCGGCGCACCCGGGTTCGGCGCGCCGCCCGCGCACTGGCAGGGTCCGGGCTTTTTCGGGCCGCTGGATCAGGCGCCGCCGATGCCGACCACCGTCCACCGAAGCTGGGGGGAGTTCTACGCCGACCAGCGGTTGACGCCGATGGCCGAACACGCCGCGGCCCACCTCGACGCCGCGACCCGGCGGGCGCTCACCGCGGTGGCGGCCCGATGCCGCTCCGGTGACTACGACGACGAGGACGCGCCCGCCCGGCTGCACGGCGACCTGTGGAGCGGCAACGTGATGTGGACCCCCGACGGGGTGGTACTGATCGATCCGGCCGCCCACGGCGGCCACCGCGAAACCGACCTGGCCATGCTGGCGCTGTTCGGCTGCCCGCACCTGGAGGCGGTGCTCGACGGCTATCAGCAGGTCCATCCGCTGCGCCGCGGCTGGCGCGACCGAATCGGCCTGCATCAGCTGTTCCCGCTGCTCGCCCACGTCGCGCTGTTCGGGGCCGGCTACACCCACCCCGCCGCGGCCGCCGCCCGCGAAGCCCTGGATTTCACTCACCGCGATTGTTAACCGGTCCACCGGCCGCATGGCGGCGCAATACCGACCCGGCGGCCCCTTTCTGCAGGAAGCCGGTAGGCCGGGGGCGGCGCAATGCGTCGACCGGTCGCAGCGGGCCTATCGGCGCAGCACGGGCGGCCGTGCTGCGCCGATAGCGTGGCGGCATGCCCCAGGCCCACGCCGTACCGCTGCCGCTCCGGCGGCCCCGCGCGGACCGGGCCCGGCAGGTGGCCGACGTGCTGCGCCACCAAATCCATGCCGGCGCCTACGACGACGGGCTGCCCGCCGAGCAGGACTTGGCCACGGAATTCTTCGTTTCCCGGAATACCATTCGTGAGGCGCTGGCGGTCCTCAAAACCGAAGGGTTGATCGACCGCGGCCCCAAGGTGGGCACGCATGTCGCGCAACACAAACTCGACCACGGCCTGGACGCATTGCTCGGGCTCAAGGAAACCTTCAAAGGCCACGGCGAGGTGCGCAACGAGGTGCGGGCCGCCACGCCGGTGGCCGCCCCGCCGTCGGTGGCCCGCCGACTGCGCCTGCAACCCGGCGAACAGGTGGTGTTCATTGAGCGGCTGCGCTACCTCGGTGACCTGCCGCTGAGCCTGGATCTGACCTACCTGGTGCCCGACATCGGCGCCGAGGTGCTGGGGCATGCGCTGGAATCCGAGGATGTGTTCCCGCTGATCGAGCGGGTCAGCGGGCAACCGCTGGGCTCGGCGAGCCTGGCGCTGGAAGCGATCCCGGCCGACCCGCACACGGCGGCCACCCTGCAGCTGCCCGACGGGGCGGCGCTGCTGATGCTGGAGCGGCTCACCAGCCTCGACGACGGCAGGCCCGTCGACCTCGAATACATCCGGATGCGCGGTGACCGAATCACCATGCGCGGCAGCCTGACAAGGAGCAGCACATGACCCTGGTCAACAATCGCGCCGACGTCCCAGTGACGATCGACGAGTCGCTGTGCATCGAGGGCTGCACGCTGTGCGTCGAGATCTGCCCGCTGGACTCGCTGGCGATCAACCCCGACTCCGGCAAGGCCTTCATGCACGTCGACGAGTGTTGGTACTGCGGGCCCTGCGCCGCGCGGTGTCCCACCGGCGCGGTCACCGTCAACATGCCCTATCTCCTTCGCTGAACTCGTTAATCCTCAGGATATTTCATGAACAGACCCGTGATCGGGCTGGCGGCGGTGGCCGTCGCGGCAACCGTCGCCGCGGCCGGTTGCTCGCTGGACTCCTCGTCGGCCGGTGACGCGGTCGAGGTGGTGGTGGGCTACCAGTCCAAGACCATCAACGCGGTGACCGCCGGTACCCTGCTGCGCGCCCAGGGCTACCTGGAGCATCGGCTCGCCGATATCACCACCCGCACCGGCACCAAATACCGGGTGGTGTGGCAGGACTACGACACCGGTGCACCGATCACCGCGCAGATGGTCGCCGAGAAGATCGATATCGGCTCGATGGGCGACTACCCGATGCTGATCAACGGCTCCAAAACCCAGGCCAACCCGCGGGCCCGCACCGAGATCGTCTCGGTGACCGGCTACAACCCCAAGGGCGCGCTGAACATGGTGGTGGTGGCGCCCAATTCGTCGGCGGCGGTGCTGACCGACCTGGCCGGCGCGAAGGTGTCGGCCAGCGTCGGGTCGGCCGGGCACGGCACCTTGGTACGCGCCCTGGCGCACACCCGCGCCGGAGTCGAGGTGCTCAACCAGCAACCCCAGGTCGGGGCCTCGGCGTTGGAATCCGGCCAGGTGCAGGGGCTGTCGCAATTCGTCGCCTGGCCCGGTCTGCTGGTCTACCAGGGCAAGGCCAAGCTGCTGTATGACGGTGCCGAGCTGAACTACCCGACCCTGCACGGTGTGGTGGTGCGCCGCGCGTATGCCCACGACCACCCGGAGGTGCTCGGCGCGTTCCTGCAGGCCCAACTCGACGCCACCGACTTCCTCAACCACAAGCCGCTGGAGGCCGCGCGCCTGGTCGCCGAGGGCAGCGGCCTGCCCCAAGAGGTGGTCTACCTCTACAACGGGCCGGGCGGCACCTCGTTTGACACCACCGTGAAACCGTCGCTGGTGGACGCGCTGAAAAACGATGTGCCCTACCTGAAGTCGATCGGTGACTTCGCCGACCTGGACGTTGGCGAGTTCGTGCACGACGGGCCGCTGCGCGCGGCGTACCGGGCCCGCGGCCTGGACTACGATGCCGCGGTCGCCGCCACCGCCAACCCGTCGGTGTTGGGCGGCACCGACCCGGTGTGCCACACCGCCATCACCGACCCCGCCCAGGCCAGTGAATTGTGGCTGGCCGGCGCCGACACTACCCAACCCGCCGCCAGCCCCGGCTGCCTGCTCAAGGCCGTCCGCGAGGCGACCGCCCGCGGCGCCACGGTGCGCGCCGCCTACGTGCCCGACGCCGAACTGGGCACCCGCTGGTTCGCCGACAAATCGGTCTGGGTGCGCGACGGCGCCGACTACCGCCCGTTCAGCACCCCGGCCGGGGCGCGACGCTACCTGGACGCGCATCCCGGCAGCCTCACCGTGGACTACCCGCAGGCCGTGGCGGGGGCGGCATGACCGCGGTCCAGGTGCGCAATCCGGTTGCGGCACCGGCCGAACCGGTGGGCGTCGCAGCGCGGCGGGTGCCGGCGGTGTGGCGGTCGCGGCTGCTGCGGCTGGCGTCGGTGGCCGTCGCGATCGGGCTGTGGCAACTCCTGACCGCCGGGCACGTGCGTTTTTGGCTGCGGTTCGACACCTTGCCCACCGTCGGCGAGATCGCCGCCACCCTGCTGCGCCGGTTGGGCACCCACGACTACTGGCTGGATCTGGGCCAGTCGCTGATCCGGATCCTCACCGGCTTCGGTGTGGCCGCGGTCGCCGGGGTGGCGACCGGGATCCTCCTGGGCCGCTCCCGGGTGGCCGCCGACGTGCTCGGCCCGCTCACCGAACTGCTGCGGCCCATCCCGGCCATTGCCGTGGTCCCGGTGGCGATCCTGCTGTTCCCGACCGACGAGGCCGGGATCGTGTTCATCACCTTCCTGGCGGCCTACTTCCCGATCCTGGTCAGCACCCGGCACGCGGTGCGCGCCCTGCCGACGATCTGGGAGGACTCGGTGCGCACCTTGGGCGGGGGACGCTGGGAGGTGCTGCGCCAGGTGGTGTTTCCGGGCATCCTGCCCGGGGTCTTCGGCGGCCTGTCGGTGGGCATGGGGGTGGCGTGGATCTGCGTCATCTCCGCGGAGATGATCTCCGGGCGGCTGGGGGTGGGCTACCGCACCTGGCAGGCTTACACGGTGCTGGCCTATCCCGACGTGTTCGTCGGCATCATCACCATCGGGGTGCTCGGCTTCGCGACCGCGGCCGCCGTGGAACTGATCGGACGGCGGGTCACCCGGTGGCTGCCCCGCGGCGCGGAGACCACCCGATGAGCACGGGCATGAGCCTCGAGCTGGACCGGGTCCGGCTGTCCTACACCGGGGCGCCGGTGATCGACGAGTTGAGCCTGGCGGTGCGGCCCGGCGAAATCTTGGTGCTCACCGGGCCCTCCGGTTGCGGCAAGTCCACCGTGCTGCGCGCGTTGGCCGGGCTGCTGCGCCCCGACGCCGGGCGGGTGCTGGCCGACGGCACCGCCGTCACCACCACCTCCGGAGATCGCGGCGTGGTGTTCCAGGACAACGCGCTGCTGCCGTGGCGGACGGTGCGGTCCAACATCGAGTTGGCATTGCGGTTGCGCGGGGTGCCGCGCGTCGACCGGCGGACGGCCGCCGAGCGCTGGATCACCGAAGTCGGCTTGACCGGGTTCGGCAACTACCTGCCCAAAAGCCTGTCCGGCGGGATGCGGCAACGCGTCCAGCTGGCCCGCGGCCTGGCCGGGGCCCCGCGGGCGGTGATGATGGACGAGCCGTTCGGCGCGCTGGACACCCAAACCCGGGCGGCCATGCAGCGGCTGCTGATCGACACCTGGCAGGCGCACCCCACCACCATCGTGTTCGTCACCCACGACGTCGACGAAGCGCTCGCACTGGGCGACCGGGTGGCGGTGCTGGGCCGGGCCGGTCAGCCGCTGCGGGCCCTGGTCGACGTGCCGCAGCCGCGCAGCGGAGCAACCTATCCCGAGCTGCACACGGATATCGTGGCAGCGCTACAACATTCGGTGGCAGCATGATCGAAATCCCCGACCCCACCCAGCCGCTGCGGCTGGACTGCGATGTGCTGGTGATCGGCGGCGGCACCGCCGGCACCATGGCCGCGCTCACCGCCGCCGAACACGGCGCCCAGGTGCTGCTGCTGGAAAAGGCGCACGTTCGGCACTCCGGTGCGTTGGCGATGGGGATGGACGGCGTCAACAACGCCGTCATCCCGGGCAAAGCCGAACCCGAAGACTACGTCGCCGAGATCACCCGCGCCAACGACGGAATCGTCAACCAGCGCACCATCTACCAGACCGCCACCCGCGGCTTTGCGATGGTGCAGCGCCTCGAGCGTTACGGGGTGAAGTTCGAAAAGGACGAACACGGCGAATACGCGGTGCGCCGGGTGCACCGCTCCGGCTCCTATGTGCTGCCGATGCCGGAAGGCAAAGACGTCAAAAAAGCGCTGTACCGGGTGCTGCGGCAAAAATCGATGCGGGAAAAGATCCGCATCGAAAACCGGCTGATGCCGGTGCAGGTGCTGGTCGAGGACGGTCGGGCGGTGGGCGCGGCCGCATTACACACCCGCACCGGCGAATTCGTCGCCGTCGGCGCCAAAGCGGTGATCCTGGCCACCGGGGCGTGCGGGCGGCTGGGGCTGCCGGCGTCGGGCTACCTGTACGGCACCTACGAGAACCCGACCAACGCCGGCGACGGATACTCGATGGCGTATCACGCCGGCGCGGAGCTGTCCGGGATCGAATGCTTCCAGGTCAACCCGCTGATCAAGGACTACAACGGCCCGGCCTGCGCCTATGTCGCCAACCCGTTTGGCGGATACCAGGTGAACGCGTTGGGGGAGCGGTTCGTCGACTCCGACTACTGGTCCGGACAGATGATGGCCGAGGTCAAAAACGAGATCGAGTCCGCACGCGGGCCGATCTACCTCAAGGTGTCGCATCTGCCCAACGAGACGCTCACCGCGCTGGAGAACATCCTGCACACCACCGAGCGCCCCACCCGGGGCACCTTCCACGCCAACCGCGGCCACGACTACCGCACCCACGACGTCGAGATGCACATCTCCGAAATCGGGTTGTGCTCCGGGCATTCCGCCTCCGGGGTGTGGGTCGACGAAAACGCCCGCACCACGGTGCCCGGTCTCTACGCCGCCGGGGACCTGGCGTGCGTGCCGCACAACTACATGATCGGCGCCTTCGTGTTCGGCGACTTGGCCGGGGCGCACGCCGCGTCGACGCTGCCCGAGGTGGCGGCGCCGCAGCAGCTGCCGACCGATCAGTTGGTCGAGGCGCACGAACTGATCTACCGCCCGCTGCGCCACCCCGACGGCCCGCCGCAGCCGCAGGTGGAATACAAGCTGCGCCGGTTCGTCAACGACTATGTGGCGCCCCCGAAGACGGCCGCCAAGCTGTCGCTGGCGGTGCACACGTTCGAGCGGATGCGTGGTGAGATCACCGAGATGGGGGCGCGCACCCCGCACGAGTTGATGCGCGCGGCCGAGGTGTCGTTCATCCGGGACTGCGCCGAACTGGCCGCCCGCTCGTCGCTGACCCGCACCGAATCCCGGTGGGGCCTCTACCATGAGCGCGCCGACCTGCCCGGCCGCGACGATGCGCAGTGGGGATATCACCTCAACGTGCGCAAGCGCGCCGATGGCGCCATGGAATTCCTGAAACGCCCGGTGGCACCGTATTTCGTGGCGGTGCCCGGACTGGATGCGCTGCCGCCGACAGACCAGTCGGTGCATCCGGTGGCCGAGCCGCCGCTGCTAGGCGGGCAGGCGCCGGCGACCGCGCGGTCCCGGATCACGCCGGGCGCCGCCGGCCATCCACCGTCGCCGCGGATCGCCGAAGTGCTCGCGCTGGAAGAGCCGACGCTGGCGGAATTGGCGGGCTATCTGCGAGACCCCGATCCGGGGGTGCGGCGCACCGCGGTCGCCACGCTGACCGAACACACCCCCGACGGGTACGCAGCCGCGCTGCTGGACGCGCTGGCCGACGCGGATGTCGCGGTGCGCCGCGCGGCCGCCGACGGCGCCCGCGAACTCGTCGAAGTGGTGGGCCAACCCGAAGCCGCCCGCGCCCATCTGGGCTCGGCGGACCCGGTGGTCCGGGCCGCGGCGGTGTATCTGCTGGCCGCCCGCCGGGTGGGCGCGGCGACCGAGTACCGTCGGGCGTTGACCGACCTCGACCACCGGGTGCGCATCGAGGCGGTGCGCGCGTTGGTGTCGGTCGACGACGCGGCCGGGGTGGCCGCGGCCGCCGGCGACGACAACCGCGAGGTGCGGATCGCGGTGGCCAACGCGTTGGCCACGCTGCGCGCCGGCGTCGACACCGTGCGCGGTCTGGTCGGCGACCTCGACCCGTTGGTGCGGGCGGCGGGCTTGGCGGCGTTGGGTGAACTCGGCTGCGGCGGCGAGGATTTCGCCGGGGTAACCCGGGACTTGGGCGCGTCGGCGTGGCAGGTGCGGGTGGGTGCGACCCGGGCGTTGGCCGGCGCCCCGGCCGAGTTCGCGCTGCCGCTGCTGTCGCGGGCACTCGACGATGAGCACCTCGACGTCCGCAAGGCCGCGGTGCTGGGGCTGACCCGATGGGCCGCGTCCGAGGTCGCCGCACGCGACGCGTTGGGCCTGGCCCTCAAGGACGTGGACGCCGACGTGCGCGCCTACGCGCGGCACGCGCTGGCGTCGGTCGATTAAATTGCGCCGACCGTGCAATGTCATACGCGATAGGCGGCTCAGAGCGTATGAGACCGCACCGTCACGAACGCGTTGACGGGCTTTTGCGTCTGGTCGCGGGGAAAAGCAGCGCGAACCGGGCGCCGTAACTAAACTTATGGATCATGACGACCTCGACCTCAGCCAATTCCCGGCTTTCCGTGGAGGACTGGGTGCAGACCGGCTTCCGCATCCTGGCCGAGGAGGGTGTCAAAGCCCTCACCATCGACCGGCTGTGTCGCAAACTGGGCGTCACCAAGGGCAGCTTTTACTGGCATTTCAGCGATATGAAGGCCTATCGTCGCGCGCTGGCGGACACCTTCGCCGCGGTGCGCGACGAGGACCGCGGCGATTTCGCCGAGCTGGCGACGCTGCCGCCGCGCGAGCGGCTGTCCCGGATGATGACCTCGTTGGTCGGCCCCCGGCACTGGATGCTGGAGCGCGCGATGCGCGAATGGGCGCGGTCGGAGGACGCTATCGCCGCGGCAGTGCGCGCCTCGGATCGGCGGGTGCTCGAGGCGGTGCGGCAGGTGTTCCTCGACGACGGGTTCGACGCCGACGACGCCGACATGCGGGCCAACGCCACCTTCGCGGCCGGTATCGGCTTCTTGCACCTGGCAGGTTCGCGGCCCAGCCCGCGTGCCGTCGGGCGCCGTGAACAATTCCTGGATGTGATGCTGCGGCACTGAGCTGCCCGGCGCCGAAATCCCGCGCACGACCAGCGCTTAACCACGTCCGCTTTCCATACCAAAAGGTATGGTACGGTCCTGATATGACGACACCGCCCGGGCTGGTGCCCGGAGTCACCGAGGAATTCATTGCCCGGCTGGCCGATCGGGCCGGCGAGGCCGAGCGGCTGCGGCGGTTGCCGCAGGCCACCATCGAGGACTACCGGGCCTCGGGTCTGGCCAGCCTGCTGCTGCCCGCGCGCTACGGCGGCCGGCAGGCGGAGTTCCCGGCGATCCTCGACCCGATCCGGCGGATGGCGCACGGCTGCGCGTCGAGCGCGTGGACGCTGGGTTTTTACACCCTGCACAACTGGATGCTGGCCCTGTTTTGTGAGCAGGTGCAAGACGAGGTGTTCGCGGCCGGGCCGGTGCTGTGCCCGGCGCCGCTGGCCCCGACCGGGCGCGGGCTGCCGGCCGACGGCGGAATCCGGCTCAGCGGCCGGTGGTCCTGGGCGACCGGGGTGGCCGACGCCGATTGGGTGCTGGTGGGGGCCATTTGCGGGCCCGACGAGGCGCCCTATCCGGCGCTGGTGTTGCTGCCGGCCGCCGATATCCGGATCGAGGATGTGTGGCACACCGCCGGGATGCGGGCCACCGGCTCCAACGACGTTGTCGTCGACGATGTGTGGGTGCCCGCGCACCGGCTGACCAACGTCGTCGACATCTACGGCGGCACCACCCCCGGTGCCGCCCTGCACGACGCCGCCCCCTACCGCTGGCCGATGGTGCCGGCGCTGGCGCTGGTGGCCGCGATGCCCGCACTGGGCTCGGCCGAACGGGCCGCCGACCTGTACGCGCACCGACTCGGCAACCGGGTGCTGGCCTATTCGGGTGCGGCGCAAAAGGATCAGCCCGCCGCGCAGATCCGGCTGGGGGACGCGCGGGTGCGGCTGCGCGCGCTGCGAGGACTGCTCGACGACACCGTCGACGCCATCCAGGCGACGGTGGCCAACGGTGAGCGGGTGCACCGGGCGGCCCGGGCGAACGCGCGGGTCGCCGCCGCGCACATCGTGCACGAATCGCGCGCGGTGATCGGCGATCTGCTCGAGGCGTCCGGGGCCAGCGCCCATTTCCTGGACAACCCGCTGCAGCGGATCAAACGCGACGTCGACATCATCTGCGGGCACGTGGTTTTCGACTACGACGTGGCACGGGAACTCGCCGGCGCGCTGGAGGTCGGGGTGAAAGTCTCACCGATCGCCATGCTGTGAGCGCCGCCGCGCGGCTTTGCTGACCTTAGCCCACCTTAGCCCGCCTTAGCCGTGCCGAGATCGACGCTAGCGTGACGTGTTCTCGAAGTTTCGCGCGCTGACGTCGATCTCGGCGCCGCGGAAAGCGATCTCGGCGCCGCGGAAAGCTCGCGCTAGAGATCCAGCGCGCGGTAGGTGCGGTGCACGAACTTCGGCTGCGCGGTCTGCAGTTTGGCGATCGAGGTGTTACCGGCGACGGCCGCGGCGGACTCGGTCGACAGGGTCGGATGGTTTTGGATCAGGTACAACAGGATCAGCTCCGCGCTGGGATCGGCTTGCCACCAGGTGCCATACGCGCCGGGCCAACTGAACGTCCCGGCCCCGCCCGGCCCGTACAGCGGCCGCGACGCGGCCGGATCGGTCACCACCGACAAGTTCAACCCGAACCCGCGGCCCACCCAGAACGGGGCGCCCAAAAACGGGTGCCGCTTCTGCTCGGCGGTCAGCCGGTCGGTGCGCATCGCCCGCGCCGCGTCGCTGGACAGCACCCGGGTGCCGTCGAACACGCCGTCGGCCAACAGCATCCGGGCAAACGCCAGATAGTCGTCGATCGTCGACCACAGCCCGCCGCCGGCGTTGGGGAAGGTGGGCGGCGCGATGTGCGGCGGACCCATCACGTCGTGGCGCAGCGTGTTGTCCTCACCGAGGCTGTACATGGTCGCCGCGCGGCGGCGGGCGGCCGCCGAGACGAAGAACCCGGTGTCGGCCATGCCCAGCGGAGCCAGGATCCGTTCGTCGAGCACCTGGTAGAAGGGTTTGCGCTCGATCCGCGACAGCAGCACCCCCAGCACGTCGATGCCGTGGCTGTAGGTCACCCGCTCCCCGGGCTGATGCACCAGCGGCAGCCCGGCGAGCGCGGCCGCCCAGGCGTCGGGTCCCTGCCCGAACGGCAGCCGCTGATACGCCCTGGCGATCGGCCCGTCCACGGTGAACCCGTAGGCCAGGCCGCTGCGGTGGGTCATCAGGTCCTCGACCGTGATCGGCTGCCGCGCCGGGCGGGTCTTGTCCAGCGGACCGCACGGGTCGGCCAGCACGGTCATGTCGGCGAACTCGGGCAGCCAGCCGGTGATCGGGTCGCGCAGCGCCAGCTTGCCCTCGTCGACCAGGGTCATCGCCGCCGCCACGGTGACCGGTTTGGTCATCGACGCAATCCGAAACAGCGTGTCGCGCTGCATCGGCAGCCCGGCGTCGACGTCGCGGTAGCCGATCTCGTTGACCTGCAGCACCTTCCCGCCCTGCCAGACCAGGGTCACCGCGCCGGCCAGCAGCCCGGCGTCGCAGGCCTCGCGGATCGAGGCCTGATTGCGGTCGAGATTCACCCGCTCAGGTTAGCGGCGAGCGCAAACGCGGCGGAGCCGGGCGCAGCCGGGTCGCCGCCCTCAGCTTCGGCGCCGCGCCACGACGTACCAGAACGTCATCTCCCCGCCCCACCCTTCGCGGTACACCGTGGCCGGGGTCAGCGACGCGATGTCCCAGCCCGCGCCGTCCAGGATGTCGCGCAGGGCCTGCTCGGTGACCATCGGGCGTGGCCGGTCCGGGTCGGGCGGGTCGTTGGCGTCGGAAAAGCAGGACAGCAGCAAGGTGGCGTCGGCCCGGGTGGCGCGGTGCAGCGCGGCGACGTAGCGGCGTTTGTCGTCGTCGTCGAGGCAGTGGAACATGCCGCTGTCCACGACGGTGTCGAACGCGTCGGTGTAGCCGTCCAGCCGGGTGGCGTCGGCCACCGCGAACCGCACGTTGACCCCGGCGTCGGCGGCGCGGCGTTCGGCGGTGATCAGCGCGGTCGGGGAGATGTCCAGCCCGGTCACCGCGAAGCCTTGCTGCGCCAGATAGACCGCGTTGTCGCCCAGCCCACAGCCGATGTCCAACACCGTGCCGTGCACCAGGCCCTGGGCGTGCCAGCCGAGGACGTTGTCCTTGGGCGCTTTGGTGTCCCACGGCGGTGTGGTCATCGGCGGGATGCCCTCGCCGGGGCTTTCGCCTCGGTACAGGGCGTCGAAGTCCAGCGGCATTCCGGTCATTTTCGCCAGCCTAGCGGGCAGGTGCTAGGCTGCCGGGCAGTTCGACATCCTTTAACGATCCGTCCCGTGAGGCGGAGAAGGAGGTCTGCGGTCGCGCATGGGCGCTGCAGGTAATGCCAGCACGGACCGGGAATTAATGTCCTCGGCCGACGTCGGGCGCACCATTTCTCGTATCGCCCACCAGATCATCGAAAAGACCGCACTCGACGCCCCCGACGCCCCACGGGTGGTGCTGCTGGGCATCCCGACCCGCGGGGTCACCCTGGCCCAGCGGCTGGCCGGCAAGATCAACGAATTCTGCGGTGTTGACGTCGCGCATGGCGCGTTGGACATCACCCTGTACCGCGACGACCTGATGCGGCAACCGCCGCGGCCGCTGGAGACCACCTCGATTCCGGCCGGCGGCGTCGACGACGCCCTGGTGATCCTGGTCGACGACGTGCTGTTCTCCGGACGCTCGGTGCGCTCGGCGCTCGACGCGCTGCGCGATTTGGGCCGGCCCCGCGCGGTGCAGCTGGCGGTGCTGGTCGACCGCGGCCACCGTGAACTGCCGGTGCGCGCCGACTACGTCGGCAAGAACGTGCCGACCGCGCGCGGGGAGAGCGTGCACGTGCTGCTCAGCGAACACGACGACCGCGATCAGGTGGTGATCTCGCGATGACCCCCCGACACCTGCTGGCCGCCGGCGACCTGAGCCGCGACGAGGCCACCGCCATCCTCGACGACGCCGACCGGTTCGCGCAGGCCCTGCTGGGCCGCGAGGTCAAGAAGCTGCCGACGCTGCGCGGCCGCACCGTGATCACCATGTTCTACGAGAACTCCACCCGCACCCGGGTGTCCTTCGAGGTGGCCGGCAAGTGGATGAGCGCCGACGTCATCAACGTGTCCGCGACGGGATCCTCGGTGGGCAAGGGGGAGTCGTTGCGCGACACCGCGCTGACCCTGCGGGCCGCCGGCGCCGACGCGCTGGTCATCCGGCACCCGGCGTCCGGCGCGGCGCACCTGCTGGCCGACTGGACCGCCCGCGACGACGGCGGCCCGGCGGTGATCAACGCCGGTGACGGCACCCACGAGCACCCCACCCAGGCGCTGCTGGACGCGCTGACCATCCGGCAACGCCTCGGCGGTGTCGAGGGCCGACGCGTCGTCATCGTCGGCGACATCCTGCACAGCCGGGTCGCCCGCTCCAACGTCATGCTGTTGGCCACCCTGGGGGCGGAGGTGGTGCTGGTGGCACCGCCGACCCTGCTGCCGGTCGGGGTGGCGGACTGGCCGGTCACCGTGTCCCACGACTTCGACGCCGAACTGCCCGCCGCCGACGCGGTGTTGATGCTGCGGGTGCAGGCCGAACGGATGACCGGCGGGTTCTTCCCGTCGGCGCGGGAGTATTCGGTGCGCTACGGGCTGTCCGAGCGCCGCCAGGCGATGCTGCCCGGCCACGCCGTGGTGCTGCACCCCGGGCCGATGCTGCGTGGTATGGAGATCACCTCCTCGGTGGCAGACTCCACTCAATCGGCGGTGCTGCAACAGGTTTCCAACGGCGTGCACGTGCGGATGGCGGTGCTGTTCCATCTGTTGGTCGGCGCGGGGTCCGCGGGGGAGGAAGTGGCGTGACGGCGCTGATTCGCGGGGTGCGCTTGTACGGCGAGGGGGACCCGGTCGACGTGCTGGTCGACGACGGCCAGATCGCTGAGATTGGGGTGGGGCTGGGTATTCCGGCCGACGCCGAGGTGATCGACGCCACCGGGCAGGTGCTGTTGCCCGGGTTCGTCGACCTGCACACCCACCTGCGCGAACCCGGCCGGGAATACGCCGAAGACATCGAAACCGGTTCGGCCGCCGCGGCGCTGGGCGGCTACACCGCGGTGTTCGCGATGGCTAACACCACCCCGGTCGCCGACTCCCCGGTGGTCACCGACCACGTCTGGCACCGTGGCCAACAGGTCGGGCTGGTGGATGTACACCCGGTCGGGGCGGTCACCGTCGGGCTGGGCGGCACCGAACTCACCGAGATGGGCATGATGGCCGCCGGCGCCGCCGGGGTGCGGATGTTCTCCGACGACGGCCTGTGCGTGCACGATCCGCTGGTGATGCGCCGCGCGCTGGAGTACGCCACCGGGCTGGGAGTGCTGATCGCCCAGCACGCCGAGGAGCCGCGGCTGACCGTCGGCGCCGTCGCCCACGAAGGACCCAACGCCGCGAAGCTGGGGCTGACCGGGTGGCCGCGGGCCGCCGAGGAGTCGATCGTCGCCCGCGACGCCCTGCTGGCCCGCGACGCCGGCGCCCGGGTGCACATCTGCCACGCCTCCACCGCCGGCACCGTCGAGATCCTGAAATGGGCGAAAGGGCAGGGTATTTCGATCACCGCCGAAGTCACCCCGCACCACCTGCTGCTGGACGACCACCGACTGGCCAGCTACGACGGGGTGAACCGGGTGAACCCGCCGCTGCGCGAGGCCGCCGACGCCCAGGCGCTGCGGCAGGCGCTGGCCGACGGGACCATCGACTGTGTGGCCACCGACCACGCGCCGCACGCCGAACACGAGAAGTGCTGCGAGTTCTCCGCGGCCCGCCCGGGCATGCTGGGGCTGCAGACCGCGCTGTCGGTGGTGGTGGCCACCATGGTGCGCCCCGGCCTGCTGACCTGGCGCGACGTGGCCCGGGTGATGAGCGAAAACCCGGCGGCCATCGTCGGGCTGCCTGACCAGGGCCGACCGCTGGAGGTGGGCGAGCCGGCCAACCTCGCCGTGGTCGACCCCGACGCCGACTGGACCGTGGTGGGCACCGAGCTGGCCAGCCGGTCGGCCAACACCCCGTATGAGTCGATGAGCCTGCCGGCCAGCGTGACCGCCACCTTGTTGCGGGGCACGGTGACCGCGCGGGACGGAAAGTGCCCGGCATGAATTCGGGAACCCTGATCGCGTCGCTGATCTTCGCCGGCATGCTGGTGGTGCTGATCGGCTTCCTGATCCAGCTGATGGTGCGGGGCTGGCGGCGCCGCGCGCAGCGCCAGGCCGCGGTGATCGGCACGCTGCCGCCGGTGCCCGACACGGTGGGGCCGCCGACCGTGGCGGCCACCCGCGGCCTGTATGTGGGTTGCACCCTGGTGCCGAGCTGGAACGATCTGGTTGCGGTCGGCGACCTGGGCTACCGCACCAAGGCGGTGCTGACCCGCTATCCCGAGGGAATCATGGTGCAGCGCAGCGCCGGTCGACCGATCTGGATTCCGCAGGATGCCATCATCGCGGTCCGCACCGAGCGCGGCATCGTCGGTAAAGCGTTGACCCACGAGGGGATCCTGGTGATCCGGTGGCGGCTGCCGTCGGGCAGCGAGATCGACACCGGCTTTCGCGCCGACAACCGCAACGACTACGACCGCTGGCTACAGGGGGAGCAATGACCACCACCAAAGCCGTCTTGGTGCTCGAGGACGGTCGGATCTTCACCGGCAAGCCGTTCGGCGCGATCGGCCAAACCCTGGGCGAGGCGGTGTTTTCCACCGGCATGTCCGGCTACCAGGAGACCCTCACCGACCCCAGCTATCACCGCCAGATCGTGGTGGCCACCGCACCGCAGATCGGCAACACCGGCTGGAACGACGAGGACGCCGAGAGCCGGGGCGACAAGATCTGGGTGGCCGGTTACGCGGTGCGCGACCCGTCGCCGCGGGCCTCGAACTGGCGGGCCACCGGCACGCTGGAAGACGAACTGATCCGGCAAAACATCGTCGGGGTGGCCGAGATCGACACCCGCGCGGTGGTGCGGCATCTGCGCAGCCGCGGATCGATGAAGGCCGGGGTGTTCTCCGGTGACGCGCTGGCCGAGCCCGAGGAACTGCTGGAGCGGGTGCGCGGCCAGCAGCCGATGCTCGGTGCTGACCTGGCCGGCCAGGTCAGCACCGAGGCCGGCTATGTGGTGGACCCGCACGGCCCGCACCGGTTCACGGTGGCCGCCTTGGACCTCGGGATCAAAACCAACACCCCCCGCAACTTCGCGGCCCGCGGGGTCCGCAGCCATGTGCTGCCGGCCTCGGCGACCTTCGAGGCGATCACCGACCTGCGGCCCGATGGGGTGTTCTTGTCCAACGGGCCCGGCGACCCGGCCACCGCCGATCACCTCGTCGCGGTGACCCGGCAGGTGCTGGGCGCCGGGATTCCGCTGTTCGGCATCTGTTTCGGTAACCAGATCCTGGGCCGGGCGCTGGGGCTGTCCACCTACAAAATGGTGTTCGGTCACCGCGGCATCAACATCCCGGTGATCGACCACGCCACCGGTCGGGTGGCGGTGACCGCGCAGAACCACGGGTTCGCGCTGGAAGGCGAGGCCGGTCAAGGGTTCGACACCGACTTCGGGCCGGCCGTGGTCAGCCACACCTGCGCCAACGACGGCGTCGTCGAGGGTGTCAAACTCGTTGATGGAAGGGCGTTCTCGGTGCAGTACCATCCGGAGGCCGCGGCCGGTCCGCACGACGCGGAATACCTGTTCGACCAGTTCATCGACCTGATGGCAGGGGAGCGCTGATGCCGCGCCGCACCGATATCAACCACGTCCTGGTCATCGGGTCCGGACCCATCGTGATCGGGCAGGCCTGCGAGTTCGACTACTCGGGCACCCAGGCCTGCCGGGTGCTCAAGGCCGAGGGCCTGCAAGTCACCCTGGTCAACTCCAACCCGGCCACCATCATGACCGACCCGGAGTACGCCGACCACACCTACGTCGAGCCGATCACCCGGGACTTCGTGGAGCGGGTCATCGCCCAACAGGCCGAGCGCGGCAACAAGATCGACGCGCTGCTGGCCACCCTGGGTGGGCAGACCGCGCTCAACACCGCCGTCGCGCTATACGAGGGCGGGGTGCTGGACCGCTACAACGTCGAGTTGATCGGCGCGGACTTCGACGCCATCCAACGCGGCGAGGACCGGCAGCGCTTCAAAGACATCGTCGCAAAGGTGGGCGGTGAATCCGCACGCAGCCGAGTCTGTTTCACCATGGACGAGGTCACCGAAACGGTCGCCGAGCTGGGACTGCCGGTCGTGGTGCGGCCGTCGTTCACCATGGGCGGGCTGGGCTCGGGGCTGGCGCACAGCATCGAAGAACTGGAGCGGATGGCCGGGGCCGGGCTGGCCGCCTCGCCGAGCGCCAATGTGCTGATCGAAGAGTCGATCTTCGGCTGGAAGGAATACGAGCTCGAGCTGATGCGCGACGGCCACGACAACGTGGTGGTGGTGTGCTCGATCGAGAACGTCGACCCGATGGGCGTGCACACCGGCGACTCGGTGACGGTGGCACCGGCGATGACGTTGACCGACCGGGAATACCAGAAGATGCGCGACCTGGGCATCGCCATCCTGCGCGAGGTCGGCGTCGACACCGGCGGCTGTAACATCCAGTTCGCGGTCAACCCGGCCGACGGCCGGCTGATCGTGATCGAGATGAACCCGCGGGTGTCGCGGTCGTCCGCGCTGGCGTCCAAGGCCACCGGCTTCCCGATCGCCAAGATCGCCGCCAAACTGGCCATCGGCTACACCCTCGACGAGATCCTCAACGACATCACCAAGGAAACCCCGGCCTGCTTCGAACCCACCCTGGACTACGTGGTGGTCAAGGCGCCCCGGTTCGCGTTCGAGAAGTTCGTCGGCGCCGACCCCACCCTGACCACCACGATGAAGTCGGTGGGTGAGGCGATGTCGTTGGGGCGCAACTTTGTTGAGGCGCTCGGCAAGGTGATGCGCTCGCTGGAGACCAGCCGCATCGGGTTTTGGACCGGCCCGGACCCCGACGGAGGGGCCGACGAGGTGTTGACCCGGCTGCGCACCCCGACCAAGGGCCGGCTCTACGACATCGAACTGGCGCTGCGGCTCGGCGCCGCCGTCGAACAGGTGGCCGAAGCCTCCGGGGTGGACCCGTGGTTCGTCGAGCAGATCAACGCGCTGGTGAGGTTGCGCTCCGAGCTCTACCACGCCGCCGTCCTGGACGCAGACCTGCTGCGGCGCGCCAAATACCACGGGCTGTCGGATCGCCAGATCGCCGCGCTGCGGCCGGAACTGGCCGGCGAGGACGGGGTCCGGTCGCTGCGGGGACGGCTGGGCATCCATCCGGTGTACAAGACGGTGGACACCTGCGCGGCGGAGTTCGAAGCGAAAACGCCCTACCACTACAGCAGCTACGAACTTGACCCCGCCGCCGAGACGGAGGTGGCGCCGCAGACCGACAAACCCAAGGTGCTGATCCTGGGGTCGGGCCCCAACCGCATCGGGCAGGGCATCGAGTTCGACTACAGCTGCGTGCACGCCGCGACGACGCTGTCCCAGGCCGGTTTTGAGACCGTGATGGTCAACTGCAACCCGGAAACGGTGTCCACCGACTACGACACCGCCGACCGGCTGTACTTCGAGCCGCTGACGTTCGAGGACGTGCTGGAGGTGTTCTACGCCGAATCGCAGTCCGGGATCGGCGGCCCCGGCGTGGTCGGGGTCATCGTGCAGCTCGGCGGCCAAACCCCGCTGGGGCTGGCCCAGCGGCTGGCCGACGCCGGGGTGCCGATCGTCGGGACCCCGCCGGAGGCCATCGATTTGGCGGAGGACCGCGGCGCGTTCGGTGACGTGCTGAACGCCGCTGGGCTGCCGGCCCCCCGCTACGGCACCGCCACCAGCTTCGACCAGGCCCGCCGCATCGCCGCCGAGATCGGCTACCCGGTGCTGGTCCGCCCGTCCTATGTGCTGGGTGGGCGCGGGATGGAGATCGTCTACGACGAGGAAACCCTGCGCGGCTACATCACCCGGGCCACCCAACTGTCGCCCGAACACCCGGTGCTGGTGGACCGGTTCTTAGAGGATGCCCTGGAGATCGACGTCGACGCGCTCTGCGACGGCACCGAGGTCTACATCGGCGGCATCATGGAGCACATCGAAGAAGCCGGTATTCACTCCGGCGACTCGGCGTGCGCGCTGCCGCCGGTGACGCTGGGCCGCCAGAACATCGAGCAGGTGCGCCAAGCCACCGAGGCCATTGCGCACGGTGTGGGCGTGGTGGGACTGCTCAACGTGCAGTACGCGCTCAAGGACGATGTGCTCTACGTGCTGGAGGCCAACCCGCGCGCCAGCCGTACCGTGCCGTTCGTGTCCAAGGCCACCGCGGTGCCGCTGGCCAAGGCGTGCGCGCGAATCATGCTGGGCGCCAGCATTGCTCAGCTGCGCGACGAGGGCCTGCTGGCCGCGTCCGGGGATGGCGCGCACGGCGTGCCCGGGGCGCCGATCGCGGTGAAGGAAGCCGTGCTGCCGTTTCACCGGTTCCGCCGCGCCGACGGCTCGAGCATCGAGTCGCTGCTGGGTCCGGAGATGAAGTCCACCGGCGAGGTGATGGGGATCGACCGCGACTTCGGGAGCGCGTTCGCCAAGAGCCAGACCGCCGCCTACGGGTCGCTGCCCGCCGGCGGCACCATCTTCGTGTCGGTGGCCAACCGCGACAAGCGCTCCCTGGTCTTCCCGGTCAAGCGACTCGCCGACCTGGGCTTTAGGGTACTGGCCACCGAGGGAACCGCGGAAATGTTGCGCCGCAACGGTATCCCGTGCGACGAGGTGCGCAAACTGTTCGAGGAGCCCAGCCCGGGCCGCCCGGAGGCCTCCGCGGTGGACGCGATACTGGCCGGCGCTGTCGATCTAGTGATCAACACGCCCTACGGCAATTCCGGTCCGCGGATCGACGGTTACGAGATCCGGTCGGCCGCGGTGAGCATGAACATCCCGTGCGTGACGACGGTGCAGGGCGCGGCGGCGGCCGTGCAGGGCATCGAGGCCGGGATCCGCGGTGATATCGGGGTGCGGTCACTGCAAGAACTGCACAGCGCATTGGGCGAGGCCTCGGCGGGCACCGCGGGATGACCGGCTTCGGTGCCCGGTTGGCCGCGGCGACGGCGCGGCGCGGGCCGCTGTGCCTGGGCATCGACCCGCATCCCGAGCTGCTGCAGGCCTGGGGGTTGCCGGCCACCGCCGACGGCCTGGCCGCGTTCTGCGAGACCTGCGTGGCCGCCTACGCCGACTTCGCGGTCGTCAAACCGCAGGTGGCGTTCTTCGAGTCCTACGGCGCGGCCGGGTACACGGTGCTGGAATCCACCATCGCCGCGCTGCGCGCGGCCGGGGTGCTGGTGCTGGCCGACGCCAAACGCGGCGATATCGGCTCGACGATGGCGGCCTACGCCGCCGCGTGGGTCGGCGACTCGCCGCTGTCGGCCGACGCGGTGACCGCCTCGCCGTATCTGGGTTTCGGGGCGCTGCAGCCGCTGCTGGATGTCGCCGCCGCCAACCAGCGCGGTGTGTTCGTGCTGGCGGCCACCTCCAACCCCGAAGGGGCGAGCGTGCAGCGCGCCGACGCCGGCGGGCGGTCGGTGGCCCAGGCGATTGTCGACGCCGCCGCGGCAAAGAATCGGGCGGCGCGTCCCGACCCCGGGTCCGTCGGCGTCGTCGTCGGCGCCACCCTGTCCGACGTGCCCGACCTGAGCGCCCTGGGCGGTCCGGTGCTGGTGCCCGGCATCGGGGCCCAGGGCGGGCGCGTCGACACGCTGAACGGCCTGGGCGGGGCGGCCGCCGGGCAGCTGTTGCCCGCGGTGTCGCGGGAGGTGCTGCGGGCCGGCCCGGACGTCGGCGCCCTGCGGGCCGCCGCGGAACGGATGCGCGACGCGGTGGCCCATCTGTCGGCCCGGTAGTCGGGACCCCGACGCGGGCGCCGCAAGGATGCTGGCGCCCGCGCGGGACTGTCGACGCTTACCAGCCGAGGTTGGCGCCCCCGCCGCTGTTTTCGTGGGCGCCGCCCCCGACGCCGTCCGGACCCAGGTTCAGGCCGCCGCCGGTGTTTTCACCGCCGCCGCCCCCGATGCCCTCCGGACCCAGGTTGGCGCCCCCACCGGTGTTGTCGTGGAAGCCGCCGTCGACCGGACCGAGGTTCAGGTTGGCGCCGGCATTGTCGTCGACGCCGCCGCCCAGGCCGTTCGGCCCGAGGTTGAGGCCGCCGCCGGTGTTGTCCTGGAAGCCGCCGCCGACCGGGCCGACGTTGACCTCGGCGCCGCCGTTGCTGCTGGCGCCGCCGCCGACGCCACCGTCGGGATCAGCGCTGGCGACACCGGCCCCGACGCCGAACGCGCCGAGAGCCAGGGCCGTGGCGGAAGCCAGAGCCCACCGGGAAAGGGAACGAGGCATCTTCATCCGATTCTTCTTTCGTTGCTGAACGGGTGCAACTCAGCGGAAACACATTTGTACGAACCGGTCGCCGTGTTGAATCCCCAGGTGGACCATCCACCTGAGTCCGAATCGTATCCGGACAACCCAGGCGTGACAAATTGTTTTAGCTATGAATTACGTAGGTGACTGCGGCAAGTCGCGCGGTATCGGAGCGGCTTATTTGACGGGGTTGTCAAAGCTGTTGCCGGTGCGGAGCATTCCGCCGTGGGCGGGGGGAACGAGTCTGTTGGATCCGCGCTCTGGGTGTTGGCGCGCAACGGGATTCCGGCACGCGTGACGGGTCAACAGGGCAACGCGGTGTGGCACGGCGCCGCGCCCGCTATCACGGTGGAGCGCAAAACTCGGTATTTGATGCTGCGAGGGGACAAATCCCGAACGAAAATAAATATTCGATCGGCAACCGCTGAATCGACGGCCGTATCGGCAAAACAATGGTGTCCGCATTAACCGGAAGACCCCGACGACGACGCCGCTCAGGCGAGGTGCAATGGCTATCTGGCCGCCACAGTGCGACACGGCGGACCACCGGATGGTGGCCCGCCGTTGTGTGTCGAGTCGGAGTGCTCAGCGGCGACCCGCGGTGGGAGTCACGTAGGCGCGGTGGTGCTTGAGTTCCTTCTTTTCCTGCTTGACGGCCTTCTTGCGGTCGTGGTGGTCGAGCTTGATGTCGGGACTCGGCTGCGGGCTGGGCGAGCCCTTGCTGGCAGCGATCGGTGCATTGCCCGGTAGCGGAGCAGCATTCGCGATTGCCATTCCAGTGCCGAAGAGTCCAGTGAGTCCGATCCCGGCGGCCAGTGAGGATGCGCACAGCACGCGCTTTACGTTCATGACATCAGCTCCTTTTCCGTTATCTGCGGTGTTCCCGCTGACATGGACGACGTTAATCCCCGGACCCTTGGAAAGGCTGTGCCAACTCCGTAAGGTTACTGATAATGCGAGCTGAAATCCCAACGGGCTGTGTGCGTTTCGGTCTGCCGCGGTGGTCGCGGTATTGTCAGGAAATCCACAGGGGCGGGATGTAACGTTTTTAATGACGCGCAGGTCAGAAGTGCATTTTCCAGACACGCCGTAGCCGGCGGACCATGATGACCCCATGGGGAGCACCAAGAAGCGATCAGAGGTTATCGAGCAACCGAGCACGCTCACCGGCGATAGCGGGGCCGTCGGGAACGGGCAGCCCGCCCCGGCCCTCAGCGAAACCGGGGCGCTGGAAATGGCGCTGTCGACCCGCAGCCCGTTCCCACCGATCGACGAGTACGCGTTCTTGTCCGATTGTGAGAACACCTGTTTGATCGCCCCCAACGGTGCGGTCGAGTGGATGTGCCTGCCGCGCCCGGATTCCCCCAGCGTGTTCGGCGCCATCCTGGACCGCGGTGCCGGCCACTTCCGGGTCGGCCCGTACGGGCAAAACGTGCCCTCGCAGCGGGTGTACCGGCCCGGCGGGCTCATCGTGGAAACCACCTGGCAGACCGAGACCGGCTGGTTGACCGTGCACGACTGCCTGGTGATGGGCGAATGGCACAACACCGACAAGCGCTCCAAGACCCACCGGCGCGCCCCGACCGATTGGGATGCCGAACACATTCTGCTGCGCACGATCAAATGCGTCAGCGGCACGGTGGAGCTGGAAGTCAGCTGTGCGCCCGCGTTCGACTATCACCGGCAGGAGGCGCGCTGGGCGTACACCGGCGAGGTCTACGAGGAGGCCACCGCCACCTGCAAAGGCGCTGCCGGGGCGGGCCATCCCACGCTGAAGTTGACCACCAACCTGCGGTTGGGCATCGAAGGGCCCGAAGCCACCGCCCGCACCCGGATGACCGAGGGCGACGAGGCGTTCGTGGCGCTGTCCTGGTCGCCGCTGCCGGCGCCGCACACCCAGGAAGAAGCCGCCCAAAAGATGTGGCAGACCTCCGAATGCTGGCGGCAGTGGATCACCATCGGCAAATTCCCGGACCATCCGTGGCGCGGATACCTGCAGCAAAGCGCGTTGGCGTTGAAAGGGCTCACCTACGCGCCGACCGGCGCGCTGATGGCTGCATCCACCACGTCGTTGCCGGAAACCCCTGGGGGAGTGCGTAACTGGGACTACCGGTACGCCTGGGTGCGGGACTCGACATTCGCCCTGTGGGGGCTGCACACCCTTGGACTGGACCGCGAAGCCAACAACTTCTTCCATTTCCTGTCCGATGCGGCCGTCGACGAGGACGGCCAAGCCCAGACGCTGCAGGTGATGTACGGGGTGGGCGGGGAGAAAACGCTGACCGAAGCCGAACTGAAGCATCTGTCCGGCTATGACGGCGCCAGCCCGGTGCGGATCGGCAACGGCGCCTACGACCAGCGTCAACACGACGTGTGGGGGGCCATGCTGGATTCGGTCTATCTGCACGTGCGCTCCCGCGACGAGCACGTGCCCGAACAGCTGTGGCCGGTGCTGAAAAAGCAAGTGGAACAGGCCATCGAGCATTGGCGGCTGCCCGACCGCGGCATCTGGGAGGTGCGTGGCGAGCCGCAGCACTTCGTCTCGTCGAAGGTGTTCTGCTGGGTGGCGCTGGATCGCGGCATGAAGCTGGCGCTGCTGCACGGCGAGAAGGAGTACGCCCGCGAGTGGGCCGCGATCGCCAGCGACATCAAGGCCGACATTTTGGCTCACGGCGTCGACGCCCGCGGCGTCTTCACCCAGCGGTACGGCAGCGACGCGTTGGATGCGTCGGTGCTGATGATCCCGTTGCTGCGGTTCCTGCCGCCCGAGGACCCGCGGGTGCGCGCGACCGTGCTGGCCATCGCCGACGAACTCACCGTCGACGGGCTGGTGCTGCGCTACAAGGTGGAGGAGACCGACGACGGGCTGGTCGGCGAGGAGGGCACTTTCACCATCTGTTCGTTCTGGCTGGTGTCGGCGCTCGTCGAGATCGGCGAACTGCACCGGGCCAAGCAGCTGTGTGAGCGGCTGCTGGCCTTCGCCAGTCCGCTCAGCCTTTTCGCCGAGGAAATCGACACCCGCACCGGGCGTCATCTGGGCAACTTCCCGCAGGCGTTCACCCATCTGGCGCTGATCAACGCCGTGGTGCACGTGATCCGGGCCGAGGAGGATGTCGCGGCCGGCGAATTCCAGCCGGCGTACTGAGGGGGACCACGATGGTTGCGACCGAAAAGGGGGGCGCCGCTCCGCATGTTGTCGTGTTGTTCGGTGCCACAGGCGATTTGGCGCGCCGCAAGCTGCTGCCGGGCTTGTTTCACCTGTCCATGTCCAAGCTGGCGCCGGAACTGCGCATCGTCGGCACATCGTTAGACGACCTGGACGACGACGGATTCCGTCACCTGGCCGCGCAGGCGTGCGAGCAGTTCTCCCACACCGCGGTGCCGGCCGAAGACCGCAAGCAGTGGGTGCAAAGCCTGCGCTATGTGCCGCAGGCGGCCGGTCCGGGCGCGCTGTCGACGACGGTGGCCGAAGCCGCGGCCGGACTCGGCGGTGACGTCAAACTGCTGCATTACCTGAGCGTTCCGCCCAAGGCCGCGATCCCGGCGATCCGCACCCTCGAGCAGGCCGGTCTGGTCAAAGACGCCGGGGTGGTGATGGAGAAGCCGTTCGGCACCGACCTGGACAGCGCGGTCGCGCTCAACGCGTCGATCCACGAAACCTTCAACGAATCGCAGATCTTTCGGATCGATCACTTCCTGGGCAAGGAGCCGGCCCAGAACATCCTGGCGTTCCGGTTCGCCAACGGGCTGTTCGAGCCGATCTGGAACCGGACGTTCATCGACCACATTCAGATCGACATCCCCGAGAAGCTGTCCCTGGAGGGCCGGGCGGCGTTCTACGAGCCGACCGGCGCGTTCAAGGACATGGTGGTGACTCACCTCTTTCAGGTGCTGGCCTTTGTCGCGATGGAGGCGCCCACCGCGCTGGCCTCCGACGCGATCGGCGTCGAGAAGAACAAGGTGTTTCGGTCCATGGTGCCGCTGGATCCGCGCAACGTGGTGCGCGGCCAATACCGCGGATACCGCGACGAGCCCGGCGTCGCACCGGATTCGGACACCGAGACGTTTGTCGCGCTCAAATGCGAGATCGACAACTGGCGCTGGGCCGGTGTGCCGTTCTATCTGCGCACCGGCAAATGCCTGGCCGAGGGGCAGCGGATCATTTCGATCGCATTTCGGGAACCGCCCAAGAGCATGTTCCCGCCGGGATCCGGGGTGGGCGCGCACGGTCCGGACCACCTCACCTTCGACCTCGCCGACCAGTCCAAGGTGTCGCTGTCGTTCTACGGCAAGCGGCCCGGGCCGGGGATGAAGCTCGACAAGCACAGCCTGCAGTTCGGGTTGGCCGACACCGACACCGTCGGCGACGTGCTGGAGGCCTACGAGCGGTTGATCCTGGACGCGATGCGCGGCGATCACACGCTCTACACCACCTCGGAGGGCATCGAGCGGCTGTGGGAGGTTTCCGCGCCGCTGCTGGCCGATCCGCCGCCGGTGCGCGGCTACGACGTCGGCTCGTGGGGCCCCAATGCCATCCATCAGCTGATCACCCCGCACGCCTGGCGGCTGCCGTTCGACCGGGTGTGGCGCAGCAGCAAGTGAGCCCAGGTTCTCGCCGAGTGTGAATCTCCCGACGCGACACGCCGCGGCGGCGTCGCCCGATTCCCACTCGGCGTCAGTGGTGGTGCGGAATCTTGTCCAGCACCGACCGGCACTCGGCGGTGGCGCCGAGCCGCTGGCAGGCGTTCTGGGCGATCCGCGCGGCCTGTTCGGGGGTTTGGGTGGTGCCGTTGTCGACCTGCCAGACGTAGCCGCGGCCCTCGTCGGCCAGGCAGCGCACCGCGGTGCCGGCGCTGGACTTCGTCGACAGGTTCAGCTGGCCGCTGTCGCAGCTGGAGCCCGCCGCGGGGCCGTCGGCGCGGGCCAGCGCGGGCGGGGTGACGATCATCGTCGCGGCGAGCACGGCGGCGGTCCCTGCGATTGTCATCCACTTCATGTCCGCTATGTCGAGACCGGGCCCAGCGGCGTTACCGTGCGCCACGTCACAGCCGTCTCATTCGCATCTACTACCTAGCGTCGTTGCCGGTTCGACCGGCGAAAAGGCTGTTCGACACGCCGCGCGACACGCGCGACACGCAACGCGATCTGGAAAATATGCGAAACCAGCAATGCTTCGATGGCAGG
This sequence comes from Mycobacterium sp. pUA109, assembly GCF_041287095.1. Taxonomy (NCBI): domain Bacteria; kingdom Bacillati; phylum Actinomycetota; class Actinomycetes; order Mycobacteriales; family Mycobacteriaceae; genus Mycobacterium; species Mycobacterium sp. pUA109. Next base: position 59,751 of record NZ_JBGGKS010000016.1, on the reverse strand, counting down.
TGCTGTCGTGACCGCCGGCCGCCGAATCGCCCTGACGTGCCGGCGGACCGTGTCAATCGCCCAAAACCGCTGCTAGACAACGTTTTCAGGAAACCTGCTTACGTGCCGGCGCGGCGCGGACGGTTGCCGGCAGGTCGATACCCGACGGTCGCGCCGAATCGCCGCTCGGCCCATACGCTGGGCATTTGTGGCCCTAACCAGGGGGGTGGGGTTAGATTTCGTCTGGCGGGGTGGGTACGGTCGTCGTCGCTGGCTGGAGTACCCGGCCGAGATAAACAAACATCGATGCCAATCGATGACGATGAGGAGGAATCGTGGCCCTTCCCCAGTTGACCGACGAGCAGCGCGCGGCCGCGTTGGAGAAGGCTGCTGCCGCACGTCGAGCCCGAGCCGAACTCAAGGACCGGCTCAAGCGTGGTGGCACCAACCTCAAGCAGGTGCTCAAGGACGCCGAGACCGATGAGGTCTTGGGCAAGATGAAGGTTTCGGCGCTGCTCGAGGCGTTGCCGAAGGTGGGCAAGGTCAAGGCGCAGGAAATCATGACCGAGCTCGAGATCGCACCGACCCGCCGGCTGCGCGGCCTGGGTGACCGTCAGCGCAAGGCGCTGCTGGAAAAGTTCGACTTTTCCTAACCCGGCCAGCATGCAGGCCGACGATGGCCTGAGGCGGGGTGGAAACCCGGACGATGAGCGCGACCCGCGTGCGCGGCCCCCGGCCGTCGCGCGCGTGGTCGTGCTGTCCGGTCCCTCCGCGGTCGGTAAGTCCACGGTGGTCCGCTGTCTGCGTGAGCGGATCCCCGACTTGTACTTCAGCGTGTCGGCGACCACCCGGGCACCTCGGCCCGGCGAGGTCGACGGCGTCGACTACCACTTCGTGACGGCGGAGCAGTTTGCGCAGCTGATCGAAGAGCACGCGCTGCTGGAGTGGGCCGAGATCCACAACGGCCTGCACCGCTCCGGCACCCTGCGCGAACCGGTCCGAGAGGCCGCCGCCGCCGGGCATCCGGTGCTGATCGAGGTCGATTTGGCCGGGGCGCGGGCGGTGAAGCGGGCCCTGCCGGAAGTCATCACGGTGTTCCTGGCGCCGCCAAGCTGGGAGGTGCTGGAGGCCCGATTGGTGGGCCGCGGTACCGAAACGCCGGCGGTGCGGCAGCGCCGGTTGGCCACCGCACGCGCCGAACTGGCAGCTCAGGGCGACTTCGACCACGTCGTGGTGAACCGCCAATTGGAGACAGCCTGCGCCGAATTGGTATCCTTGCTGGTGGGAACCGCCCCGGACCCGGAGTGAGCCGCCCACCAGTCCTTCAGACGCCAGTCTTTACCCGCCAGGAGATAGCTACGTGACTACGCCCCAGACCGACGCGCCGTTGGCGGCCGTCCCCGACGAGTTCGACGTGTCCGTCGGTGGCTACGACACCCCGCTGGGCATCACCAACCCCCCGATCGACGAGCTGCTGGAGCGCGCGTCGAGCAAGTACGCGCTGGTGATCTACGCCGCCAAGCGGGCCCGTCAGATCAACGACTACTACAACCAGCTCGGCGACGGCATCCTCGAGTACGTCGGCCCGCTGGTGGAGCCGGGCCTGCAGGAAAAGCCGCTGTCCATCGCGCTGCGGGAGATCCACTCCGACCTGCTCGAACACACTGAAGGCGAGTAAGGGGAGCAGGCGGTCCGCGATGAGCCTCCGAGGCGACGAGCAGTCGTGAACGAGCGCAAGCGGATCGTCGTCGGGGTCGCCGGCGGCATCGCCGCCTACAAGGCGGCCACCGTCGTGCGCCAACTCACCGAGGCCGGGCATCAGGTCCAGGTCATCCCGACCGAATCGGCGTTGCGGTTCGTCGGCGCCGCCACCTTTGAGGCGCTGTCCGGGCAGCCGGTGCGCACCGGGGTCTTCGAGGACGTTCCGGCCGTGCCGCATGTGGCCATCGGGCAGCAGGCCGATCTGGTCGTGGTGGCCCCGGCCACCGCGGACCTGCTGGCCCGGGCCGTTTCCGGCCGCGCCGACGACCTGCTGACCGCCACCCTGCTCACCGCGCGATGTCCGGTGCTGTTCGCGCCGGCGATGCACACCGAGATGTGGCTGCACCCGGCCACCCAGGACAATGTCGCCACCCTGCGGCGGCGCGGGGCGGTCGTCTTAGAGCCCGCGTCGGGCCGGCTGACCGGCAGCGACACCGGCGCCGGCCGGCTGCCCGAGGCCGAGGAAATCACCACCTTCGCCCACCTGCTGCTGGAGCGCCACGACGCCTTGCCCTACGACCTGGCCGGCCGCAAGGTGCTGGTCACCGCCGGGGGCACCCGCGAGCCGATCGACCCGGTCCGTTTCATCGGCAACCGCAGCTCGGGCAAGCAGGGCTACGCGGTGGCCCGGGTGGCGGCCCAGCGCGGCGCCGAGGTGACGCTGATCGCCGGGCACACCGCCGGGCTGATCGACCCGGCCGGGGTGGACGTGGTGCACATCAGTTCGGCGCAGCAGCTGCGCGACGCGGTGTCCAAACACGCCCCCGAGGCGCATGTGCTGGTGATGGCGGCCGCGGTGGCGGACTTCCGGCCGGCCCAGATTGCGCCCGCCAAGATCAAAAAGGGCAGTGCGGCGCCGCCGACGATCGACCTGGTCCGCAACGACGACGTGCTGGCCGGCGCGGTGCGGGCCCGCACCGATGGGCAGCTGCCCAATATGGCCGCGATCGTCGGATTCGCCGCCGAAACCGGCGACGCCAACGGTGACGTGCTGTTTCACGCCCGCGCCAAGCTGCGCCGCAAGGGCTGTGACCTGCTGGTCGTCAACGCCGTCGGGGAGGGCAAGGCGTTTGAGGTGGACCACAACGACGGCTGGCTGCTGGCCGCCGACGGTGCCGAGTCGGCCCTCGAGCACGGCTCCAAGACGTTGATGGCGAGTCGTATCGTGGACGCCATCGTCACATTTCTGCACGGGCACAGCGGGTAGCGGCCGGCGGTGCGGACCTGGCCACCGAGCCGGGCTGCCCGGGCGCGTCGAGCCCACAAACGATATGATTTGGTTAGCTAAGTTTTATATGGTGGAAGGATGACAATCGTGAGCAATAAGGGTCGGCTGTTTACCAGCGAATCGGTGACCGAGGGGCATCCGGACAAGATTTGTGATGCGATCAGTGATTCGGTGCTGGATTCGTTGTTGGCGGCCGATCCGCGTTCGCGTGTTGCGGTGGAGACGTTGGTGACCACTGGTCAGGTGCATCTGGCTGGGGAGGTGTCCACCACCGCGAAGGAGGCGTTCGCCGATATCACCAACACGGTCCGGGAGCGGATCTTGGACATCGGCTATGACTCTTCGGAGAAGGGTTTTGACGGCGCGACGTGTGGGGTGAACATCGGGATTGGTGCCCAGTCGCCCGATATCGCCCAGGGGGTGGACACCGCGCATGAGGCCCGGGTGGAGGGTGCGGCTGATCCGCTGGACGCCCAGGGTGCCGGTGATCAGGGGCTGATGTTCGGGTACGCGATCTCCGATACCCCGGAGTACATGCCGCTGCCGATCGCGTTGGCGCACCGGCTGGCGCGTCGGCTCACCGAGGTCCGCAAGAGCGGTGTGTTGGACTACTTGCGCCCGGACGGCAAGACCCAGGTCACCGTGGCCTACGAGGGCAACACCCCGGTGCGGCTGGACACCGTGGTGTTGTCCACCCAGCACGCCGACGGGATCGACCTGGACGCCACCCTGACCCCCGACATCCGGGAGAAGGTGGTCAACACCGTGCTCAACGACCTCGGCCACGACACCATGGACACCTCCGACTACCGGCTGTTGGTCAACCCGACCGGCAAGTTCGTGCTGGGCGGCCCGATGGGTGATGCCGGGTTGACCGGCCGCAAGATCATCGTCGACACCTACGGCGGCTGGGCCCGCCACGGCGGTGGCGCGTTTTCCGGCAAGGACCCGTCCAAGGTGGACCGCTCGGCGGCCTATGCGATGCGCTGGGTGGCCAAGAACGTGGTCGCGGCCGGGTTGGCCGAGCGGATCGAGGTGCAGGTCGCCTACGCGATCGGCAAGGCCGCCCCGGTCGGGTTGTTCGTCGAGACGTTCGGTACCGAAACCGTCGACCCGGTCAAGATCGAGAAGGCCATCGGCGAGGTGTTCGACCTGCGGCCCGGCGCGATCGTGCGCGACCTGGACTTGCTGCGCCCGATCTACGCCCAAACCGCCGCCTACGGGCACTTCGGCCGCACCGACATCGAACTGCCCTGGGAACAACTCAACAAAGCCGACGACCTCAAACGCGCGGTGTAGTTCCCCCCGCGAGCGTGCGTGTCCCCGGTCGACACGCCGCAGGAAATCCCGGATCTGCGCACGCTCGCGCCGCAACTTACAGCAGCCCGAACCCGACTACACCCGGGTCGTCGGCGAGCGCGAACCGGTGGATGCTGACCCCGCCGAGTTCGTTGCCGCCCACCGTCGTCACGGTGCCGGCGTCGTCGGCGACGACGATGTTGGTGTGCTGGTGAAATGGGCTGGTGTCGTTGTACATCACCACGTCGCCGACCTGCGGTAGGTAGCCCGACGCGGTGGGCCGGAACCGCTCGGCCGACTGGTAGTAGTCCTGCAGGGTGCCCACACCCGGGATGCGCCACGAGCCCGAATTCGGGTTGGCCAACGGATGGCCGGCGGCATGCATGATCCAGCTGACGAAGTCCGCGCACCACGGTTCGTCCTTGCCCTGCGAGTAGAACGTTTTCGGGTGGTGTGCCTGGAACTGGTCCCGCAGCTGGTCGACGACCGCCACCTGGGTGGGGTTCAGCCCGGCGGGGTCGACGGCCGGAAACGAGGTCAGCCGGGTGCCCTGGATCGCCTGGGCATGATGCCACCGGGGGCCCCAGCACAGCAGCGCGGCGACGGCGGCCACCACGACCACCAAGGCCGGAAGCCAGATTCGGCGACGCGTGATCATCGGAGAACGGTAACCGATGGCCGCTCATTTGGTGCACGGCACGCGCCTTGAGCTGGGATAGGTTCACAGCTGTGGCAGTGGTGGAGCGGACCGGCACGCTGGACGACGTGCGCGACGCCCGGCGGGCGCTGATGGGGGCGTACGAGCCGCCGAGGTTGGGGTTGGTATTCCTGGTGGTGACCTCGGCGACCCTCGCCGCACTCGGCGCGTCAGACGTGTCGAATTTTCCGGTGATCTTCACCGCCGAGGCCTGCCTGATAGTCGAAATGATCGCGTACTCGTGCTGGTCCTACCCGCGCAGTCGGCTGGCCCACCCGCGCCGGTTCCGGCTCTTTACGACGCGGGCCTATCTCGTGATGTGGCTGATGGGCGTTATTGGTTTGTCCGTAATGATCCCCGTCATGGCCGGGGCGGTTGCGCAGCGCGGCACCGCGACGGCCTATGCGCTGCTGTTCGTGGCCATGGTCGGGACGGGCATCGCCATCACCGAGGTCCGGTGGCGCCTCGACCCGTACGGCGTCGACATGCCCGCACTGCGCAAAGTCACCGATCAGCCGGCCGTCGTGGACGCGCTGATCGAGCCGCGGCAGCGGCTGATGCTGTGCACGATCCTCGCCGGCCCCGACCGGGTCGACGCCCGGATGCTCACCCGCGCCCAGCGGGTCAGCGACGAGGAACTCGGTCAGCTGACCGCCGAACTTGTTGCCGCGCACTATCTGAGCGTGTATCCGGAGGGTCGGCGGTGGTGGTTCGGACTTACCCACACCGGGCGCACGGTCTATCGCCGTCATCTGCGGGCGCTGCTGCAACCCACGCAACCACGTGTCCAGGAGATCTGATGTTTGGCCGGCACGCGGGAAAGGCGTCGGCCTAGGGGTCGAGTTGGGCGGGGGCGACCCGGCACCCGGCCACTTGAGTTGCCGCGTGCAGGCGTCGGTCCCAGACGGCGACAATCAGGTCGGGTTCGCCGATGGCCAACGCGCTGGCTAGATGAACGGCGTCGGCTCCGCGCAAAGCGTGGACTCGGGCGAGCTGGCCGGCGTGCCGTTCCACCGTCGCGGTGAGTTCGACGGGGCGAGTGGCGGCCCAGAAGTTCTCCCAGTCACGCTCGGCGTCGGCGAGTTCGGATTCGGTTAGGTCGTGATTGCGGGTCGCTGCGGCGAGTGCGGCGCGGACTTCGGGGTAGGCCAGGCGACTGGACACGGCGGCGTCGCAGCCGTCCCAGAGTGCTGACGCCAGCGAGCTCCCCGTCTCGGTGGTGAGGAGTTTGACGAAGGCGCTGGCGTCGAAGTAGACGAGCGGCACGGGTTAGCGTCGCTGATCGCTGACCCGGTCAGACACCGGCCGTCGTGGTCGGGGTCTGGGCCGCCCCGCGGCGACGGGCCGCGGCGCGGAAGCCTTGCCAATCACGCCTTCGGCCGTCAGACGCTCCAAGGTGCCCGCGCTGTCCAGCGCGGCCAGCCGCGCGACCGGAATACCACGGTCGGTGATGACGACCTCGCCACCGGCCCGCGCTCGCTCGAGCCAATCGCTGAGGTGCGCGCGCAACTCGGTCACAGATACGTCCACACTTTGACTGTACATTTTCTGGGCCATAATTTGTACATTTCGGTGCAGCGTTACGCGGTGAAGCGGTAGTCGTCGAAGTCGAAGCGGCGGCTGTGCCAGACGGCTTCCACCGTGGTGGTGGGCCGCAGCGGCACGTCGCCGTTCTTATCGAAGTAGTAGCTGTTGGCCAGCCGGCAGCTGTCCTGCCAGAACACTTGGCGGTGCCGTTTGCGCATCATGTCCGCGAAATACCGGGCGTTGGCCTCCTCGGTGACCTCCACCCGGGTCGCCTGCCGGCGTCGGGCCCGCTCCAGGCACCGCACGATGTGATGGGTCTGCGCCTCGATCAGCGCGAAATACGACGACCCTACGTAGCCGTACGGCCCGAAAACGCTGAACAGATTGGGGAATCCGGGGATGCTGACCCCCTCGTAGGCTTGCAGCCGGTGCTCGTCCCAGAACTGGCTCAGCGAGCGTCCGCCGGCCCCGGTGACCGCGAAGGTGGGCACGCTGTCGGTGTCCATCACCTTGAACCCGGTGGCCAGCACCAGCACGTCGACGGCGTGATGCTCGCCGTCGGTGGTCGCCACGCCCGCGGGGGTGATCTTGTCGATCGGCTCGGTCACCAGCCGCACATTGTCCCGGTTGAAGGTGGCCAGGTAGCGGTTGTGGAAGCCGGGCCGTTTGCAGCCGACCGCGTAGCGCGGCGTGAGCTGCTCGCGCACAATCGGGTCGCGGACCTGTTGGCGCAGATAGGCGCGCCCCGCCGACTCCATCCGCTTGGCCAACGGAAAAACGGTGAAGTACTGCGCGGCGATCGGGAAGGTCAGCTCGACATAGGCCTGGCTGAGCAGCCGCTGGATGGCCTTGCCGCCGGGGATGCGCATCGCCCACCGCGCCGGCTTGGGCAGCGGCACATCGAGTTTGGGGAAACACCAGATCGGGGTCCGCTGAAACACGGTGAGGTGCTCGACGATTGGCGCGATCTCCGGGATGACCTGCACCGCCGAGGCGCCGGTGCCGATGATGGCGACGCGTTTGCCGGCCAGATCCTGGGTGTGGTCCCAGCGCGCGGTGTGCATGGTGAGACCGTCGAACGTGTCGACGCCATCGATATCGGGCAGCTTCGGCACCGTCAGCACCCCGCTGGCATTGATCAGGAACCGCGCCGTCACCGTCTCGCCGGTGTCGAGTTGCACCCGCCACCAACCGTGCTCGTCGTCGAAGTCGGCGCCGAGAACCTTGGTGTTGAACCGGATCCGGGACCGGATGCCGTATTTGTCGACGCAGTGCTCGGCGTAGGCCTTCAGCTCGTTGCCCGGCGCGTAGGTGCGCGTCCAATCTGGGCTCTGCTCGAACGAGAACTGGTAGGAAAACGACGGAATATCCACGGCGATACCGGGATAGGTGTTCCAATGCCAGGTGCCGCCGACGCCGTCGCCGGCCTCGATCAGCCGGTAATCGGGCAGCCCGGCCCGATCGAGTTTGATCGCCGCGCCGATCCCGGAGAACCCGGCGCCGACGATCAGCGCGTGGTGATCGGGCAGCGTCCCCGGCCCCGCCTCACGGTTTTGCTCTGCAGCGCGGCTCATCTCCCCACTGTAGGAGCTGCCCGCACCGGGTGGGGCGCCGTTTCGGGATCGGCACGGTCAACCCCACAGCGCGGCCCGCAGCGCCGCCAGCCCGCGGTCGGCGGCCTCGGTGGCGGCGGGCACCACCCCGGCGTAGCCCAGGAAGCCGTGCACCAGCGTCTCGGCGTTGTCCACCTGCACCGGTACCCCGGCGTCCGCGAGCAGCTCGCCGTAGCGCAGACCGTCGTCGCGCAGCGGGTCATAACCGGCCACCGCGATGTAGGCCGGCGGCAGGTCGGCGAAGTTCTCGGCGCGTCCCGGCGCCATCCGCGGCGGCGGGTTGCGCAGATCGACCTCCCCGGCGTACCAGCGGGTGAACGCGGCCACCGCTTTCAGGTCGAGGATGGGCGCGTTGGCGTTCTCGCTGAACGACGGCAGCGACGCGTCGTACACGGTGGCCGGGTACCACAGCAGCTGGAACACCGGCCGCGGCCCGCCCTCATCGCGGCACTGCTGGGCGACGACCGCCGACAAGGTGCCGCCGGCCGAGTCGCCGGCCACCGCCAGCCGAGCCGGGTCGGCGCCCAGCTCGCCGGCGTGCGCAAACACCCACTGCGCCGCGGCCCAGCTGTCCTGCACGGCCGCCGGATACGGGTGCTCGGGCGCCAGCCGGTAATCCACCGACACCACCACCGCGTCGGCGCCCACGGCGTGCTGGCGGGCGGTGCCGTCGTGGGTGTCCAGGTCGCCGGCGACGAATCCGCCGCCGTGGAAGAACACCACCACCGGCGCGGGGTCGGTCGGCTCGGGCGGCCAGTAGATGCGCACCGGGATGTCGCCGGCGGGCCCGGGGATGGTGCGGTCCTGCACCCGCAGCTCCGGGTGGATCGGGCGTCGGGGCAGCTCCGCCAGCTGTCGGCGCGCCGCCTCGACACCTTGCTCGGTCGAGAACTGAAACGGCACCGCGTCCAGTACCTTCTGCAGAATGGCGTCGACGGGTGGCTTGTCACCGGAAACGGGCATGCAGACACCGTACGCACCGCGGTTGGTGACGGGTGCATGGATGGTCGCTGGGTGGGCGGGCGCCGGCTACGGGATCTTTTTGACCGTGACCGCCGTGCGCTCGCTGCCGGGCGCCGACCTGACCGGGCAGTGGAGTTTGCAGCCGCTGGTCAAAGCGTCGATGGCGCTGCTGTTGGCCGTCGCCGCGGCGGCGCATCCCTTGGTGCGTGAACGGCGCTGGCTGATGCCGGCGTTGGGGTTTTCCGCGGTGGGGGATTGGCTGCTGGCGATCCCGTGGTGGCCGATGTCGTTCGTGGCCGGGTTGGGCGCCTTCCTGTTCGCGCACCTGTGCTATCTGGGTGCGCTGGTTCCGCTGGCCGCGCCGACGCGCCGCCGGCTGGTCGCGGTCGCGGTGACCGTTGCCGCGTGTGTGGCGCTGCTGGTGTGGTTTTGGCCGGGGCTGACCCGTGAGGGGCTGACGCTGCCGGTGATCGCCTACATCGCGGTGCTCGGGGCGATGGTGTGCGCGGCGCTGCTGGCCCGGCTGCCGACGGTGTGGACCGCGGTCGGGGCGGTGTGTTTTGCGGTGTCCGACGCGATGATCGGCATCGGCCGGTTCGTGCTGGGCAACGAGGCGCTGGCAGCGCCGATCTGGTGGGCCTACGCCGCGGCCCAGATCCTGATCACCGCCGGGTTTTTCTTCGGCCGGCCGTCCGGCGCGGGCAGCGAGGCCACCGAGATCGACGCCAGCGAGGAAGATGCCGAGTAGGCGTCGCGGCAGCGTCGATTTCGGCGGACCGCCCTACCCGGCACGCGTGACCACGGGCGGTGCACCGCTCGGCTTCAGCGGCCCTACGGATCTTGGTCGGCGCTGCTAGCGTGCCGGGCATGGCGGCGGAGGACCACGGCGGCGAGGTGCGGGCCAGAGGGCGGTTGGGCCGCTTCGTGACCAACGCCGAATATCTTCCCAAGTGGCTGCTGCTGGGCACGCTGATCGGTGTTGTCGCCGGCCTGGGCGCGGTGGTGTTCTATTTGGCGTTGAAGTACACCGGCGCATTCCTGCTGGGCTACCTGGCCGACTACCAGGTCCCGACCCCGCGGATTGAGGGCAATAATCCGGGATCGGGCAGCTACGCCAGGGCGTGGGCGATTCCGCTGGTGACGACGGCGGGGGCCCTGGTGTCGGCGCTGCTCGTGGCCAAATTCGCCCCCGAAGCCACCGGACACGGCACCGATAGTGCGATTGAGGCGGTGCACACCGATCCGCGTGCGATCCGCGGTCGGGTGGTGGTGGTGAAGATGCTGGCCAGTGCGCTCACCATTGGCTCCGGGGGGTCGGGGGGCCGTGAGGGGCCCACCGCCCAGATCTCCGCCGGCGTCGCCTCGTTGCTGACGCGCCGGTTGAACCTGTCCGACGCCGACGGCCGGATCCTGGTGTCAGTGGCCGTCGGAGCCGGTATCGGCGCCATCTTCGGTGCGCCGCTCGGTGGCGCGGTGCTGGCGGCGTCGATCATCTACCGTGAGGATTTCGAATACCGCACGCTGTACCCCGGTTTCATCACCTCGGCGACCGCTTACGCGGTATTCGGATCGCTGGTGGGTTTCGACCCGATGTTCGGTTTCGTGGACGCCGAATACCGCTTCGAGGATGCCGGGCCGCTGTTGTGGTTCGTGGTGCTGGGGATTGTCGCGGCGGCGGTGGGCTACCTGTACGCCCGGACCTTCTACGGTGTCGTGGCGCTGACCGACCGGGTCCGGGGCGGCGCGGTGCTCAAGCCGGCCCTCGGCGGGCTGCTGGTCGGCTTGCTGGCCCTGACGCTGCCGCAGGTCCTCAGCAGCGGCTACGGCTGGGTGCAGTTAGCCACCCTCAAACAGTCGCTGATCGCGATTCCGTTGTGGGTTGTGCTGGTGTTGCCGATCGCCAAGATTGTGGCCACATCGCTGTCGATCGGTACCGGCGGTTCGGGCGGCATATTCGGGCCCGGCATCGTCATCGGCGCGTTCGTCGGTGCGGCCGTGTGGCGGTTGGGTGACCTGTTCCAGCTGCCGGGTGTCCCCGCCGATCCCGGGATCTTCGTGGTGGTCGGGATGATGGCGTGTTTCGGCAGCGTCGCGCACGCACCGCTGGCCGTGCTGATCATGGTGGCCGAGATGACCGGATCGTTCGCGGTGGTGCCAGGCGCAATCATCGCGGTCGGCATTGCCTCGCTGCTGATGTCGCGCACCAATGTGAGCATCTACCGGGCGCAGCGCCTCGATCGCGAAGCCGTCGCACGCGAACGCGGCCGCCCGGTCGCCGTTGAGGGCGGTCGCTGAGGTGGCAGCGCGCGCACCGTCGCGACCGCAGACTGTATGCGCCATCGATTGTTTCCTACTGCTACTATTGCCAGCAGCATCGTTTGGTGCTCAACAATCTCCATTGCGCGCACGTGTCCGCCGCGAAGCAAAGGGAGAGGGCGGGTGAAGATCGCCGTTTGCGGGGCCGGCATCGCCGGGCCGACGCTGGCGTACTGGCTACGGCACGGCGGCCACGAGCCCACGTTGATCGAGAAGGCCCCGCAGCTTCGGACCGGCGGTTACGTGATCGATTTCTGGGGCTCGGGATATGCGATCGCCGAACGGATGGGTTTAGCACCCGCCGTGCAGGCTGCCGGGTATGCGGTTCAGGAGGTGCGACTAGTGGATCGCCGCGGCCGCACCGTGGGCGAGTTTCCGGTCGCAGGCTTCCGGCACAACTTCGGCGGGCGGTTCACCAGTCTGCCGCGTGGTGACCTGGCGGCACTTATCTATCAGGCCATCGAGGGCAGCGTCGAGACGATCTTCAACGACAGCATCGTCGGTATCGACCAACACGACGACGGTGTGCAGGTCACCTTCGAGCGGGGTAAGTCTCGCCGGTTTGACTTGGTGATCGGCGCCGGCGGCGTTCATTCGCCGGTGCGCGCCCTGGTATTCGGGCCTGACACGAAATTCCAGACCGCCCTCGGCTATCAGGTTGCGGCATTCGCGGTTAACGGCTACCAACCGCGCGAGGAACTGGTGTATGTGGCGTACACGGCGCCGAGACGCATGGCGGCCAGATTCGCGCTGCGTGATGACCGGACAATGTTTCTGTTGGTCTACGCCAACGACGCTAGGCTCAGCGCAGATCGGGATAGTCCGCACGACGGCAACATTGTTCTGCGACACGTTTTTGGCGACGCCGGATGGGAGTGCCCGCGAATCCTGTCGGAACTCGATCGCGTCGGGCAGGTGTACTTCGATCAGGTCACTCAAGTCACCATGGAGCGCTGGTCGAAAGGCCGGGTTGCCCTGATCGGCGACGCCGCCTCCTGCGTGTCGCTGTTGGCCGGCGAAGGCACCGGCCTGGCGATGCTTCAGGCCTACGTACTCGCCGGCGAGCTCAATGCGGCCGGTGGCGACCACCGCGAAGCGTTCCACCGCTACGAGAAAATGCTGCGGCCACTTATTGAGGCTAAGCAGCGGTCGGCGCGAAGCTTCGCATCCGCCTTCGCGCCCAAGACGCCACTCGGGCTTTGGACCCGTAACCAGGCAAGCAAACTGCTGGGCGTCCCGCGGTTAGCCGACTGGATCATCCGGCGCGAGTTCCGCGACGAGATCGAGTTGCCCGCCTACCCGACGTAGCTTGCACGACACGGCGGTACGCATCTGCTCGCCGGTGGTGGATGCGACCGTCAGGTCGCGCCGACGAATTCGACGACGACCCGGGCGAGATCTTCCCCTTGGTCTTCTTGCAGAAAATGTCCCGCGTCGGTGATGGTGACCGCCGGATGTGCGCGGGCCCCGGGCACATGCGCCGCCAGGACCGCATCCGCACCTTTGGTGATCGGGTCGGAGTCCGAAAATGCGCACAGAAACGGTTTCTCGTAGCGGCCCAGCGCGTCCCACGCGGCCCGATTCGCCGGCGTCGCAGGATCGTTGGGACTGGTGGGCACCAACATCGGGAACTGGCGCGCGCCGGCTTTGAACCTCTCGTCGGGAAACGGCGCGTCGTAGGCGGCGACGACGTCGGCGGACAGCTGGGATCGGCAGCCACCGTTGACGATCTGCCCGACGCCGAACTGGGGGGTCTGCTGGCTGTAGCGTTGCCAGGCCAAAAACGCCTCGCCCGGATGGGTATCTCCGGTCGGTAGGAACGTGTTGGCGGCAACGACGCGGGCGAAACGGCCGGGGTCCTCACCCACCAGGCGCAACCCGATCAGCCCGCCCCAGTCCTGGCACACCAGCGTGATGTCGGTCAGTCCGATCGCCTCAATGGTGGCGCGGGTCCAATCGACGTGAGCCTGGTAGGTGTAGTCGTCGCGACTGGCTGGCTTGTCGCTGCGCCCGAAACCGACCAAGTCGATCGCCACGGCGCGCAGACCCGCGCCGGCAATCACCGGAACCATTTTGCGGTACAGAAACGACCATGACGGCTCGCCGTGCAGCAGGAGCACGCATGGGCCGTCGGCCGGCCCCTCATCGATGTAGTGGACACGCAGCGGTGTGCCGCCGAGGCCGGTGCCCACGTCGACGTAGTGCGGTTGGAAGGGGTAGCCCGGCAGGTTGGCGAAACGCTCATCGGGCGTTCGAAGGATCTGCAACTGTGCTCCATCGCGTGGTGGTATGCGTACTCGTTCTGATTACCCGGGCGTTGAGTCCGCGGTGCTCGTCGCCGCCAAACGTCGACCGACCAGCCCGTCGAGGCTGGCCTTGCCGGGACCGACGCACAGCAGCCACAGCAACAGACCTACCAGCAGCCACTCCGGCGCATAAAACATATTGCTGAGGAAATCCCACCAATCGGGGTATTTCTGCGCCAGATTCGGGCCGATGTCCGTGATCAACGCGCCGACCATGTCCGCGGCCAGCACCAGCGACACCACGCGGGTGCCCAGACCCAGCATCAACCCCGCACCGCCAACCAGTTCCGCCCCCGCCGTCAGAGGGGCGAGATACCGCGCTCCGGGAATGCCCAGGGCGGCAAACATGTCCGTGAACGAACCGAGGTCGGCGAGCTTGCCGACGGCGCCGCTGAAGAACATGAAGCCGACGGTGAGTCGCAGTACCAGATTCGGTAGCCAGCCGAGGTTGGTCAGCGTATCGGTGACACGCCGGTACACCGAGCGAAATCGTGCGGTAACGACGGGAAAGTCGCGGACCATGAGATACCTCCGGCGCCGGTCATAATCGACGAGACTAGCCCCGCTGGGGTCGGCCCGGTCTGGTACACCTGCGGGGTGAGCGTCACCCCGCGGCAGGCCGCCGAGCACGAACCGATCGCGCGGGTGTTGCCGATGCTGGCGGTGCCGCACCTGGATCGCGAGTTCGACTATCTGGTCGGCGCCGACCAGTCCGACGACGCGCAGCCCGGGGTGCGGGTGCGGGTCCGCTTCCACGGCCGGCTGGTCGACGCGTTCGTCGTGGAGCGTCGCACCGACACCGATCACGTCGGGCAGCTGGGATGGCTGGACCGGGTGGTGTCGGCCGAGCCGGTGCTGACCGCCGAGATCCGCCGGTTGGTCGAGGCGGTGGCGGCCCGCTACGCCGGCACCCGCCCGGACGTGCTGCGGCTGGCGGTGCCGCCCCGGCACGCCCGGGTGGAGCGCGAAACACCGGCCGCGCCGTCGCGCCCGCAGCTCACGCCGGTCGACCCCGCCGGCTGGCAGACCTACGGGCGCGGCGCCCAGTTCCTGACCGCGCTCGGTGAGTCGCGGGCGGCCCGCGCCGTGTGGCAGGCGCTGCCCGGCGACCCGTGGGCCGACCGTTTCGTCGACGCCGCGGTCGCGACCATCGCGGCCGGACAGGCCGTGCTGGCGATCGTGCCCGATCAGCGGGACGTGGACACGCTGTGGCGGGCCGCCACCGCCCGCATCGACGAATCCGCCGTGGTGGCGCTGTCGGCGGGTCTGGGCCCGGCCGCCCGCTACCGGCGCTGGCTGGCGGTGCTGCGCGGCCACGCGCGGCTGGTGATCGGTACCCGCAGCGCGGTATTCGCCCCGGTCGCCGACCTGGGCCTGGTGATGGTGTGGGACGACGGCGACGACACGCTGGCTGAACCGCGGGCCCCCTACCCGCACGCCCGCGACGTGGCGATGCTGCGCGCCCACCAACTGCGCTGCGCCGCGCTGATCGGCGGCTACGCCCGCACCGCCGAAGCCCAGGCGCTGGTGCGCAGCGGATGGGCGCACGATGTGGTGGCACCGCGCTCAGCGGTGCGGGCCGCCACCCCGCGGGTGGTCGCCCTCGACGACAGCGGCTACGCCGAGGAACGCGACCCGGCCGCGCGCACCGCCCGGCTGCCGTCGGTGGCGCTGCGTGCCGCCCGCGCGGCGCTGGACGCCAAAGCACCGGTGCTGGTGCAGGTTCCGCGGCGTGGCTACGTCCCGTCGTTGGCCTGTGGGCGCTGCCGCGCCATCGCCCGCTGCCGGCACTGCACCGGGCCGCTGTCGCTGCCGGATGCCGGGCGCGGCGCGGTGTGTCGATGGTGCGGTCGCATGGACCCGGTGCTGCGCTGCGCACGGTGCGGATCGGAGGCGGTGCGTGCCGTCGTCGTCGGCGCCCGCCGCACCGCCGAGGAACTCGGCCGGGCGTTTCCCGGCGCCACCGTGATCACGTCAGCGGGGGAGACCGTGGTCGCCGAGATCGACGCCGGTCCAGCCCTGGTGGTCGCCACGCCCGGCGCCGAACCCCGCGCCGCGGGCGGCTACGGGGCGGCGCTGCTGCTGGACAGCTGGGCGCTGCTGGGCCGCCAAGATCTGCGGGCGGCCGAGGACACGCTGCGGCGCTGGCTGGCGGCGACGGCGCTGGTCCGCGCCCGCGGGGACGGCGGGGTGGTGACGGTGGTCGCCGAATCCTCCATTCCCACCGTGCAAGCGCTGATCCGCTGGGATCCGGTGGGCCACGCCGAGTCGGAGTTGGCGGCCCGCGGCGAGGTTGGTTTGCCGCCGGCCGTGCACATGGCCGCGCTCGACGGCACCGCCGAGGCGGTGGCGGCGCTGCTCGACGACGTGCGGTTGCCCGACGGCGCGGACCTGCTCGGACCGGTGGATCTGCCGCCGGGGGCGCGCCGCCCGGCGGGGGTGGCCACCGACGCCCCGGTCACCCGGATGTTGGTGCGGGTCGGTCGCGACCAGGGTCTGGCGCTGGCGGCGGCCCTGCGGCGCAGCATCGGGTTGTCATCCGCCCGGCACGACCAGCGGCCGGTGCGGGTTCAGGTCGACCCACTGCACATCGGCTAGGCAGCCCCGTCATCGGCGTCGGGCCGCAGCGGCACCGCGGGTCACGCGGGCAGCCAGTCCCAGGCGTGGTTGGGTCGATCGCACGTCCTTGGATCGTTCCCGTGGCGCAGACCCGGGGCGGCGCACATATCGGGCCCAGGTCAACACAGCGGCCACAACGTAGAAGGCAACGAACGCCCAGAACGCCGCGGTTTCGGTGCCGGTGCTCAGGTAGGACTGGCGCAACGCCAGGTTGATTCCTACCCCGCCAAGCGCGCCGAAGGCGGCAACGAAACCGATCACCGCCCCAGCCGTGGCCTGTGACCAGCGGCGGCGTTCGGCCTCGCCAAGGTCCAACGAGTGGCTGCGTGCCTCGAAGATCGACGGGATCATCTTGTACACCGACCCATTGCCCAGGCCCGCCAGCATGAACAACACGACGAAGCATCCGACATAGCCCACCATCAGGGGGGTCGTGTGGCCGCCGTGACGGTCGGTGGCGATGCTGACGCCGATCAACACTCCGGTTGCCAGCACCATGGCTGCAAAGACAGCCAGGGTGACTCGGCTCCCGCCGAGCCGGTCAGCAAGCCTGCCGCCGTAGATGCGGGCCAGCGACCCGAGCGCGGGACCGATGAAGGCGAATTCGGCGGCGTGCAGTGCCGCCGGTACGGCGGTTTGCCCGGCCGCGGTGAAATTGGCCTGCAGCACCAGCCCGAAGGCGAACGAGAACCCGATCCACGAGCCGAATGTGCCCAGGTACAGCAGGGCCAGCATCCAGGTGTCCGCGTTGCTCAGCACCGTGCGGAGGTGACCCGGTTTGGTGGCGTGTTCGAGGTTGTCCATGTTGCGCGCGGCGCCCAGACCGACCGCGATCAGCAGCCCGAGGTACAGCGCACACACCCAGTACGGTGCGTCGTGGCCGGTGGTGGCCAGCACCAGCAGGCCCACCAGCTGAATCATCGGCACGCCGAGGTTGCCGGCACCCGCATTGAGCCCCAGCGCTGAGCCCTTGAGTCGCTGCGGGTAGAACCGGTTGGTGTTCGTCATCGATGCGGCGTAGTTGGCGCCGCCGCACCCGGTCAGCGCGGCGCACACCAGATAGGGCCAGAGCGGAAGACCCGGGTGCGCCAGCAACATCGCCGCCGCCCCGGTGGGAACCAGCAGCACGGCGATCGACGCCACCGTCCAGTTGCGGCCACCGAACGTGGCGATCCCCAACGAATAGGGGATCCGTAGCGAAGCCGCAACCAGGGTGGCGGTGGCGCCGAGCAAAAACTTGTCGCTCGCGGAGAACCCGTACACCGACTCTGGCATGAACAGCGCCAGCACCGGCCACAGCGTCCACACGCCGAACGCGATGTGGTCGCAGGCGATGATCCACAGCAGGTTGCGCCGCGCGATCGCGTGGTTACCGGCGCGCCAGGCTCGGGCGTCTTCGGCGTCCCAGCCGGTGATGCTATGCGGATGCGCCATCGGCTGGTGGTCTTTCGCCGCGGTGGGTCATCGCTTCTGCGCGGTGACCAGCAGGTATTCCCACTGCATGACGCCGTCGCGGAGATGCTGGTCGGCGAGCTCGACCAGCTCGGCGTCCAGCGCGGCGGCCACCGCGGGGTTGTCGCCGATGAGACGGTAGGCGTCGATCGTCGGGCCGTAATGGTTCTTGAAGTAGTCGTGGACCGCCGCGGCGCTGTCGAACCGGTCCACCTGCAGCATCCACCGTCGGCTGCGGATGATGTCGACCCGGCCGCCCAGCAGATTCCGGACATAGTCGTCGCGGCCCCACAACGCCGCCGGCGGCACGCCCGGCACCTGGGTGGGCCGATACGGCCGGATCGCCGCCAGCATCCGACCGAAGAACCCGTCGGGTGTCCAGTTCGCAAGCGCGATCGTGCCGCCGGGGCGACAAACCCGGACCAGTTCGTCGGCCGCGCGCTGGTGGTTCGGCGCGAACATCACCCCGATCCCGGACAGCACCGCATCGAACTCGTCGTCGCCGAAGGGCAGGGCCTGCGCATCGGCCTCCTGCCAGTCCATCGTCACCTTGTGCTCGACGGCCCGCAGCCGCGAGCGCTGCAGCAGTTCCGGGGTGAGATCGGAGGAGACCACGGTGGCGCCGGTCAGCGCGGCCGGGATCGAGATGTTGCCCGATCCGGCGGCCACGTCGAGCACCCGATCGCCGGCGCCGATGCCGCTGGCGCTGACCAGCGTCGGGCCGATCGGTGCCATCACTTGCTCGGCCATCAGCGCGTAGTCGCCCATCGCCCACATCGTGCGGTGCAGCGACGCCGCGGTCTGCTCGGCGATGGTCGAGGTGTCAACCGTCATCGGGGTCTCCTCATAGCGTTATTCCGGCGCCGACGGCGGAGAAACCCGCAGCACACGCCAGCCGATTTGATAGCTATAAGAAACAGTAGCCATAGGAAATAGTAGAGTCCTGATAGAGTTCTGTGGATCGCCTGGAGGGAGGCACGTTGACCGACCCGATGCCCACCGAAGAGCCGTCGGGAACCGAGGAGTCGCTGGATGCCATCACCGACGCACTGCTGACCGCATCGCGGCTTTTGGTGGCCATCTCGGCGCACTCCATCGCGCAGGTCGACGAGACCATCACCATCCCGCAGTTCCGCACCCTGGTCCTGCTGGGCAATCACGGTCCGATCAACCTGGCCACGCTGGCCAGCCTGCTGGGTGTGCGGCCCTCGGCGGCCGGACGCATGGTCGACCGGCTGGTGGGCGGCGGGCTGATCGACCGGCTGCCCCACCCGACGTCGCGGCGCGAATTGCTGGTCGCGTTGACCGAACGCGGCAATGCGGTGGTTCGGGAGGTCACCAGGCAGCGGCGCGCCGAGATTGCCCGCATCGTGGAAAGCATGCCGGTACCGGAGCGGCACGGGCTGGTGCGGGCGCTGACCGCGTTCACCGCCGCCGGCGGTGAGCCCGCCGCTTATCTCGACGGGGCGGAATAGCCGGCCCGGTCTCACAGTGCCCGCAGCAGCCTGGCACGAGTGCGCACATGCAATCGATGCCTGCTGGAATTGCGCAGCTTGTCGATCGTGGCGGCCATATCCCGGCCCAGCGCATCAAGTTCGTCGTCGGTGAGATCGACCGGAGTCGGCGGGGGAACCAGATCGCGCTCTTCCTCGGTGGCGTGCGCATCCAGCACCGAGACGAACGCATGCCATTCGTCCTCGTATTGCGCGGCGGTCGGGGAGGTGCCGAGGAGGGTAGCGAGCTGATCGAATACCTGGCGATGCTCGGCGTGTGCCACGGCGATCAGATGGGTGGCCGCCGCCATCGCCGGGTAGTACAGGTCGTCTTCGATGCGCATATGGATGTCCAACTCGACCAGCAATTCATCCAGCGCGCTGCGGCGTTCGGCGCTGCCCGCCGGTGCCGCGCTGATCGTCGCGCACAGCCCGCGCAGCACCCGGTGGTGGTCTTTCAGCACGTCGTAGGCGTTCACCGGTCCGCTCCGCTGCCGGCGCCGCCACGGATTTCGATCACGTCGTCGCGCACCCGGGTCTGATAGCAGGGCAGCGGTGCGGCGGCCGGCCCGCGCAACACCGCACCGGAGTCGACGTCAAACCGGGAGCCGTGCCACGGGCATACCATCCGGCCTCGGTCGATCCAGCCGTCGGCCATCGGCGCGGCCAGATGCGGACAGTACTCGCCGACCGCGGAGATCTTCTCCCCGGCCCGGCACAGGATCACCGCGGCCCCGTCCACCTCGACACGCCGTAGCTGCTGCTCGGGCAACGACGGCAACGGCAGTACCGGTGTCCAATCCGGGGTATGGAGCGGCTCACCGGATCGGTTGGTGCCGATGCCGGATTCGAAGACCAGATGACCGCCCAGATATCCGCCCGCGATAGTGACCGCGTAGCCGAATGCACCGACCACGATCCCGCGCCGGTGGCGACCGCGGCGTCGCTCCCGCAACGACACCGCGTAGAGCCCGGTGGCCAGGGTGTTCAACATCCCGTGAACGGCTCCGATGCGCCGATCGCGTTCCTGGGTGTGCTGCCAGTCGGTGAGGCCAGTAATGGTTGCTGCCACGTTCATCAGGACGCCGAACCCGAGCGCGCGCCGGGCAAACCGGGACGCGTCGCGGATCTCTGCGGCGGGTCGGCCGGGCAGCAAGCTGACGGCATCCAACGCCACCGTCGTACCCACCGCGCCGGTCGCCAGCCCGGCCAGTGGTGCATGCACGGGGTGACCGAGCCACACGCCGTGCAGCAGGTTGGTCACCCGCTCACGTGCCCGGCCCAACGGGAAGAAGGCAAAGCTGACGGCGTGCTCAAAGCGGTAGCTGGGGCGGTCCAGCCAAGATTGGCGTCCCAACACCGAGACCACCTGTTGGCCGACGCTGTGGAGCTTGTTTTCAATGCGGCGCGACGGCCGAACCACAATCATGACGTCCTTCCCTGATGCCGACTTGGTCAACGGGGCGGGAGGCGACACCGCCGCCTGAGGCCAGAATGCGCCGGCCCCGTGGTGGGCGGCAGCAGTACCAGGTTCGAGTCTGCTATCGATACGCTGGAGAAACGCTGGACGCGGTGTCCCTACACTGGCCCAGTGCGCCTCGTCTTTGCCGGTACCCCCGAACCCGCGCTACCCGCGCTGCAGCGGCTCCTCGACTCGCCCCGCCACCAGGTGATCGCGGTGCTCACCCGACCCGACGCCGCCGCCGGCCGGCGCGGCAAACCGGAGCCGTCGCCGGTGGCCCGACTGGCGCTCGAGCACGACATCCCGGTGCTGCGGCCGGCCAAACCGAACTCGGCGGAGTTCGTCGCCGAACTGGCGGCGCTGGCGCCGGAGTGCTGCGCGGTGGTGGCCTACGGCGCGCTGCTGCGCGAGCGGCTGCTCGCGGTGCCCGCCCACGGCTGGATCAACCTGCATTTCTCGCTGCTGCCGGCGTGGCGGGGCGCGGCCCCGGTGCAAGCCGCGATCGCCGCCGGCGACCCCATCACCGGCGCCAGCACCTTCCAGATCGAACCGGACCTGGATTCCGGGCCGGTCTACGGCGTGGTCACCGAGACGATCCGGCCGACCGACACCGCCGGTGATCTGCTGGGCCGGCTCGCGGTGTCCGGCGCGCAGCTGCTGGAGGCCACTCTGGACGGCCTCGGGTCACTGACCCCGGTGCCGCAGTCGCCGGAGGGGGTCAGCTACGCCCCGAAGGTCACCGTCGAGCAGGCCCGGGTGCGCTGGGATCAGCCGGCCCAGGCCGTCGAGCGCGGCATCCGGGCCGTCACCCCCAACCCGGGCGCCTGGACCCTGATCGGGGACCTGCGGGTCAAGCTCGGGCCGGTCGGTGTCGCCGCCGACGCGCCGAAACCGTTGCCGCCCGGCGTCCTGCACGTCGACCGGCGCCACGTGTGGATCGGCACCGGGTCGGATCCGGTGCGGCTGGGCCACCTTCAGCCGCCCGGCAAGAAAGCCATGGACGCCGCCGACTGGGCCCGCGGCGCCCGGCTCGACCCGGCCGTGCGGGCGTCATGACGCACCCCAAGCGGCGGCCCTCCCGCAAACCGCCGCAGCGCAAGGGTCCTCGCCCGCCGCGCCGCAAACCGCTGGACCCGGCCCGGCGCGCCGCGTTCGACGTGCTGCGGGCGGTCACCGACCGCGACGCCTACCCGAACCTGGCGCTGCCGGCGCTGCTGCGCGACCGCGGCATCACCGGCCGCGACGCCGCCTTCGCCACCGAGCTGACCTACGGCACCTGCCGCACCCGCGGCCTGCTGGACGCGGTGATCGCCGCCGCCGCGGAACGACCGGCCGACACCATCAACCCGGTGCTGCTGGATCTGCTGCGGCTGGGCTGCTACCAGCTGCTGCGCACCCGGGTGGACGCGCACGCCGCGGTGTCCACCACCGTCGACCAGGCGGGCATCGAATTCGATTCGGCCCGAGCGGGTTTCGTCAACGGTGTGCTGCGCACCATCAGTGCCCGCGAGGAGCAGTCCTGGGTGGCCGAGCTGGCGCCGGCCGGCGACCCGGTCGGGCAGTTGGCGTTCACCCACGCCCACCCGCGCTGGATCGCCCAAGCCTTCGCCGACGCGTTGGGCGCACGGGCGGGGGAACTGGCGGCGGTGCTGGCCAGCGACGACGAGCGGCCCCAGGTGCATCTGGCGGCCCGGCCCGGGGTGCTGTCGGCCGCCGAGCTGGCCGAGGCGGTCGGCGGTGGCCTCGGCCGGTATTCGCCGCACGCGGTGTACTTGCCGGGTGGTGATCCCGCGCAACTGGCCGCGGTGCGCGACGGGCAGGCCCTGGTCCAGGACGAGGGCAGCCAGCTGGTGGCCCGCGCGCTGACGCTGGCGCCCGTCGACGGTGACACCGGGCGGTGGCTGGACCTGTGCGCCGGACCGGGCGGCAAAACCGCGCTGCTGGCCGGGTTGGGCGCCGGGGTCGGCGCCCGGGTGACCGCCGTCGAGGTGTCGGCCACACGCGCCGGTTTGGTCACCGACAACACCCGCGGCCTGCCGGTCGACGTGGTCTGCGCCGACGGGCGCGATGCCGGCCTGGCGCCCGGGTTCGACCGGGTGCTGGTCGACGTGCCGTGCACCGGACTGGGGTCGTTGCGCCGCCGCCCGGAGTCGCGGTGGCGGCGCCAGCCCACCGACCTGCCGGAGCTGACCAAGCTGCAGCGCGAACTGCTGGGCGCCGCGATCGCGCTGACCCGCCCCGGCGGGGTGGTGCTGTACGCCACCTGCTCGCCGCACCTGGTCGAAACCGTCGGCGTGGTCGCCGACGCGCTGCGCCGCCACCCGGTGACCGCGCTGGACACCCGGCCGCTGTTCGCCCCCGCCGCCGATCTCGGCGACGGCCCGTACGTGCAGCTGTGGCCGCACCGGCACGGCACCGACGCCATGTTCGCCGCGGCGCTCCAAGTAGGCTGAGCGCCATGGCACGGCCCCTGATAGCCCCGTCGATCCTGGCCGCCGATTTCGCCCGGCTGGCCGACGAAGCCGCCGCCGTGCAAGGCGCCGACTGGTTGCACGTGGACGTGATGGACGGCCATTTCGTGCCGAACCTGACCCTCGGGCTGCCGGTGGTGGAAAGCTTGCTCAACGCCACCGACATCCCGATGGACTGCCATCTGATGATCGAGGACCCGGACCGCTGGGCGCCGCCGTACGCCGAGGCCGGTGCGCACAACGTCACCTTCCACGCCGAGGCCACCGACAACCCGGTCGCCGTCGCGCGCGATATCCGGGCCGCCGGCGCCAAGGCCGGGCTGTCCGTCAAACCGGGCACCCCGCTGGAGCCCTACCTGGACATCCTGCGCGACTTCGACACCTTGCTGGTGATGTCGGTGGAGCCGGGTTTCGGCGGGCAGTCGTTTATCCCCGAGGTGCTGGGCAAGGTGCGCACCCTGCGCAAACTGGTCGACTCCGGCGAGTTGCAGATCCTGGTCGAGATCGACGGCGGCATCAACGCCGACACCATCGAGGCGGCCGCCGAGGCCGGGGTGGACTGCTTTGTCGCCGGGTCGGCGGTCTACAGCGCCGCGGATCCGGCCGCGGCGGTCGAGGCGCTGCGCCGGCAGGCCACGGCCGCCTCCCCGCATCTGCGGCCATGAGCACCCCGCTGGCCGTGGGCCACGATGCCGCGATGGCGCTGGCCGTCGAGCAGGCCGAGCGGGTCAAGGGCAGCACCTACCCCAATCCGCCGGTGGGCGCGGTCATCGTGGACCGCGACCACCGGGTGGTCGGGGTGGGCGGCACCGAGCCCGCCGGCGGTGCGCACGCCGAGGTGGTGGCGTTGCGCCGGGCCGGGGGGCTGGCCGCCGGCGGCACCGCGGTCATCACCCTGGAACCGTGCAACCACCACGGCAAAACCCCGCCGTGCACCGACGCCCTGCTCGACGCCGGGGTCGCGCAGGTGGTCTACGCCGTCACCGACCCCAACCCGATCGCCGCCGGCGGCGCCGACCGGCTGCGGGCGGCGGGGGTGCGGGTAATCACCGGGGTGCAGGCCGAGGCGGTGGCGGCCGGGCCGCTGCGGGAATGGCTGCACAAGCAGCGCACCGGGTCACCGCACGTGACCTGGAAGTACGCCGCCAGCGTCGACGGTCGCAGCGCGGCCGCCGACGGCTCCAGCCAGTGGATCACCAGCGACACCGCCCGCGCCGACGTGCATCGCCGCCGCGCGGCCGCCGACGCGATCGTGGTCGGCACCGGCACGGTGCTGGCCGACGACCCGGCGTTGACCGCCCGGCTGCCCGACGGCAGCCTGGCCGATCGCCAGCCGCTGCGCGTCGTGGTGGGGGAGCGCGAAATCTCGTCGGAGGCAAAGGTGCTCAACGACGACTCGCGGACCATGGTGATCCGCACCCACGATCCGGCCGAGGTGCTTAAGGCGCTGTCGGACCGCACCGATGTGCTCATCGAGGGCGGCCCCACCCTGGCCGGGGCGTTTCTGCGGGCCGGGGCGATCGACCGCATCCTGGCCTACGTGGCGCCGATCCTGCTGGGCGGGCCGATCACCGCGGTGCACGACGTCGGGGTGCCGTCCATCGCGCGGGCCCTGCGCTGGCGGTTCGACGGGGTGCAGCGCGTCGGCCCCGACGTGCTGCTCAGCCTGGTCCCCAACCCGTGACCCCGTGACCCCTTGGGCCTTGGGCCTGGACCGCGAGCGTGCGCAGATGCACGCTAAAACCGGTGAAAACGCGTACATCTGTGCACGCTCGCGACGAGGTCAGTTCTCGGCGGCGACCACTTCCGCATCCGGCTCCGGTTCGTCGGCGTGTTCTTTGCGGGCCCCGATCAGTAGGCCCAGCAGCGCACCGACGATGCACACGATCGCGGTTATGAAGAACATCTCCCCGTACTGCATGGCGAACGCGAGCCGGTAATTGGCCGCCTGGGCGGCCAGCTGTTCGGCCAGCGAGTGACCAGCACCGCGGCTCGGCAGGCCGGCCAGGATCTGGTTGAACCGGTGCAGCCCCCACGCCGACAGCGCGGCCATCCCGACCAGCATGCCGGTCATCCGGGCCACCACCACCCCCGACGAGGCGATGCCGTGCTGCGCCGCGGGCACCACCCGCAGCGCCGCCGAGGTCAGCGGCCCGATCACCAGGCCCAAGCCGATCCCGGCCAGCGCCAGGTCGGTGTCCATGGCCGGCAGCGTGAAGAAACCGAAGTTGTGCCGGTACGCCAGCAGATCGACCGGCCACTTGGAGATCCACCAGTAGCCGAACGCGGCGATGAGCAGCCCGGCGAAGGTGACCGCCCGGTCACCCACCCGGGTGGCGATCCAGCCGCCGGCCAGCGCGCCGATCGGCAGCGCGATCAAAAACCGCAGCAGCAGACCGGCCGCCGCGTTTTGATCCAAGCCCAGCACGCCCTGACCGAACAATTCGACATTGACCAGGGTCACCATCAGCGCGGCGCCCGCGCACAGCGAGGCGCCCAGCGCGGCGAAAAACGGCCGGAAGTGCACGCCGACGGGGTCGATCAGCCGGGTGCGGGCGAAGAACCGCTCCCACACCCCGAACGCCACCGCGGCCAGCAGCGCGAACCCCAGCACCGGCAGCCCCCAGTCGGGCAGCGCTTGTTTGGCGTTGGGCTCCGGGTTGTACAGCCCGAGCACGGCCAGGCCCAGCGTGATCGCCAGCAGCACCCCGCCGATGACGTCGATGCGTTCCGGCGGGCCGTCGCCCTTGGCCTTGGACGGCAGGCTGAAGTGGATCATGACCATCGCGATCGCGGTTAGCGGCACATTGATCCAGAACACGTCGCGCCAGTCCCGCAGCAGCCACACGATGAAAATGCCGTACAGCGGCCCCAGTACGCTGCCCAGCTCCTGGGCGGCCCCGATACCGCCGAGCACCCCGGCGCGGTTGCGCTCCGACCACAGGTCGGCGCCCAGCGCCAGCGTCACCGGCAGCAGCGCACCGCTGGCCACCCCCTGGATGGTGCGGCCGACCACCAGCATGGACAGGTCGGTGGATAGAGCGGTGACCACCGAACCGGCCGCGAACGCCGCCAGGCTGGCCTGCAGCAGCATCTTGCGGCCGAACCGGTCGGAGGCCCGACCCAGCAGCGGCATCGCCGCGATGTAGCCCAGCAGGTAGCAGGTGACGATCGGGGTGATCTGCTGAATCTTGTTGATCGGGATACCGACACCGTCGGGCGGCGGGGCCATGATGTCGCGCATGATCGTGACCACGACATAGGTGTCGAGGGCACCCAGCAGGACGGCGAGGCTCCCGGCGCCGATCGCTACCGTACGGCCGGCCCGCATCACACCGCCGGCTTGTCGACGGTGACCGGCGTGTTCCAGTTCGACAGGGTCATCTGGATCGAGTTGCCCTTGCTCTTGTCCAGCGTGGCCTGCACCAGCTGGTGCGGGTCGGCGGCCTGGATCCACACCGTCGCCGGCAGCGGCTCGGTCGCGTTGAGCTGCGCGGCCAGCTTGTTGACGGCGTCGGCGGGGACCTTGCCGGAGATCTTGATGGTGTCCTGGCCGTTGATGGTCTCCTGGTCCTCGGCCTTGGCGTCGGCGAAGTTGGCCAGCACGTTGGCCAGGCCGGTGTCCGGGTTCAGGATCTGCGAGGGGTCATAAATCTCGGCGGCCGGCCCGTAATCGGTCCAGGTGTCGCCGCTGAGCACCGCATACAGGTCCGCGTCGAACACCACGAACTTGACGTCGACGTCGGAGGTCCCGAAGGTGATCTTCGCGTCGCCCTTGGCCGCGGTTTTGGGATCGGTGGTCAGATCACCGTTGAGCGTCTTGACGGGCAGCTTGTCGATTTTCCCAGCCACCGACAGGTCCAGGTGCACGCTTTTGAGGCTCTTGGTGCTCGCACTGGATTCCTTGAGCAACGTGGTGGGGTCGGGTAGCGGGCCGCTGGCCTTCGACTTCGAGTGACAGCCGGCGACCAGGCCGACGGTGACGGCGAGGATGGCGAGGACAACGGCGGGGATTCTGCGGCGGCGCGTCAGCATGATGGCAATCGTAACGGTGCCGACGAAAACCGTGGTGGCGCCGTCGGTGGGTGCCGCCGAGCCAGCAGGCTCTACCCTGGTGCGGTGTTCACCGGCATTGTCGAGGAATTGGGCGAGGTGGTCGCCCGGGAGGATCTGACCGACGCCGCGCGGTTGGTCATCCACGGGCCGGTCGTCACCGCCGACGCCGCCCACGGCGACTCGATCGCCGTCAACGGGGTGTGCCTGACGGTGGTGGAGGTGCTGCCCGGCGGCCGGTTTTCCGCCGATGTGATGCGCGAGACATTGGACCGCTCCAGCCTGCAGAAGATCGACGCCGGTGCCGCGGTGAACCTGGAGCGCGCCGCCCCGGTGGGGGGCCGGCTGGGCGGGCACATCGTGCAGGGCCACGTCGACGGCACCGGTCATGTGCTGGCCCGCACCCCGGCCGAGCATTGGGAGGTGGTGCGGATCGCGCTGCCGCCCGCCTTGGCCCGCTACGTGGTGGAAAAGGGCTCGATCACCGTCGACGGGATCTCCCTGACCGTCTCCGGGGTGGGTGCCGACTGGTTTGAGGTATCGCTGATCCCAACCACCCGGGAGCTGACCACCCTGGGCCGCGCACCGGTGGAAACACCGGTCAACCTGGAGGTCGATGTCATCGCGAAATACGTCGAACGCCTGCTGCAACATCCCGCTGAGTAAGACCAGGGCAATAACGGTGACGACGCGGTGGTTCATACTGGACGGACGGGGTTCCGCGGACTGGCGCTCCCGAACGGACTGAGGTGGCACGGATGACGAGGCTGGACACCGTGGAGCGGGCTCTTGCCGACATCGCGGCCGGTAAACCCGTCGTCGTCATCGACGACGAGGATCGGGAGAACGAGGGCGATCTGATCTTCGCCGCCGAGAAGGCCACCCCGGAGCTGGTGGCCTTCATGGTGCGGTACACCTCCGGCTACCTGTGTGTGCCGCTGGACGGCGCGGTTTGCGACCGGCTGGGCTTGCTGCCGATGTACGCGGTCAACCAGGACAAACACGGCACCGCCTACACCGTCACCGTCGACGCCAAAAACGGGGTGGGGACCGGGATTTCGGCCTCGGACCGGGCCACCACGATGCGGCTGCTGGCCGATCCCACCAGCGTCGCCGACGATTTCACCCGGCCCGGTCACGTGGTCCCGCTGCGCGCCAAGGACGGCGGCGTGCTGCGCCGCCCCGGCCACACCGAGGCCGCTGTCGACCTGGCCCGGCTGGCGGGTCTGCAACCCGCCGGGGCGATCTGCGAGATCGTCAGCCAAAAAGACGAGGGCGCCATGGCGCAGACCGACGAGCTGCGGGTGTTCGCCGACGAGCATGATCTGGCGCTGATCGCGATCGCCGACCTGATCGAGTACCGGCGCAAACACGAGAAGCACATCGAGCGGATCGCCGAGGCCCGGATCCCCACCCGGCACGGCGAGTTCCGGGCGGTGGGCTACACCAGCATCTATGAGGACGTCGAACACGTGGCGCTGGTCCGCGGCGAGATCGCCGGGCCGCACAGCGACGGTCACGACGTGCTGGTCCGGGTGCACTCGGAATGCCTGACCGGTGACGTGTTCGGGTCGCGGCGCTGCGATTGCGGACCTCAGCTGGACGCGGCGATGGCGATGGTGGCCCGCGAGGGCCGCGGTGTGGTGCTCTACATGCGCGGCCACGAGGGCCGCGGCATCGGGCTGATGCACAAGCTGCAGGCCTATCAGCTGCAGGACGCCGGCGAGGATACCGTCGACGCCAACCTCAAGCTGGGGTTGCCGGCCGACGCCCGCGACTACGGCACCGGCGCGCAGATCCTGGTCGATCTGGGGGTGCGCTCGATGCGGCTGCTGACCAACAACCCCGCCAAGCGGGTCGGGCTGGACGGTTACGGGCTGCACATCATCGAGCGGGTGCCGCTGCCGGTGCGGGCCAACGCCGAAAACATCCGGTACCTGATGACCAAGCGGGACCGGATGGGCCACGACCTGACCGGGCTGGACGATTTCGACGAATCCGTGCACCTGCCCGGCGAATTCGGCGGGGCTCTGTGAGTGGTGGCGCCGGGGTGCCGGATCTGCCGGTGCTCGACGCGTCCGGGCTGACCCTCGCGATCGTCGCCAGCACCTGGCACCCGCAGATCTGTGACGCGCTGCTGGCCGGTGCCCGCAAGGTGGCCGTCGACGCCGGCATCGACAATCCCACCGTGGTGCGGGTGCTCGGTGCGATCGAAATCCCGGTGGTGGCCCAGGAGTTGGCCCACAGCCACGATGCCGTCGTCGCCTTGGGCGTGGTGATCCGCGGCGCCACACCGCATTTCGACTATGTGTGTGACGCGGTGACCCAGGGGCTGACCCGGGTGTCGCTGGATGCCGCCACGCCGGTCGCCAACGGGGTGTTGACCACCAACACCGAGCAGCAGGCCCTGGAGCGGGCCGGGTTGCCGACGTCGAGCGAAGACAAGGGGGCGCAGGCCGCCGCGGCGGCGCTGAGCACCGCGCTGACCCTGCGCGACCTGCGCACCGCCCCGTGACCGCCGACGACGACTGGGACGTGGTGGTGCGCCCGCACCGGGCGCCCTACTTCGCCTACACCGCGGCCTTCCTGATCGCCGCCGTGCACATCGCGGTGGGTTTCTTGCTCAAGATCCGCTCATCCGGGGTGATCTTCCAGACCGCCGACCAGGTGGCGATCGCCGGGCTGGGCCTGGTCATCGCCGGGTGTGTGCTGCTGTTCGCCCGCCCGCGGCTGCGGGTCGGCGCACCCGGGCTGTCGGTGCGCAACCTGTTCGGGGATCGGCTGATCCCGTGGTCGGTGGTGGAGGGGGTGTCGTTTCCGGCCGGTGCCCGCTGGGCGCGCATCGACCTGCCCGACGACGAGTACATCCCGGTGATGGCGATCCAGGCCGTCGACAAGGAGCGCGCCGTGGCGGCCATGGACGCGGTGCGGGACCTGGTCAAGCGCTACAGCCCTCCCCGCGAGCAGACGTAAAGGCCCCGTCTTCAGCGCCCAAAACGGTGCTTTTACGTCTGCTCGCCGCAAAAAGATAGCCTGTAAACGTGCCCGATCCCGCCACCTACCGCCCGGCGCCCGGCTCCATCCCGGTCGAACCCGGCGTGTACCGGTTCCGGGACCCGCACGGTCGAGTCATCTACGTCGGCAAAGCCAAAAGCCTGCGCAGCCGGCTGACGTCCTACTTCGCCGACGTCGCCAGCCTGCACCCGCGGACGCGCCAGATGGTGACCACCGCCGCCAAGGTGGAATGGACGGTGGTGACCACCGAGGTCGAAGCACTGCAGCTGGAGTACAACTGGATCAAGGAGTTCGACCCGCGGTTTAACGTCCGCTACCGCGACGACAAGACCTACCCGGTGCTGGCGGTCACCCTGGGCGAGGAGTACCCGCGGCTGATGGTCTACCGCGGCCCGCGGCGCAAGGGGGTGCGCTATTTCGGGCCGTACTCGCACGCCTGGGCGATCCGGGAAACCCTGGACCTGCTCACCCGGGTGTTCCCGGCGCGCACCTGCTCAGCCGGAGTGTTCAAGCGACACAACCAGATCGGGCGGCCCTGCCTGCTCGGCTACATCGACAAATGCTCGGCGCCCTGCGTTGGACGGGTCAGCGCCGAGGCGCACCGCCAGATCGTGGACGACTTCTGCGACTTTCTGGCCGGCAAAACGGATCGGCTGGTCCGCAACCTGGAAAAGGAGATGACCGCCGCCGCCGATGAGCTCGACTTCGAGCGGGCCGCCCGGCTGCGCGACGACGTCTCCGCGCTGCGGCGGGCGCTGGAGAAACAGGCGGTGGTGTTCGGCGACGGCACCGACGCCGACGTGGTGGCGTTCGCCGACGACGAGCTGGAAGCCGCGGTGCAGGTGTTCCACGTCCGGGGCGGCCGGGTCCGCGGGCAGCGGGGCTGGATCGTCGAAAAGTCGGACGACCCCGGTGATTCCGGGGAAGCGCGGCTGGTCGAGCAGTTCCTGACCCAGTTCTACGGGGAGCAGGCCGAGCTGGGCACCGCCGCCGACGAGGCGACCAACCCGGTGCCCCGCGAGGTGCTGGTGCCGTGCCTGCCGGCCAACGCCGACCAGCTGACCGACTGGCTGTCCGGGCTGCGCGGCTCGCGGGTGGCGCTGCGGGTGGCGCGCCGCGGCGACAAGCGGGTGCTGGCCGAAACCGTGCAGCGCAACGCCAAAGAGGCCCTGCAGCAACACAAGCTGAAGCGGGCCGGCGATTTCACCGCCAGATCTGCTGCGCTGCAAAGTATTCAAGAAGCGCTGGGGCTGGCTGACGCGCCGCTGCGCATCGAGTGTGTGGACATCAGCCATGTGCAGGGCACCGACGTGGTGGGGTCGCTGGTGGTGTTCGAGGACGGGCTGCCGCGCAAATCCGACTACCGGCACTTCGCCATCCGGGAGGCCGCCGGGGACGGCCGCTCCGACGACGTGGCTTCGATCGCCGAGGTGACCCGCCGCCGCTTCGTACGCCATCTGCGTGACCAGCAGGACCCGGATATGCTGACCGCCGAAGGCAAGTCGCGCCGGTTCGCCTATCCGCCGAACCTCTACGTCGTGGACGGGGGCGCCCCGCAGGTCAACGCCGCCGCGGCGGTGCTGTCCGAGCTCGGCATCACCGACGTCGCCACGATCGGGCTGGCAAAACGGCTGGAGGAGGTGTGGGTGCCCGCCGAACCGGATCCGGTGATCATGCCGCGCAACAGCGAAGGCCTGTATTTGCTGCAGCGCATCCGCGACGAGGCGCACCGGTTCGCCATCGGCTACCACCGCAGCAAACGCTCCAAGCGGATGACCGCGTCGGCGCTGGATTCGGTGCCCGGTTTGGGGGAACATCGTCGCAAGGCGCTGGTCGCGCATTTCGGTTCGGTGGCCCGGCTGCGGGAGGCCACCGTCGACGAGATCACCGCGGTGCCCGGCATCGGCGCCAGGACCGCCGCGGCGGTCCTGGCAGCCTTGGGGTCTAGCCCCGAGCCGCCCGGGGTGGCCGCGACGACTCGAGGGGAGCGGGCATCGGGATGACCGAGCATGGAACGGGGGAAGGTGTGCGCGACCGTCCGTCCGGCGCCGGCGAATCCGGGATCGACGTGGTCCTGGTGACCGGGCTGTCCGGGGCGGGCCGCGGCACCGCGGCCAAAGTCCTCGAGGACCTGGGCTGGTATGTCGCCGACAACCTCCCGCCGGAGCTGATCACCCGGATGGTGGACTTCGGGCTGGCCGCGGGGTCGCGGATCACCCAGCTGGCGGTGGTGATGGACGTTCGGTCCCGCGGCTTCACCGGCGACTTGGACTCGGTGCGCACCGAGCTGGCCACCCGCGGCATCAGCCCGCGGGTGCTGTTCATGGAGGCGTCGGACGACATGCTGATCCGCCGCTACGAAAACAACCGCCGCAGCCACCCGCTGCAGGGGGAACAGACCCTGGCCGAGGGCATCGCCGCCGAACGGGCCATGCTGGCGCCGGTGCGGGCCGCCGCCGACCTGATCATCGACACCTCCACCCGCTCGGTGCGCGAACTGCGGGAGAGCATAGAACGGGCGTTCGGCACCGAGGCCGTCGCGCACACCAGCGTCACCGTGGAGTCCTTCGGCTACAAATACGGCCTGCCGATGGACGCCGACATGGTGATGGATGTGCGGTTTTTGCCCAACCCGCACTGGGTCGACGAGCTGCGTCCACACACCGGTCAGCACCCGGCGGTGCGCGACTACGTGCTGGGCCAGCCCGGTGCGGCCGACTTTCTCGATACCTACCATCGGTTGCTGTCCCTGGTTGTCGAGGGCTACCGCCGAGAGGGGAAGCGCTACATGACCGTTGCCATCGGGTGCACCGGCGGCAAGCATCGCAGCGTGGCCATCGCCGAAGCGTTGGCGGCGGTGCTGGAGGCCCAGGGCGGCGATGCCCTCCTGTCGGTGCGGGTCCTGCACCGGGATCTGGGCCGCGAATGAGCCAGCGCATTGTCGCGTTGGGCGGCGGACACGGACTGTATGCGACGCTGTCGGCGGCTCGGCGGATCACCCCGCACGTCACCGCGGTGGTGACGGTCGCCGACGACGGCGGCTCGTCGGGCCGGCTGCGCAGCGAACTCGATGTGGTGCCCCCGGGGGATCTGCGGATGGCGTTGGCGGCGTTGGCCTCCGACAGCCCGCACGGGCGGCTGTGGGCCACCATCATCCAGCACCGCTTCGGCGGCAGCGGCGCGCTGGCCGGGCACCCGATCGGCAACCTGCTGCTGGCCGGGCTCAACGATGTGCTGGCCGACCCGGTCGCCGCCCTCGACGAGTTGGGCCGGATGCTGGGGGTCAAGGGCCGGGTGCTGCCGATGTGCCCGATCGCGCTGCAGATCGAGGCCGACGTGTCCGGTCTGGAGGCCGACCCGCGCATGTTCCGGCTGATCCGCGGCCAGGTGGCGATCGCCACCACCCCCGGCAAGGTGCGCCGGGTCCGGCTGCTGCCCGGCGACCCGCCGGCCACCCGGCAGGCGGTGGACGCCATCATGGCCGCCGACCTGGTGGTGCTCGGGCCCGGGTCGTGGTTCACCAGCGTCATCCCGCATGTGCTGGTGCCGGGGCTGGCCGCGGCGCTGCAGGCTACCCCGGCGCGCCGGGCGCTGGTGCTCAACCTGGCCGCCGAGCCGGGGGAGACCGCGGGTTTCTCGGTGGAGCGACACCTGCACGTGCTGGCCCAGCATGCGCCCGGGTTCACCGTCCACGACATCATCATCGACGCCGAACGGGTGCCCAGCGACCGGGAACGCGACCAGCTGCGGCGCACCGCCACCCTGCTGCAAGCCGATGTTCAGTTCGCCAACGTCGCCAGACCTGGTACACCTTTACATGACCCAGGAAAGCTGGCGGCGGCGCTGGACGGGGTCCGGGTGCGCGGCTCCAGTTCGGCGCCGCCCACCGTCCCGAGCCCTGTCTCGAAGCCGGTTGAGGCGGGCGGCCAACAGACCGGCATGGCGGGACCCCGCCGGAACGGACCGGGAGGTGACGACGCGTGGCGATGACGGCCGATGTCAAGGATGAGCTGAGCCGCCTGGTGGTGAGTTCGGTGAGTGCGCGCCGCGCCGAGGTGGCCTCGCTGCTGCGGTTCGCCGGCGGATTGCACATCGTGTCCGGCCGGGTGGTCGTCGAAGCCGAGGTCGACCAGGGCATCATCGCGCGACGGCTGCGCAAGGACATCTTCGACCTGTACGGCTACAACTCGGTGGTACATGTGCTGTCGGCCAGCGGGATCCGCAAGAACACCCGGTATGTGCTGCGGGTCGCCAACGACGGCGAGGCGCTGGCCCGGCAGACCGGCCTGCTGGATCTGCGCGGCCGGCCGGTGCGCGGGTTGCCGGCCCAGGTGGTGGGCGGCAGCATCGGCGACGCCGAGGCGGCCTGGCGCGGCGCGTTCCTGGCGCACGGGTCGCTGACCGAGCCGGGGCGGTCCTCGGCGCTGGAGGTCAGCTGCCCGGGCCCGGAGGCCGCGCTGGCGCTGGTGGGTGCGGCCCGCCGGATGGGGGTCAGCGCCAAGGCCCGGGAGGTGCGCGGCGCCGACCGGGTGGTGGTGCGCGACGGGGAGGCGATCGGCGCGCTGCTGACCCGGATGGGCGCCCAGAGCACCCGGCTGGTCTGGGAGGAGCGCCGGATGCGTCGCGAGGTGCGGGCCACCGCTAACCGGCTGGCCAACTTCGACGACGCCAACCTGCGCCGCTCGGCGCGTGCGGCGGTCGCCGCGGCCGCCCGGGTGGCGCGGGCGCTGGAGATCCTCGGTGACACGGTGCCCGACCATCTGGCCGCGGCCGGCAAGCTGCGCGTCGAGCACCGGCAGGCCTCATTGGAGGAGCTGGGCCGGCTCGCCGATCCGCCGATGACCAAAGACGCTGTGGCGGGCCGGATCCGGCGGCTGCTATCGATGGCCGACCGCAAGGCCAAACAGGACGGCATCCCCGACACCGAGTCGGCGGTTACCCCCGACCTCCTCGAAGACGCCTAGTCACCTTTCGCCGCGAGCGGGGTCACCTTTCCCCGCGAGCGTGCGAGTCCCCGGTCGACACGCCGCGGCATTTACCGGATCTGGGCACGCTCGCGAGCGGCGTGCCGGGCGCGCGGCCCGACCAGCGTCGAACTGGGCAACCGCGCGGCCCGTTTCATCGACATGGTGTGCGACCAGGTCGGGGTCGCCTACGAGCAAGAGCGCGACCGGTGGGTGAGTCGGCGCAGCGGCCTGCGCCAGCAGTGGCTCGGCGAGGTGCTCGCCGGTGAGCCGGTCGATCTGCCCCGGGCCGAGGAGGTGTTGGGCTACCGCCTGCAAGGTTGGCATCTGGCGGCGGTGGTGGGGGCGGACGCGGCGGTGCCCGCCGGTGATGCGGTGGCCCTCTTCGAACAGGTGCGGTCGCGGGCGGCCGCCGAGCTGGGCGCGGTGGGACGCCCGTTGCTGGTCCGCGCCGAGGAACGCGAAGCGCGGCTGTGGTTTTCGCTGCGTGACGGCGACCGCATCCGCCCCGCGCGGGTGCGGGCGGCGCTGGAAGCCTCCGGCCTGCGTGCCTGCCTGACCTTCGGCGACGTGGGCCGGGGGCTCGGCGGCTTCCGCCGCTCGCTGGCGCAGGCCGAACGGATCAAGGCGGTGGCGCTGGGCGGCCGGGGCCGACCCGCCACCCACGTCGTTTTCTATGCCGAGGTCGCGCCGATCGCGTTGATGGCCGGCGACCCCGATGGGCTGCGCAGTTTCGTCGCTGACACGCTGCGGGAGCTCAGTGTTGACGAGGAGCGCAATGAGTGGCTCCGCGCGACGTTGCGCGAATTCTTGGCCCGCAACCGCAGCTACGTGGCGACGGCCGACGCGATGATCCTGCACCGCAACACCGTTCAGTACCGGGTGGCGCAGGCGATGGCGCTGTGCGGGCAGAGCTTCGATGACCCCGACGCACTGGTGGGGGTGCAGATCGCGCTGGAGGTATGCCGGTGGATGGCCCCGGCGGTGCTACGCCCACCGAGGCACACCACCAAGGCCAGCCCATCCACCTCGTCTACGCCAAATCCGGGCTGATCGAGGCGGGCTATGTCACCGTGGAGGACATGCTGAGCCGTCAGCCCTGGCCCGAACCCGGCGACGAGTTCCCGGTGCACGTCACCGCCCGCGGCCTTGGCAGGGTGCAATGACCACCGCCGTTGTCGTCGGCGCCGGCCCCAATGGTCTGGCCGGCGCGATCCAGCTGGCCCGCAACGGGATTGACGTGCGCGTGCTGGAGGCTGCCGACACCATTGGCGGGGGAGCGCGGTCGGGGGAGTTGACGGTGCCCGGGGTGATCCACGATTACTGCTCGGCGGCGCACCCGATGGGGGTGGGCTCACCGTTCTGGAACGATATCGACCTGCCCAGGTACGGGCTGACCTGGAAATGGCCGGAGGTCGATTGCGCCCACCCGCTCGACGACGGCAGTGCCGGGGTGCTGTTCCGGTCGCTCGACGCCACCGTGGCCGGGATGGGCCGCGACGCCCGCCGGTGGCGGCTGGCGGTGGGCGACCTGGCCGCCGGCTTCGACGAGTTGGGCCAGGATCTGATGCGCCCGGCGCTGCACATCCCGCGCCACCCGGTCCGGCTGGCCGCGTTCGGGCCGCGCGCGGTGCTGCCCGCCACGGTGCTGGCGCGCTGGTTTCGCACCGCGCAGGCGCGCGCGCTGTACGGCGGCGCGGCCGCGCACGGGTTCACCCGGCTGGACCGGCCGCTGACCGCGGCGATGGGGTTGATGTTTGTGGCCAGCGGCCACCGCTATGGCTGGCCGGTCGCCGAGGGCGGATCCGGGTCGATCACCGCGGCCCTGGCGGCCGCGCTGAAGGAACACGGTGGTGCGATCGCCACCGGGGTCCCGGTCACCAGCCGCGCCGATATTCCCGATGCCGACATCGTGCTGCTCGACCTGAGTCCGGCCGCGGCGGTAAAGATTTACGGCGATGCCATGCCCGGCCGGGTCAAACGGGCCTATCAGCGCTACCGGTACGGCTCCTCGGCGTTCAAGGTTGACTTCGCCGTCGACGGCGACATCCCGTGGACCAACCCGGCGTGTCGGCGGGCGGGCACCGTGCATCTGGGCGGCACGTTCGAGCAGATCGCGCACAGCGAACGCGAACGCGCGGCCGGCCGAATGCCGCAGCGGCCGTTCACCCTGGTCGGGCAGCAGTACCTGGCCGACCCGACGCGGTCGTCCGGCGGCATCAACCCGATCTGGTCCTACGCGCACGTGCCGTTCGGCTACACCGGCGACGCCACCGACGCGGTCATCGACCAGATCGAGGGCGCCGCACCGGGATTCCGTGACCGCATCGTGGCGACCGTCAGCAAGTCCACCGCCCAGCTGCACAGCTACAACCCGAACTATCTCGGCGGCGACATCGTCGGCGGCGCCAACGATGGGCTGCAGGTGCTGTTTCGGCCGCGGGTGGGCATAGACCCCTACTTCACCGGGGTGCCGGGTGTTTACCTGTGCTCGCAATCCACCCCGCCGGGCGCTGGGATTCACGGGCTGTGCGGCTACTACGCCGCCCAATCGGCGCTGCGGCGCCTGGGCAGACGTCGCGGCTAACCGTGCCGTCGCTGCTCAGCGGGCGCGGCGGTGTGTGTGACCGCCCGGTCGAGGGCCTGGCGATCAGCCGGTTGGCGTCTCATCCGTCACTTTGGTCCCGGCGGGGTGGCAGGCGGACGCAACGCCATATGCCCCGGCTCACGAGGCCAGTGGGGCTGTTGCGACTGGCGGGAGCACCCACTTCAACCAGCTCCGTCCCGGTTCGTGCCGAGCCGGGAGACGACGAGTTCGCCAAGGCTCGCGGCCGCCGCCCCCACACCACCGAGGTAGGCCTTGACCAACTCCCCAGCGGACACCTCAGCGCCGACAGGCAATGACGCCAGCCACGCCACCGCGTCATCGCGCTCGTCGTTGCCGTACACCCGCACCGGGCACGGCATCCAGGCTCCGATGCGTCGGGTCGGTATCCGGATCCAGGCCAGATCGCTGATCACCGCGCAACCGTCCAGCAGCCGCGCGTAGCGCGACCCGAGCCGGCCGTCGGCCCACAGCGCGCCCGGGGTGATGCGCTGAAAGCCCGGACCGAACTGGTAGAGCAGGCGCAGCCGGCCCCCGGCCTGCCGCGTCCACCACGCTACGTTCAGCAACCCGTCACCGCCCGCACAAGCCCCGGGAGCGCCCATTAGGCTGGCCGATGGAGCACACCAGCAGACGGCAAACACGAGGAGTAAGACCAGTGACGGTCCGGGTAGGCGTTAACGGCTTTGGTCGCATCGGACGCAACTTCTTCAGGGCATTGGACGCGCAGAAGGCCCAGGGCGCCGGCACCGACATCGAGATTGTCGCGGTCAACGACCTGACCGACAACGCCACCCTGGCGCACCTGCTCAAATTCGACTCGATCCTGGGGCGGCTGCCGCACGACGTCACCCTTGAAGGCGACGACACCATCGTCGTCGGCAACACCAAGATCAAGTCGCTGGAGGTCAAAGAGGGGCCGGCCGCGCTGCCCTGGGGTGACCTGGGTGTTGACGTCGTCGTCGAATCCACCGGCATCTTCACCAACGCCGCCAAGGCCAAGGGCCACCTGGACGCGGGCGCCAAGAAGGTGATCATCTCCGCGCCGGCCACCGACGAGGACATCACCATCGTGCTGGGCGTCAACGACGACAAGTACGACGGCAGCCAGAACATCATCTCCAACGCCTCGTGCACCACCAACTGCCTGGGCCCGCTGGCCAAGGTGCTCAACGACGAGTTCGGCATCGTCAAGGGCCTGATGACCACCATCCACGCCTACACCCAGGACCAGAACCTGCAGGACGGTCCGCACAAGGACCTGCGTCGCGCCCGCGCCGCCGCGGTCAACATCGTGCCGACCTCGACCGGCGCCGCCAAGGCGATCGGGCTGGTGCTGCCCGAGCTGAAGGGCAAACTCGACGGGTACGCGCTGCGGGTGCCCATCCCCACCGGATCGGTCACCGACCTGACCGCCGAGCTGAGAAAATCGGCGTCCGTCGAGGACATCAACGCCGCCTTCAAGGCCGCCGCCGAAGGCCGGCTCAAGGGCATCCTGAAGTACTACGACGCGCCGATCGTGTCGTCCGACATCGTCACCGACCCGCACTCCTCGCTGTACGACGCGGGCCTGACCAAGGCGATCGACAACCAGGCCAAGGTGGTGTCCTGGTACGACAACGAATGGGGCTACTCCAACCGGCTGGTCGACCTGGTCGCCCTGGTCGGCAAGTCCCTGTAACCCGCCGTGACGCTCAAGACGCTCGACGACCTTCTGGCCGAAGGAATTTCGGGCCGGGGCGTGCTGGTGCGCTCCGACCTGAACGTTCCGCTCGACGACGGCGGCAATATCACCGACCCGGGCCGCATCACCGCGTCGGTGCCCACCCTGAAAGCGCTGGTCGAAGCCGGCGCCAAGGTGGTGGTGACCGCGCACCTGGGCCGCCCCAAGGGCCAACCCGACCCCAAGCTGTCGTTGGCGCCGGTCGCGGCCGCGCTGTCGCAGCAGCTGGGACAGCACGTGCAGCTGGCCGGCGATGTGGTCGGATCCGACGCGCTGGCCCGCGCCGAGGGCCTCACCGACGGCGATGTGCTGCTGCTGGAGAACATCCGGTTCGACCCCCGCGAGACCAGCAAAGACGACGACGAACGGCTGGCGTTGGCCCGCCAGCTCGCCGAGTTGGTGTCCGGCGCCGACGGTTCGCCCGGCGCGTTCGTCTCCGACGGGTTCGGCGTGGTGCACCGCAAGCAGGCCTCCGTCTATGACGTGGCCACCCTGCTGCCGCACTACGCCGGCACGCTGGTGGCCGCCGAAACCAAGGTGCTGGAGCAGCTGACCAGTTCCACCGACCGGCCCTACGCCGTGGTGTTGGGCGGCTCGAAGGTGTCCGACAAGCTGGCCGTCATCGAATCGCTGGCCACCAAGGCCGATTCCATCGTGATCGGCGGCGGCATGTGTTTCACCTTCCTGGCCGCCCAAGGCCTTTCGGTGGGCACCTCGCTGCTGGAAACCGACATGGTCGACACCTGCCGTCGGCTACTGGACACCTACGCCGACGTGCTGCGGCTGCCGGTCGACATCGTGGTGGCCGAGAAGTTCAGCGCCGACGCCACACCGGAAACCGTTGCCGCCGACCAGATCCCGGATTCCAAGATGGGCCTGGACATCGGGCCCGGGTCGGTGCAGCGGTTCACCACGCTGCTGTCCAACGCCCAAACCATCTTCTGGAACGGCCCGATGGGGGTGTTCGAGTTCCCGGCGTTCGCGGCCGGCACCAAGGGGGTGGCCGAGGCGATCGCCGCCGCCACCGGCAAGGGCGCGTTTTCCGTGGTCGGCGGCGGAGACTCCGCGGCGGCGGTGCGCGCCCTGGGGCTGCCCGCCGACGGCTTCTCGCACATCTCCACCGGCGGTGGCGCGTCGCTGGAATACCTTGAGGGCAAAACCCTGCCCGGCCTGGAGGTGCTGGACCAATGAGCCGCAAACCGCTGATCGCCGGCAACTGGAAGATGAACCTCAACCACTTCGAAGCGATCGCGCTGGTGCAAAAGGTCGCGTTCTCGCTGCCGGACAAGTACTTCGACAAGGTCGACGTCACAGTGCTGCCGCCGTTCACCGATCTGCGCAGCGTGCAGACCCTGGTCGACGGGGACAAGCTGCGGTTGACCTACGGTGCCCAGGACCTGTCCCAGCACGACTCGGGCGCCTACACCGGCGACATCAGCGGCGCGTTTTTGGCCAAGCTGGGCTGCAGCTTTGTCGTCGTCGGCCACTCCGAGCGGCGCAGCTACCACGGCGAGGACGACGCCCTGGTGGCCGCCAAGGCCGCGGCCGCGCTCAAACACGGGCTCACCCCGATCGTGTGCTTCGGCGAACACCTGGAGATTCGGGAGGCGGGCAATCACGTCGAGCACTGCGTGGGCCAGCTGCAAGGCTCGCTGGCCGGGCTTTCCGCCGAGCAGATCGCCAAGGTCGTCGTCGCCTACGAGCCGGTCTGGGCGATCGGCACCGGGCGGGTGGCCGGCGCCGCCGACGCCCAGGAGGTGTGCGCGGCGGCCCGCGCCGAGCTGGGCAAGCTGGCATCGCCGCAGGTCGCCGACGCGGTGCGGGTGCTCTACGGCGGGTCGGTGAACGCCAAGAACATCGGCGAACTCATCGCGCAGGACGACGTGGACGGGGCGCTGGTCGGTGGGGCCTCGCTAGACGGGGAGCAGTTCGCCACGCTGGCCGCGATCGCCGCCGGCGGGCCGCTGCCCTAGCTTGCTCGCCGGTGCGCCTCGCCGTCGCGCCGAGATCGCCCCTCGCCGTCGCGCCGAGATCGACGCCAGCGCGGAAAAGACCGAGAGCGTCGCACGCTCACGTCGATTTCGGCGCAGCGAACCCGACCGGTAGGCTTGCGGCCATGGTGTTGTCCCTGCAGATCCTCCTGGTGATCACCAGCGTGCTGCTGGTGCTGCTGGTCCTGCTGCACCGCGCCAAGGGCGGCGGTTTGTCGACGCTGTTCGGCGGCGGCGTGCAGTCCAGCCTGTCGGGGTCGACGGTGGTGGAGAAGAACCTGGACCGGCTGACCCTGTTCGTGGTCGGCATCTGGCTGGTCTCCATCGTCGCGATGGCGTTGCGAATCAAGTACGGCAGCTGAAGCCGATGCCGGCGGCTGTCAGTGCGCGTGCGTGACATCCCAGGCCGGTAGCGGATCGGGATAGCTGGCCCAAAACGGCGTCGAGATCAACCACGCCTTGCGCGTGCGTACGACCCGCGACGGGGTGAGCCGCCGGAGCACCATTTCCACCATCCCGCAGGTCTTTTCGTTGACCAGATCGGTCTTGTTGAGCACCAACACATCGGCGAACTCAACCTGATCGACGAGCAGATCTGCGATGTTGGTGACCTGGCCAAGGCTGAAGCCGTCGTCGAATTCCCAGCTGAGCGGCCCTCGCGGTTGGCCAAGATGTGGTTGAGCAACGTCGTCTTACCTGCGCCGAGGAAGCCGGATAGCACGGTGACGGGAATGAGAGTGGGTTGCGAAGACGGCATGACGGTAATGATAATCATTGTCAATAACAACGCACGCGCCGGCCGCTAGGCCCGCGTCGCCGGACGGCTAGGAGGCGGGATGCGGACCAGGCACGGGTACTCGGAGCGCGGGGGCAATTACGCCAAGCGGCTGCGTCGCATCGAAGGCCAAGTGTGTGGGATTGCGAAGATGATCGACGACGACCAGTACTGCATCGATGTGCTCACCCAGATCAGTGCCGTGAGCAGCGCCATGCAGGCGATCGCGCTGAGCCTGCTCGACGAACACCTGGATCACTGCGTGACCCGGGCGGTTGCCGAGGGTGGCGACCTGGCCGAAGAGACACTGGCCGAAGCGTCGGCGGCTATCGCGCGATTTGTTCGTTCCTGACCGTATGTGCCGGCCTGGCGCCCATTCTGGCGTCGAATCACGATGATTGGCGTTGACCGTATATACCCTACGGGGGTACGGTTTTGATTGTGAACGAAACACAACACCCCAAAACCAGTTGCTGCAAGTCCACCGGCTGCGGATGCGGTGCATCCTCGTGTTCCCAGGCGAAGGGGTGCCAGTGTGGCCACCCTTCGTGCACCTGCAACCACTGATCGACGGGTGTGGGCCCGGCCGTAACGGCCGGGCCCACACGCCCGAAACCCGTCACCGGCCGCGCCTACCCTGAAACGATGGCCGACGTCAGCGACCCCGCCCTGGAGCCCATCGGTGCGGTGCACCGCACCCGCCTCGGCCGCGAGGCCACCGAGCCGATGCGCGACGACATCCGGCTGCTCGGCGCGATCCTGGGTGACACCATCCGCGAACAGCACGGCGATGCGGTGTTTGACCTGGTCGAGCGGGCCCGGGTGGAGTCGTTTCGGGTGCGTCGTTCGGAGATCGACCGGGCCGAGATGGCGCAGCTGTTCGCCGGCCTGCCGATCGGCCAGGCGATCCCGGTCATCCGGGCATTCAGCCATTTCGCGTTGCTGGCCAACGTGGCCGAAGACATCCACCGGGAACGGCGCCGCGCCGTGCACGTCGCCGCCGGCGAGCCACCCCAGGACAGCAGTCTGGCCGCCACCTACCTGAAACTCGATGCCGCACAATTAGACTCGGGCACCGTCGGCGACGCGCTGCGCGGTGCGCTGGTGTCCCCGGTCATCACTGCGCACCCGACCGAAACCCGTCGCCGCACCGTGTTCGCCACCCAGCACCGCATCACCGAACTGATGCGGCTGCACGCCGAGGGGCGCACCGAAACCGATGACGGCCGCGCCATCGAACCCCAACTGCGCCGCCAGGTCCTCACCCTGTGGCAGACCGCGCTGGTCCGGTTGGCCCGGCTGCAGATCGCCGACGAGATCGGCGTCGGGTTGCGCTACTACCCGGCCGCGTTTTTCGAGGTGATCCCGCGGGTCAACGCCGAGGTGCGGCAGGCGCTGCGGGCCCGCTGGCCCGACGCCGACCTGTTGACCGAGCCGATGCTGCGCCCCGGGTCGTGGATCGGCGGGGACCGCGACGGCAACCCGAACGTGACCGGCGAGGTGGTGCGGCTGGCCACCGGCAGCGCCGCGCACACCGCGCTGGCGCACTACCTGGCCGAGCTGACCGCCTTGGAGCAGGAGCTGTCGATGTCGGCGCGGCTGGTGAGGCCCACCCCCCAGTTGACGGCGCTCGCCGACAGCGGCGGCGAGCCGGAGCGCGCCGACGAGCCGTACCGCCGCGCGGTGCGCGCGATGCGCGCCCGGCTGACCGCCACGGCCGACACCGTCCTGGACCGCCCGCCGCCACAGCGCCTGGACCTGGGCTTGCCCCGATACGCCGCGGCGTCGGAGCTGCGTGCCGACCTCGACATCGTGGACGCGTCGCTGCGCGGGCACGGCAGCGCGCTGCTGGCCGACGACCGGCTGGCCCGGCTGCGGGAGGCCGTGCACGTGTTCGGGTTCCATCTGTGCGGGCTGGACCTGCGGCAAAACTCCGACGTCCACGAAGAGGTGATCGCCGAACTGCTGGCCTGGGCCGGGGTGCACCCGGACTACGGCTCGCTGCCCGAGGACGACCGGGTGGCGCTACTGGTAGCCGAACTCGGCACCCGCCGCCCGCTGATCCGCGACGGCGCCGACCTATCCGAGGTGGCCCGCCGCGAACTGGACGTGCTCGCCGCCGCGGCCCGCGCGGTCGACGTCTTCGGCCCGCACGCGGTGCCCACCTACATCATCTCGATGTGCCGGTCGGTGTCGGATCTGCTAGAGGCGGCGCTGCTGCTCAAAGAAGTCGGTCTGCTGGACGCCTCGGGACCGCAACCGTTCTGCCCGGTGGGCATTGTGCCGTTGTTCGAGACCATCGACGACCTGCACCGGGGCGCGTCGATCCTGCAAGCGCTGCTTGACCTTCCGCTGTACCGGGCGCTGGTTGACGCCCGCGGCGGCGGCCAGGAGGTGATGCTGGGCTACTCCGACTCCAACAAGGACGGCGGCTACCTGGCGGCGAACTGGGCGCTGTATCGGGCCGAACTCGACCTGGTCGAGACGGCCCGCAACACCGGAATCCGATTGCGGCTATTCCACGGCCGGGGCGGCACCGTGGGGCGCGGCGGCGGACCCAGCTATCAGGCCATCCTGGCGCAGCCGCCGGGCGCGGTGAACGGCTCGCTGCGGCTGACCGAGCAGGGCGAGGTGATCGCCGCCAAGTACGCCGAGCCGGCGAT
This sequence comes from Mycobacterium sp. pUA109, assembly GCF_041287095.1. Taxonomy (NCBI): domain Bacteria; kingdom Bacillati; phylum Actinomycetota; class Actinomycetes; order Mycobacteriales; family Mycobacteriaceae; genus Mycobacterium; species Mycobacterium sp. pUA109. Next base: position 14,776 of record NZ_JBGGKS010000016.1, on the reverse strand, counting down.
GGCGCACCGCAATCTGGAGGCCCTGCTGGCCGCCACCTTGGAGTCCACCCTGCTCGACGTGGAGGGCCTGGGGCCCGACGCCGAGCCGGCCTATGCCGTGCTCGACGACCTGGCCGCGCGCGCCCAGCGCGCCTACGCCGACCTGGTGCACGAGACCCCGGGGTTCGTCGACTACTTCCTGGCGTCCACCCCGGTCAGCGAGATCGGGGCGCTGAACATCGGCAGCCGCCCCACCTCCCGCAAAGCCACCAACTCGATCGCCGACCTGCGCGCCATTCCCTGGGTGCTGTCCTGGAGCCAATGCCGGGTGATGCTGCCGGGCTGGTACGGCACCGGGACCGCGGTGCACGAGTGGCTCGACGCGGACGCCGGCCGGCTAGACGTGTTGCAGGACCTGTATCGGCGGTGGCCGTTCTTCACGTCGGTGCTGTCGAATATGGCGCAGGTGCTGGCCAAATCCGATCTCGGTCTGGCGGCCCGCTACGCCGAACTGGTGCCTGACGCGGCGCTGCGCCGCCGGGTGTTCGACAAGATCGTCGCCGAGCACGGCCGGACCATCGCCGCGCACAAGTTGATCACCGGCCAGGACAACCTGCTCGCCGACAACCCGTCGCTGGCCCGCTCGGTGTTCAACCGGTTCCCGTACCTGGAGCCGCTGAACCATCTGCAGGTCGAGCTGCTGCGCCGCTACCGCGGCGGCGACGACGACGAACTGGTGCAGCGCGGGATCCTGCTCACGATGAACGGGCTGGCCAGCGCGCTGCGCAACAGCGGCTAGTCGGCGCGGACGGCGCGGTTCCGCAGCGCATTCATCACGTTCATCACGCCGCGCACCGCATGCTCGGTCGCCGACACCGGCGACATCACCGTTTCCCCCAGACTCACGATGTAGTCGATGCGGTCGACGATCGCCTCCACCGGCTCGATGAGCGTGGCCAGCCGCTTCGCGAGATCGTCCAGGCTGGCCATGGTTTCTTCGAGGTGGTCCAGCCCGTCCCCGAGACGCTCCACCGTGCGGTTTAGGCCCACCAGCGAACTGTTCAGCTCGCCCATGGTGTCGCCCAGACCGGACAGCACATCCTCGAGTTGCCCGACCGTCACGTCGGCGTTCAACGCGGCCTGCGCCAACGTCTTGAGCCGACGCCGCTCTGGGCCGGTGCCGCCGGATTTGTCTGCCATGTCGCCCATTATGACCCGTCGGGAACCGAACGACGCGCCGGTTAGCCGGTCGGCAGCTGGGCCGCGGCCTCCGCGTCGAGCAGCCAGACCGTGTGCTCGCGCCCGACGGCCCCGGCGGCCGGCACCGCCACCGGGTCGGCGCCGCCGACCGCGGCCGCCACCGCGTCGGCCTTGGCCGCACCGGAGACCACCAGCCACACCTCGCGGGACCGCTGGATCGCCGGCAACGTCAACGTGATCCGGCGGGGCGGCGGCTTGGGGGAGTCATAGACCGGCAGCGCCAACCGGGCAGTCTCCCGTACCGCGGGGGTCTGCGGGAACAGCGAGTTGATGTGGCCTTCGGGTCCCATCCCCAGCAGGTGCACGTCGAAATTCGGTGCGGCTTGCCCCGGTTCGGCGTGCGCCGCCAGGACACGTTCGTAGCCCAACGCCGCGGCGTCGAGGTCGTCCCCGAATTCGCCATCGCTGGCCGCCATCGCATGCACGTTGCCCGCGGGGATTCCGACATGATCCAACAAGGCCTCGCGGGCCTGCTTGGCGTTGCGCTCATCATCGTCGGCCGGCACAAACCGGTCATCGCCGAAAAACACCTGGACTTTGGTCCAGTCGATGCGTTGCGCCTGCTCACCGACGCGACGCAGCAACCCGATGCCGGTGCCGCCGCCGGTCAGCACGATCAGCGCCCGCCCCCGCGCCGCGATCGCCGCTTCGATGGCGCCGACTAGGCGGTCACCGGCCCCTGCGACCAGCGCCGCCGTATCGGCGTAGGTTTCCACAGCTGGGCTCATCGGTGCCGCTCCTCCTCACGTCGTTCGGCATCGTTGCCGGGGCGGCTCATACGTACTCCACCCGGTCAATGCCCTGCAGCGCGGTGAAATAGATCTCGTCGGGATCTAGCCGTCGCAAATCCTCGGCCAGGCATTCGCTGACATCGCGGCGCGGCAACGGAACCAACGCATCCGGGCGGGCGGTGCGGCTCAACGTGGCGGTCACCCCCTCCTGGGGGCGGCTCAGCGTCACCGTTTCGGTGTTGCGCACCAACTCCACTTTGAGTTCGCCGACCGCGCGTCGCACCGGTCCGTCGATCCGGCCGGCCAGCCAACCCGCCAGGACGTCCAGCGCCGGTTCGGTTTTCAGCCCGGACACCAGCGCCGAGGTGACCGGCTCGTAGGGCGGCTGGTCCAGCGCCGAGGTCAGCAGCGCCCGCCAGTAGGTGATCCGGCTCCACGCCAGATCGGTGTCGCCGGGGGTGTATCCGGGCCGACGACCGGTGATCGCCGACAGCGGGTCGGCGCCGTTGGTGGCATCGGTGATACGCCGGATCGCCAACTGCCCCAACGGGTCTTGGGCGGGCACCGGCGGAGCGAGGTCGGGCCACCAGGCCACCACCGGGATATCGGGCAGCAGGAACGGCACCACCACGCTGTCGGCATGACCGGCCAGCGCACCGGACAACCGCAGCACCACCACCTCACCGGCGCCGGCGTCGCCGAACATCCGCAACTGGGCGTCCAGGCGGGCTTCGGCGGCGTTCGGGTCGCCGGTCATCACCACGATCACCCGGCTGGGATGCTCCTGGCTGGCGGCGTTGGCCGCCGCGATCGATTCGTCCAGGTACGCCTCGGTTGCCGGCGCGATGATCAGGGTCAGCACCCGGCCCATCGTCACCGCGCCGACCCGCTCGCGTAACTCGTCGAGCTTCTTGTTGATCGCGGTGGTGCTGGTGTTGGGCAGGTCGATGATCATCGGCGCCGCTCCTCCTCATCGCTGCGTCCCCCTCGCCGCTGCGCGGCTGGGGGTGCCCCCACTGCATCGTCGCCGGCGCGGATCACGGGCGCCGCCATTCCCGGCCGTCCTGGCGCAGCATCTCAAACGCCGACGCCGGACCCCAGGTGCCCGCCTGGTACGGGTCGGGCTTACCGTGCGAGGCCCAGTTGTCGAGGACGGGATCGAGGATCTCCCAGGACAATTCCACCTCTGCGTTGACGGGGAACAGGGACGGTTCGCCCAGCAGCACGTCCAGGATCAAGCGTTCGTAGGCCTCCGGCGAATCCTCGGAGAACGCCGAGCCGTAGGAGAAATCCATGTTGACGTCGCGGACTTCCATCAGGTGGCCGGGCACCTTGGAGCCGAACCGCAGCGTGATCCCCTCATCGGGCTGCACCCGGATCACCAGGGCGTTTTGGCCGAGCTCGTCGGTCATGGTGGCGTCGAACGGCAGATGCGGGGCGCGTTTGAACATCAGCGCAATCTCGGTGACCCGCCGGCCCAACCGTTTCCCGGTGCGCAGGTAAAACGGCACCCCGGCCCAGCGTCGGGTGTCGACCTCCAACGTGATGGCGGCGAAGGTCTCGGTGGTGGAGTCCGTGGCGAACCCCTCCTCTTCCAACAGGCCCACCACCTGCTCGCCGCCCTGCCAGCCGCCGGTGTACTGACCGCGCGACGTGGTCTGATCCAGCGGCTGCGCCAGCCGGGTCGCCGAGAGCACTTTGATCTTTTCCGCCTGCAGCTCCGAGGGGCGGAAGCTCACCGGCTCTTCCATCGCGGTCAGCGCCAGCAGCTGCAGCAGGTGGTTCTGGATCACGTCGCGGGCCGCACCGATCCCGTCGTAATAGCCGGCGCGGCCGCCCAATCCGATGTCTTCGGCCATGGTGATCTGCACATGGTCGACGTAATGCGCGTTCCAGATCGGGTCGAACAGCTGATTGGCGAACCGCAGCGCCAGGATGTTTTGGACCGTCTCCTTGCCCAAATAGTGGTCGATCCGGAACACCGACTCCTCCGGGAAGACACTGTTGACCACGTTGTTGAGTTCTCGGGCGCTGGTCAAATCGTGGCCGAACGGCTTTTCGATCACCACCCGGCTCCAGCGGTCGTCCCGAGGCCGGGCCAGCCCGGAGGAGTACAGCTTTTCGCACACCATCGGGAACGCGTTCGGCGGAATCGACAGATAGAACGCGTGATTGCCGCCGGTGCCGCGTTCGACGTCGAGCTTCTCCAACGTCTCGGCCAGCCGAGCGAACGCCGCGTCGTCGTCGAAGGTGCCCTGCACAAACCGGAAACCCTCGGCCAACCGCTCCCACACCGCCTCCCGAAACGGGGTGCGGGCGTGCGCCCGCACGGCGTCGTGCACGACCTGGCCGAAATCTTGGTCGTCCCAGTCCCGCCGGGCGAAGCCGACCAGCGCAAAGGTGGGCGGCAGCAAGCCCCGGTTAGCCAGGTCGTAGATGGCCGGCATCAACTTCTTGCGGGCCAGGTCGCCGGTAACCCCGAAGATCACCACCCCGCACGGCCCCGCGATCCGCGGCAGCCGCTTATCACGTTTGTCCCGCAGCGGGTTTCGCCACGGGTCAGTGCTCTGCGTCACTTGGTGGCGGCGTCGAGCTGAGCCTGGGTTGCCTTGAGCAGCTCGGTCCAGGACGCCTCGAATTTCTGCACACCCTCGTCCTCGAGCACGACGAACACGTCCGGCAAGTCGATCCCGACCGCCGCCAGTTTGTCGAACACGCCCTGGGCGGCGTCGGCGGTTCCGGTGACGGTGTCGCCGGTGACCACCCCGTGGTCGGCCACCGCTTCAATGGTCTGCTCCGGCATGGTGTTCACCGTGTGCGGTGCCACCAGCTCGGTGACATACAGCGTGTCGGCGTAATCGGGGTTTTTGACGCCGGTGGACGCCCACAGCGGACGCTGCACCCGCGCCCCCTCCGGCCACAGCGCCGAGTACCGCCCGCCGCCTTCGAAGATCTCCTGGTAGGCGGCGTACGCCAGCCGCGCGTTGGCCACCCCGGCCTGACCGCGCAGCGCCAACGCGTCGGCCGAGCCGATCTTTTCCAGCCGCTTGTCGATTTCGGTGTCCACACGGGACACGAAGAACGACGCCACCGAATGGATCTTGGACAGGTCATGTCCGGCCTTGTGGGCGGCCTCCAACCCGGCCAGGTAGGCGTCCATCACCTCGCGGTGGCGCTGCACCGAGAAGATCAGCGTCACGTTGACCGAAATCCCTTCCGCCAGCACGGCGGTGATGGCGGGCAGACCGGCTTTGGTCGCCGGAATCTTGATGAACAGGTTCGGCCGGTCGACGATCTTCCACAGCTCCACGGCCTGGGCGATGGTCTTGTCGGTGTCATGCGCCAGCCGCGGGTCGACCTCGATCGACACCCGACCGTCCACGCCGTCGGAGGCCTCCCACTGCGGGGTCAGCACATCGCAGGCATTGCGCACATCGTCGGTGGTGACGGTGCGGACGGTGGCCTCCACATCGGCGCCCCGCTCGGCCAGCTCGGACACCTGGGTGTCGTAGGCGTGACCCTGCTCCAGCGCCTTCTGGAAGATGGTCGGGTTGGTGGTCACCCCGACCACGCTGCGGGTGGCGATGAGTTCGGCGAGGTTGCCCGACTCCAGCCGGTCGCGGGACAGGTCGTCCAGCCACACCGAGACGCCCGCGGCACTGAGCGCAGCGAGGTTGGCGTTTTGTGACGTGGTCATCGTTCCGATACCCCTTTTCCCTAGTTGTCCAGTGCGCGTTCGGCGGCGGCGACGACGGCCTCCGCCGTGAATCCGTACTCGCGGAACAGCGTTTTGTAGTCGGCGGATTCCCCGTAGTGCTCGATCGACACGATCTGCCCGGTGTCACCGACCAGCTTGTGCCAGCACTGCGCGACCCCGGCCTCGACGGCCACCCGCGCCGACACCGCCGGGGGCAGCACGGCGTCGCGGTAGTCGACCGGTTGAGCCTCGAACCACTCGACGCACGGCATCGACACCACCCGGGCGACGATGTCCTTGTCGGCCAGTAGCTTCTGCGCCTCGACGGCCAGCTGAACCTCGGAGCCGGTGGCGATCAGCACCACGTCGGGCTGTTGGTCGCCGGCGCCGCCGAGCACATACCCGCCGCGGGCGACACCGGCCGCGTCGGTGCCCTCGAGCACCGGAACGCCTTGGCGGGTCAGGACCAACCCGACCGGTCCGCTGCTGGCGCCCCGGGCCAACACGGTGTGCCAGGCGTAGGCGGTTTCGTTGGCGTCGGCGGGGCGCACCACCGACAGGTTCGGAATCGCGCGCAGCGCGGCCAGATGTTCGATCGGCTGATGGGTGGGCCCGTCTTCGCCCAGGCCGATCGAGTCGTGGGTCCACACGTAGATGGTGTCGATGTTCATCAGCGACGCCAGCCGCACCGCCGGGCGCATGTAGTCGGAGAACTGCAGGAACGTGCCGCCGTAGGCGCGGGTCGGGCCGTGCAGCACGATCCCGGACAAGATGGCGCCCATCGCGTGCTCACGAACCCCGAAATGCAGGGTGCGGCCGTACCAGTGGGCGGTGTAGTCCTTCGTCGAAATCGACGGCGGCCCAAACGAATCCGCACCGTCCATGGTGGTGTTGTTGCTGCCCGCCAGGTCGGCGGAGCCGCCCCACAGCTCGGGCAGCTTGGGTCCCAGCACGGACAGCACCTTGCCGGACGCCGCGCGGGTGGCCAGCGCCTTGGAGCCGGGCTCCCAGTGCGGCAGGTCGGCGTCCCACCCGTCGGGCATCTGGTGGGCCAGCAACCGGTCCAACAGCGCCTTGCGGTCCGGCTCGCGCTCGGCCCATGCCTCAAAGTCCTGCTGCCAGCGCTCATGGGCCGCCTTGCCGCGGCCGACCAGCCCGCGGGTGTGGGTGATGACGTCCTCGCGGACCTCGAAGGTCTTCTCCGGATCGAACCCGAGCACCTTCTTGATGGCGGCCACCTCGTCGTCACCCAGCGCCGCCCCATGCGCCTTGCCGGTGTTCATCAGGTTCGGCGCCGGGTAGCCGATGATGGTGCGCAGCGCGATGAACGACGGGCGGTCGGTGACGGCCTTGGCGTTGGCGATGGCCTCTTCGATGCCGACCACGTTCTCGCCGCCGTCCACCTCTTGCACGTGCCAGCCGTAGGCGCGGTAGCGGGCCGCGGTGTCTTCGCACAGCGCGATGTTGGTGTCGTCTTCGATCGAAATCTGGTTGTGGTCGTAGAACACGATGAGGTTGCCCAGGTGCTGCACCGCGGCCAGCGACGACGCCTCGCTGGTCACGCCTTCCTCGATGTCCCCGTCGGAGGCGATCACGTAGATGAAGTGGTCAAACGGGCTGGTGCCGGGTTCGGCATCCGGGTCGAACAGGCCACGCTCGTAGCGCGCGGCCATCGCCATCCCCACCGAGGACGCCAACCCCTGACCGAGCGGGCCGGTGGTGATCTCCACCCCGCGGGTGTGCCGGAACTCGGGATGTCCGGGGGTCTTGGACCCCCAGGTGCGCAGCGACTCGATATCGGACAGTTCCAGGCCGAAGCCGCCCAGGTAGAGCTGCAGGTACAGGGTCAAGCTGGAATGCCCGGCCGACAGCACGAACCGGTCGCGGCCCAGCCAGGTGGTGTCGCTGGGGTCGTGCCGCATCACCCGTTGGAACAGCGTGTAGGCCAGCGGCGCCAGGCTCATCGCCGTTCCCGGATGACCGTTGCCGACCTTTTGGACCGCATCGGCGGCCAACACGCGGACGGTGTCGACGGCGACCGAATCGATCTCGGCCCAGTCGTCGGGGTGCTGCGGGCGGGTCAGCGCGGAAATTTCTTCGAGTGTGGTCACTAACGTCAGTCCTCGGGTCGACGAGCCGGTTCTTCTACACCCTAGTGCGGGAGCGCGCGCCGCCGCAGACTGGGATTTTCGCGCCGGGTTCCCGGCCATCCGGCGGCGCAAACAGCGGGAATCACGCCGAAGGGACCCTGCGGTGTGGCCGCGGGGGCCACGCGGTCTACCATCGTCTGTAGTAGAAGCTGCGCGCTGGTGCGACCTGAGGAGTTACTGCGTGAGCATTCGCGAGCGCGTCGCGCCGAAAATACCCAGTGCACTGCTGGCGTACTTGGCCCTGACCAAACCGCGGATCATCGAGCTGCTGCTGGTGACGACGATCCCGGCGATGCTGCTCGCTGAGCGGGGCACGGTCAACCCACTGCTGATCCTTAACACGCTGATCGGCGGGGTGCTGGCCGCCGCCTCCGCCAACACGTTGAACTGCGTGGTCGACGCCGACATCGACAAGGTGATGAAGCGGACCGCGCGGCGGCCGCTGGCGCGGGCGGCGGTGCCGACCCGCAACGCCCTGGTGTTCGGGCTGGTGCTGGGGGTGGGCTCCTTCTTCTGGCTGCTGGCGACCACCAACTTGTTGTCGGGCGTGCTGGCGGTGGCCACGATCGCCTTCTACGTGTTCGTCTACACGATGCTGCTCAAACGCCACACCTCGCAAAATGTGGTGTGGGGCGGGGCGGCTGGCTGCATGCCGGTGATGATCGGCTGGTCGGCGGTGACCGGCACCATCGGCTGGCCGGCCGTGGTGATGTTCGCCATCATCTTCTTCTGGACGCCGCCGCACACCTGGGCGCTGGCCATGCGCTACAAGGAGGACTACAAGGCGGCTGGGGTGCCGATGCTGCCGGCGGTGGCCACCGAACGGCACGTCACCCAGCGGATCCTGATCTACACCTGGCTCACCGTGCTGGCCACGTTGGCGCTGATCCCGGCCGCCGGGTGGCTGTATGCCGCGGTGGCGGGCCTGGCCGGCGCCTGGTTTTTGACGATGGCCCACCAGCTGTACGCGGGGGTGCGCAACGGCGAGCCGGTCAAGCCGCTGCGGCTGTTCCTGCAGTCCAATAACTACCTGGCCGTGGTGTTCTGCGCGCTGGCCATCGACTCGGCGCTGGCCCTGCCGACCCTGTTCTGACCGCGGCCTAACCGCCCGCGCACTCAAACCGGGTGGCCGGGCCATTCTCGCGGGCGGCCGCGATCCGGTCCCGCATCCGCGCCGACATCTCCGGTAACGCATCGAGCGCAAACCAGCGTGCGGCGATGCTCTCGTCGTCGGCCGGATGCGGCTCCCCGGCCACCCAGCTCATCAAAAACACGTGGTCGAGGTACTGGGCCTGATCGCCGTTGACGTGGACGACCGGCGCGGTGGCGTGTACCCACGCCAGCCGCCGCGGCGCCGCGGTGACGCCCGTCTCCTCGCCGACCTCCCGGATCGCGGCGTCGGCGGGCTCCTCGCCCGGGTCCACGATGCCGGTCACCGGGGTCCAGCAGCCGTTATCGGCGCGCTGGACGAGCAGCACCTGCCCATCGCGGAGCACCACGGCGGTGATGCCGATCAGCCACAGCGGGTCGTGCCCGATCCGGGCACGCAGGTCGGCGATGAACTGGGGAACCGGCATGGCGTGATCGTGCCAGCCCGGCCACGCCGCTTGAAACTTGAAATGCCGCCCGTCCTGGTATTGAATCTCTGTTGGTAATGAAAATCATGTTCAGCTGGGTCGCTGGTGCCGGTGTCAATGTCCGTGGAACCCGCAAGCGGGTGGGGGTGTCGGTTGTGATGTGTGCGGGTGGGTGGTCGTGAGCGTGCCGGTGTGGATGGGGTCGCCGCCGGAGGTGCATTCGGCGTTGTTGAGCAGTGGTCCGGGGCCGGGGGCGTTGTTGGCGGCGGCCGGGGCGTGGTCGTCGTTGAGTGCCGAGTACGCGGCGGTGGCCGATGAGCTCAGTGCGGTGCTCGGTGGGGTACAGGCCGGGGCGTGGCAAGGGCCCAGTGCCGAGGCGTATGTGGCTGCCCATGGGCCGTATCTGGCGTGGTTGAGTCAGGCCAGTGCCGATAGTGCGGCGGCCGCCGCTCAGCACCAGACGGTGGCCGGTGCCTACAGCGGGGCGCTGGCGGCGATGCCGACGTTGGGGGAGTTGGCCGCCAACCATGTGACCCACGGGGTGTTGGTGGGAACGAATTTCTTTGGGATCAACACCATTCCGATCGCGGTGAACGAGGCCGACTATGCGCGGATGTGGGTGCAGGCCGCGACCACGATGAGCAGCTATGAGGCGGTCAGTGATACCGCGGTGGCCGCCACCCCGTCGACCAGCACCGCACCACCGATCCTGAAGACCAACGCACAAACTGACTCCAGCGCCGACTCCGGCACCGACCCCACCGTCGACAATCCGTTGGATCAGCTGATCGCCCAGATCCTGAAGAATTTCGGGGTGAACTGGAACCCGGCGAACGGCACCGTCAACGGGCTGCCGTATGACTCGTACACCAACCCCGGCCAGCCGCTGTTCTGGGTGGTACGGGCCCTGGAGCTGTTCGAGGACTTTCAGCAGTTCGGGAAGGACCTGCTGACCAATCCGGCGGCGGCCTTCCAGTACCTGGTTCAGCTCGCCCTGTTTGACTGGCCGACCCACATCGCCGAGATCGCGAGCTGGCTCGGTTCGTCGCCGCAGTTGTTTGCGGCCGCCCTGGTCACGGCGGTCGCGCCGCTGGGGGCGGTCGGGGGTTTCGCGGGTCTGGCCGGGCTGGCCGCGATCCAGCCGGGGCTCCCGGTCGCGCCCGTCCCGGTGCCCGAACCGGTTTCGCCGGCGTTGCCGGCCGCGACCATCGCCCCGACCACACCGGCGCCGGCCGGCGCGGGCGCGGGGGCACCGGCGCCCACGCCGACGGCCAGCACGGTGGCCAGCTCCGCGCCGGCGGCGCCGTCGGCGCCGCCGCCGCCCGGCGGGGCAGGCTTTTTCCCTCCTTACGCGCTCGGCCCGCCCGGGATCGGCTTCGGCTCGGGGATGAGCAGCAGCGCCAGCGCCGCCGCCGGCGCCAAAAAGAAGACGCCGACGTCGGAGGCTGCCGCGGCGGCCGCCGCGGCCGAGGCCCGCGAGGAGGCCCGCGCGCGACGGCGCCGGCGCACGCAACGGCGCGACCACGGTGAGGAGTTCATGGATATGGGCGTCGACGTCGACCCGGACTGGGGCGCACCACCGGAAGCGTCGACGGCCGCGTCGGACCGGGGTGCCGGACCGCTGGGCTTTGCCGGCACGACGCGCAAGACTTCGGCGGCGGCGGCCGGGTTGGCGACGTTGGACGGGGACGCGTTCGGGGCGGGTCCGCGGGCGCCGATGCTGCCCGACACCTGGGAGGGCAGCTAAGAGATGTTGAGTGGTTGTCGAGAAAGTGAGGTGTTGTGATGAGTTTGTTGGATGCGCATATTCCGCAGTTGGTGGCGTCGGAGTCGGCGTTTGGGGCGAAGGCGGCGTTGATGCGGTCGACGATGGGTCAGGCTGAGCAGTCGGCGTTGGCGGCGCAGGCGTTTCATGTGGGGGAGTCGTCGGCGGCGTTTCAGGGGGCGCATGCGCGGTTTGTGGCGGTGGCGGCGAAGGTGAATGCGTTGTTGGATGTGGCGCAGGCGAATCTGGGTGATGCGGGTGGCACGTATGTGGCTGCCGATGCTGCGGCGGCCAGTACGTACACGGGATTCTGAAAGGTTTTGTGATGTCGCAGATTATGTATAACTACCCGGCGATGTTGTCGCATGCTGGGGATATGTCGGGGTATGCGGGCACGTTGCAGGCGGTGGGGGCCGATATTGCCAGTGAGCAGGCGGCGTTGTCGTCGGCGTGGCAGGGCGATACGGGGATGACGTATCAGGCGTGGCAGGCGCAGTGGAACCAGGCGATGGAGGAGTTGGTGCGTGCGTATGCGGCGATGGCCGGTACGCATGAGTCCAATACGTTGGCCATGCTGGCTCGCGATAACGCCGAAGCCGCCAAATGGGGCTGACCCGGGCCGATTAGGGCCGGCCAGTCTGCGCTCACGGCGCCGAGACTGCGCCTCAGGGCTCCAGCACGATCGAGCCGACGGTTTTGCGGGCTTGCAGGTCGCGGTGCGCCTGCACGGCGTCGGCCAGCGGGTACCGCTGGCCCACCGTGACGCTGATCGCGGATTCGGCCACCGCGTCGAGCACTTCGCCTGCCCGCCAGTTGAACTCGTCGGCGCTCTGGATGAAATGCGCCAGCGACGGCCGGGTCAGATACACCGACCCGGCCGCGTTCAGGCGCTGCGGGTCGACCGGAGGCACCGGCCCGCTGGCCGCGCCGAACAGCGCCAGGGTGCCGCGCACGGCCAGGCTGGCCAGGCTGGCGTCGAACGTGGTGGCGCCCACCCCGTCGTACACCGCGGCCACCCCCACCCCGTCGCTGAGGTCGCGGACCCGAGCGCCGAACTCGGCCGGGTCGTCGCCGGGGTAGTCGAGGACGGCGACGGCGCCGGCCTGCCGGGAAAGCTCCGCCTTCGCCGGGGTGGATGCCGTGGTGATCACCCGCGCACCCAGCGACGTCGCCCACTGGGTCAGCAGCAGGCCGACACCTCCGGCCCCGGCATGCACCAGCAACGTGTCCCGCGGCTGCACCGGATACACCGACTTGACCAGGTAGTGGGTGGTCATCCCCTTGAGCAGCACCGCGGCGGCCGCCGCGGAATCCACCCCGTCGGGCACAAACGCGACGAAATCGGCGGGTGCGGTGCAGAATTCCGCGTACGCGCCGTCGGCGCTGGCGGTGACGACCCGGTCACCCACATTGAGCGCGGCCACCTTGTCGCCGACCGCGGCCACCGTGCCGCACACTTCGGTGCCGACCACAAACGGCAACTCCCGGGCGTATAGCCCGGACCGAAAGTAGGTGTCGATGAAGTTGATGCCGATCACGTCGGCCTTGATCAGTACCTCACCGGCCGCGGGGGTGGGCTGCGGCACTGTCACATAGCTCAGGACATCCGGACCGCCGTGTTCGGTGACTTGGATCGCGTGCATGCTGACCAATTTAGAGGGCTGGCCGTCGCCGGGCGTGACGGCGCAGCGGCGGATCAATATCATCGCCGGGTATGAAGCTGGCCCGGCCGGACGCGTTTCACCCTCGGATCGTGCTTGCCGGGTCCCCCCGGCTGCCCGAGGGCGACCCCGACGACGCCGGACTGGTCGCCGCGCTGCGCAAGCGCGGCCTGCACGCGCAGTGGCGCTCCTGGGACGACCCCGAGGCGCGCGACGCCGACCTGGTCATCGTGCGGGCCACCGCGGATTACCGGGACCGGCTGGCCGCGTTCCTGGCCTGGACGCAGCGGGTTCCCAACCTGCTGAATAACCGCGACGTCATCGCCTGGAACGCCGACGAACACTATCTGCGGGACCTCGATTGGGCCGGGGTCCCCACCCTGGCGGCCCGGCGCGGCGCGGCCCACCCGCAGGCGACCGCGCTGGTATTCCTCGGCGGTGCCCCGTCGCACGCGTTTAGCTCGACCGCCAAAATCGCCGTCGACGAACCGGATTTCGAACTGTGGGAGGTGGGCCATGGCGCGCTGCGCGCGGTGGCCGCCCGGTTCGGCATCCGCCCCGCCGAGCTGCTCTATGCCCGCGCCGATGTGGTCGGGGACGCCGGCGAGGTGCGGTTGACCAGCCTGGATCTGGTGGCGCCGACGCTGGGCTGGGGATCTCTGGACCCGGGCACCCGGGAGCTGCAGCAGCGCGAGTTCGCGCTGGCCGTCGAAGCGGCGTTAGACCGGCTCGGGCTGGACCCGTTCTCGCATCGACGCCCATAGCGCGGCGGTGGCCGCGGTGCACAACGCCGCCCCGGCGACGTGGGTGGCCACCAGCGCGGCGGGCACCCCGGTGAAGAACTGCACGGTGCCGACCAGGCCCTGGCCGCACACCAACGCGATCAGCACCCCCAGCCGCCGCAGCACCGGCCGACTCGCCTGCACGGCCAGCAGCCCGAAACCCAGCCCCACCAGCAGCGCCAGAAAACCCACCAGCAGCGACGAATGCAGGTGGGCCAGCGTGGTGATCTCGACCTTCAGCCGGGGCACCGGGCGGTCGGCGCTCTTATCGCCGGCGTGTGGACCGGCGGCGGTGACCAGAGTGCCGGTCACCAATGTCGCGGCCAGGGTCACCGCGCTGAGCGCCGTCAGCGCCCGCAGCGGCGCCGGGGCCAGCCGACGCACCACCCCATCATCGGGTTCACCGACCTTGACGTAGAGCAGCACCGCCAGCCACACCATCGCCATCGACACCAGCAGGTGCAGCGCCACCGTCCACCACAGCAACCCGGTGCGCACGGTGATGCCGCCCAGCACGGCCTGCACCACCGTCGAGGCCGGCATCAGCCAGGCATACACCAGCACCTCGCGGCGTCGCCGGGCCCGGGTGACGGCCAGCACGGCGGCCGCGGCGGCGATCAACACCGCGAAGGTGACCATCCGGTTGCCGAACTCGACGGCCTGGTGCAGGTGCGGCACTTCGGCGACCCGCACCGGGGTGTAACTGCCCGGAAAGCACTGCGGCCAGGTCGGACAACCCAGCCCCGAAGCGGTGACCCGGACGATCGCGCCGGTGAACGCGATACCGCCCTGGGTCACGATGACGGCCGCCGCAATCAGGCGTTGGGCCCGCAGGCTGGGCAGGGGTAGCACGTCCACCAGCCGCAGCAGGAACCGTCCGACAGGCACCGCCCGATGGTAAGCCACTAGGAACTACACACTGTAGTAGGGGTGTGGCTCGGTGCCCACCGCGAAAGTGCAACGGTGCAGGAAAAGTCCGACGCATTGTCAAGTGGTTAGTGCAACGTGGGGAGGTTCTGGCAAATCTTGGGGCGGTGGTGTCTGGTGAGCGCCGCGCGGTGTTGCGGGCAGGGCGCCTTGGCCCTGCCCGTGCTGTTTGCGCGTTAGGGGCCGCAGAGGCTTCGGGGTCAAGGGCGGGCCGCAAGGCCCGTCGCGCAGCGAGCGCGGCAGCGCC
>NZ_JBGGKS010000015.1:0-162399 GCF_041287095.1 Mycobacterium sp. pUA109 | reverse complement strand
CTACGTAGAGACGAGGACCGGGGCACAGCCCCCCAACCCCTTGACAAAAACCCCTTACGAAGGTGTCCCCGGCCGCCACACCGGGCAAATTTCCGGTTCTGCGCACGTTCGCCGATCAGAGATCGTCGGGCAGGAGCCGGAAGGCGCCGTGGCCAGTCAACGGCCGGATGGCGCGAAAGTCGCGGCGGTCCAGCGTTAACACCACGTCGGTACGGTATTCGGCGGCCAGCACGACGGCGGCGGCGTCAGCTAGATCCAGATCCAACTCGACGTACCGGCGGCGGACCGCCAATGTGTTGCGCAGCAGTCGCGGAGTCGTCTCGACGATCGCGACGCGACTCGATTCGGCGCGAGCGACAACGGTGCCCAGGATGGCATCGGCGGCGCGCCGATCGGCGCGGATGCTGGCGACCTGATGGGCCTCAACGAGGGCCAGTGGGCTCACGACCAGCAGACCGCAGGCGTCGGCCGCGGCAACCGTCTGGGTGTGCTCGGGGTCGGCGCGGTTGAAAAGGGCCAAGAGCCCCGAGGTATCGGCGATCGCGATCACCGATACGCCTCGGTACGCTCCCCTTTCGATTGGGCCGCCCGCCCAAGTGCAGTGTGGACGTCGTCGCTGGTCAGCGGCCCGCCCAAGTCGACGGTTTCGTCGTCGCGGACCAGCGGCTCGTCCCACACCCGGGCGCCGAGGGCGGCAAGCCGGATGCCCTCGCGCAGTATCTCCGCTTCGGGAACACCACGACGCGCGGCCGCTTCCTTGATCAAGGCCAGGTCTGCTTCATCCGCATACACGTTGGTCCGCTTCATGGACATGTACCAACCCTAGCGTATGTACCTGTTGGGCGGCAGCCTCAACGCTGGTTGATCGGCGACACATCGAGCACCAGCCACTGCCCGTCGCGCTTGGTCAACGCCACCCGCAGCGCCACGACCGCCTGATCGGGCGGCTGGCCCGGGGCGTTCTGGGTGACGCGCAGCACGGTGGTCACGGTGCCCATCGACGGCCCCAACGCCTCGACACCGGCCGACAGCGTCAGCGCCTGCGCCGTCACGTTGCGGTGCGCCAGATCGGCGGAGGACTGGGCGACGTTCTGTTTGAATGCCCCGGCCCGCTCCGGCACCATCAGCGCCGCAGCCTTCTCGGCGGCGCCGGTCGGGTTCTGCGGGGTAAACGTCGCGGTCGCTTCGGCCATCGTGGTAGCGATCTGCACCACCTGCGCCGCATCGCGGGTGAACTCGCGGTCCGGTTCGGTCCAGCGCTCGTACCCGACCACCACCGCGGCGACCAGCGCCGCCGTGCACAGCGCCACCACGGCCAGCCGCAGGCCCGGCCCGTCGTCGTCGGTGCCGACGGTCACCGAGTCGCGGCGCAGCAGCCAGAAGTTGATCGCCACCGCCTCGAGCACCAGCAGCACCAGCACCGAGCACGCCGACACCCACCACCACGGCCAGCCGAGCACCACCCCGATCGCCAACAGCGCGGCCACCGCGGCCAGCGGGGCGGCGATGTCGAACGCCACCACCCGCCAGAGGTTTCTCATCGGATGGACCCCAGCCGCGATATCAGCAGCTTGCCGTCGACGTCGGCGACGTCCAGGCGCAGATTCCAGTGCACCGTCTGCGGCTTGCCGCTGACGTTCTCGGCGACCGAGGTGGCCACCAGCAGCACGGTGTCGACCCGGCTGGCCACTTCGGGCAGCGGGTCATCGCGCGGCCGGGCAGCCGGCCGCGCATCGGGGTCGTGGTGCACCGATTCGATCGCCACCGACTCGACCTGCCCAACGCTGTGCGGCTTGAGCTTCTGCACGACTTGGCGATAGGACTGCATCGCCGAGACGAACTCCACATTGAGCTGGCCGACGGTGCCCTCGTGCAGCCGCCGCAGGTCGGCGTCGACGGTGTCGATGTTCATGTTGATCAGCACCCCGGTCCACTCGACCGCGGCCGCCAGCACCCGGGTTTGGTGGTCGCGCTCACCCACGTTGTCGCGATGGACCGACCAAAGCAGCAAACCCAGCGCCAGCGCGGCGACCGACAGCACACCCAGCGCCGCCGACGCGACGCCGTACCCGGAGAACACCCGACCGTCCGAGGATGCGTCGTCGTCGGGATCGGTGTCGGCTGACGCGCTCGGCTCCGGGTCGGACATGGCTGGAGGGTACCTGCCGAGCCCGGCGCATCAGTGCCCCGCCGTGGTAAGGATGGGAGCGTGACGCCACAAGCCTTGCGCTCGGGGATCGACCTGAGCTACGTCGACGCCGATGCCCGTCCCCAAGACGACCTGTTCGGTCATGTCAACGGCCGCTGGCTGGCCGACTACGTCATCCCCGCCGACCGGGCGACCGACGGCGCGTTCCGCACGTTGTTCGACCGCGCCGAGATCCAGGTGCGCGACCTGATCACCGAGGCCGCGGAATCCGGTGCCGCCGCCGGCACCGACCGGCAGCGCATCGGCGACCTGTATGGCAGCTTCGCCGACGAGCAGGCGGTGGAAAACCGCGGCGTGCAGCCGTTGCTCGACGAGTTGGCCGCGATCGACGCCGCGGCGACTCCGGAGGAGTTGGCGGCGGCGCTGGGCGGCCTGCAACGCACCGGGGTGGGCGGCGGGGCCGGGCTCTACATCGACACCGACTCGAAGAATTCGTCGCGCTACCTGGTGCATCTGACCCAGTCCGGGCTCGGGTTACCCGACGAGTCCTACTACCGCGAGCCGCAGCACGCCGAGGTGCTGGCCGCCTACCCGAACCACATCGCGGCGATGTTCGCCCTGGTCTACGGCGGTGGCGCCGACGACCACGCCGACACCGCCGCCCGGATCGTCGCGCTGGAGACCAAACTGGCCGCCGCCCACTGGGACGTGGTCAAGCGCCGCGACGCCGAACTCGGCTACAACCTGCGCACCTTCGCCGACCTGCCGGCGCAGGCCCCCGGATTCGACTGGGCCGGGTGGGTGACCGCGCTGGGCACCAGCCCGGACGCGGCCCCCGAACTGGTGGTGCGCCAACCCGACTACCTGACCGCGTTCGCCGCGCTGTGGTCCGGGGAAGACCTGGCGGACTGGAAGCGCTGGGTGCGCTGGCGGGTGATCCACTCCCGCGCGGCACTATTGACCGAGGCGCTGGTCGCCGAGGACTTCGCGTTTTACGGTCGAACCCTGACCGGCGCCGAACAGATCCGCGATCGCTGGAAACGCGGCGTCGGGCTGGTCGAGGGCCTGATGGGTGACGCGCTGGGCAAGCTGTATGTCGAGCGGCATTTCCCACCCGAGGCCAAGGCCCGGATGGATGTGTTGGTGGACAACCTGCGGGAGGCCTACCGGGTCAGCATCACCGACCTGGACTGGATGACACCGGCCACCCGGCAACGCGCCCTGGCCAAGCTGGACAAGTTCACCGCCAAGATCGGCTACCCGACGAAGTGGCGGGACTACTCGGCGCTGCGGATCGACCGCGCCGACCTGTACGGCAACTACCAACGCGGCTACGCGGTCAACCACGACCGCGAGCTGGCCAAGTTGGGCGGCCCGGTGGACCGCGACGAGTGGTTCATGACCCCGCAGACCGTTAACGCCTACTACAACCCCGGCATGAACGAAATCGTCTTCCCGGCAGCGATTTTGCAGCCGCCGTTCTTCGACGCCGACGCCGACGACGCCGCCAACTACGGCGGGATCGGGGCGGTGATCGGCCACGAGATCGGGCACGGGTTCGACGATCAGGGCGCCAAGTACGACGGCGACGGCAACCTGGTCGACTGGTGGACCGACGACGACCGCACCGAGTTCGGGGCGCGCACCAAGGCGCTGATCGAGCAGTACGAGGCCTACGTGCCGCGGGCGTTGGCCGACGGCAATGGCCACCACGTCAACGGCGCGTTCACCGTCGGGGAGAACATCGGTGATCTGGGCGGATTGTCGATCGCGCTGCTGGCCTATCAGCTGTCGTTGGGCGGTCGGGAGGCGCCGGTGATCGACGAATTGACCGGCGTACAGCGCGTTTTTTATGGTTGGGCGCAGGTGTGGCGCACCAAATCCCGTGACGCCGAAGCGATCCGGCGGCTGGCCATCGACCCGCACTCACCGCCGGAGTTCCGCTGCAACGGCGTCATCCGCAACGTCGACGCGTTCTACGAGGCGTTCGAGGTGGCTGAGGCCGACGGGCTGTACCTGGAGCCGGACCGCCGGGTCCGCATCTGGAACTAACGGTGCGACCGCCGAGTCTGGAACTAACCGTGCACCCGCCGAGATCGACGTGAGCGCGGTGTCCTCTCGGGTTTTCTCGCGCTGTGGTCGATCTCGGGGGCCTCGGCGTTAAATCTGCCAGTCGTTGGAGCCGTCGTTCTTGGTGTAGCTGCCGACGGAGTTCTTCACCACGACGGGGTCCCCGCTGCCGAAGTTGTCGTAGAACCACTTCGCGTTGGCTGGCGCCAGGTTGATGCAGCCGTGGCTGACGTTGCGCTTACCCTGGTCGCCCACCGACCACGGCGCGCTGTGCACGAAGCCGCCGCTGTTGTCGATGCGCACGGCGTCGTTGACCGTCACCTTGTAGCCGTAGGTCGAGTTGACCGGCACCCCGTAAGTCGAGGAGTCCATCACCACCGTGGGCATCTTTTCCAGCACGTAGTAGGTGCCGTTGGGGGTCTGGTGGTTACCGGCGGCCATCCCCATCGACATGGGGAAGGTCTGCTCCACCTTCCCGTTGCGGGTGATGGTCATCTGGTGGGTGGCGTCGTCGGCGGTGGCGACCAGCGCGTCCCCGGTGTGAAAGTCCGACTGGGTGCCGGCGGCGTCGATGTGCACCGCGGTGTGGGCGGGCCACAGGTTCAGCGGGCGCCACCGCAGCTGGGTGGGGGTCATCCAGTAGAACTTGCCGGGCACCGGCGGCACCGAGGAGATGTGGATCGCCTGTTCGGCCATCGCCTGGTCGGCGATCGGCCGCTGGAAATTGATGATGATGGGCTTGGCCACCCCGACCATCGAGCCGTTGACGGGGTTGAAGCTGGGTGGCAGGAACGGCGGCTCACCGGTGAACGGCGCCGGGTTTTGCCCGGCGACCGGCCCACTCGCGGCGGCCGCAGGCGGCGGCGCCAGCGGGTCAGCCGGCGGGGGCACCGCCAATGGATCGGCTGGCGGCGGCGCCAGCGGGTCGGCCGGCGGGGGCGCCGGCGGCTCGGGCGGCGGGGGCATGTCGTCCGGTGCCGGGTCGACGGCCGCCGGGTCCGCCGGGGGCGGCGGAACGTCGTCGGGATCGGCCCACGCTGGACCAGCACCAAGCGTGAGCACGGCGGCCAGTCCGACCGCTCCCAGCGCGGCGGTGAACGTACCCGTCGTCCATCGCGACATGTGATTACCTCCAGTCACAAACTCAAACCAGTGTTGCACAGCACGCACCCCAGCTACCGGTCCCGACGTGGCTGGGCACCGCGAATCCGCCGGGTACAGGCCGCTGAACTGCTGTGTTAATCGCCGGACAGTGGCCAACGTTACGGTTGGTGACTGGGCGAGGGAACTTCGAACAGCCGCCGGCCCGCCGCCATCCCGGCCAGCGCGGCCCCGACCAGGACCGCCGACGCCGCCAGCATCACCGGTACGCCGGCGCGTTCGTAGAACAGCCCGCCCAGCAGCGAGCCGGCCATGATGCCGACCTGAAACGCCGCCACGTACAGCCCCGACGCCCCGTCCGGGTCGTCCGGTGAGGTGCGCATGGCCGCCGACTGCAGCATCGGCGAGACCGCCATCGCCATCGCCCCCCACAGCACGATGGCGGCGGTGCCGATCAGGGCGGTGACCACCGAATGCCGCGCGCCGAACGCCAACACCGTCAAGACAATGAACGCCATCATCAACGCCGCCATGCACACATTGACCGCGGCCTGGGGCTGGCGGTCCAGCGGCCGCGCGACCAGCGGCATCGCCACCAGGCCGGCGACGCCGAACGCGGCCAACAGCCAGGCCAGGTTGGGCCCGTGCACACCGACCACGTCCCGAATGATCACCACGATGAAGGTGTAGGAGATGAAGTGCCCGGCAACCGCGGTCAGGGTCAGCCCGCTCAGCGCGAGCAACCGGTTGTTGCGGTGATGGCGGGCCCGCCCGCCGACGGCCGCCCGCTGCTCGGCGCTGAGCACCATCGCCGGCAGCACCAGCCAGGCCGCGACGGTGACCGCCGCGGCGGCCACGGTGACCCCCACCACCGCCAGGCGCCAGCCCCACAACAGGCTCATCGCCGCGGTCAGCGGATTACCCAGCACCAACGCCAGGCTGGTGCCCACGTAGATCGCGGTGGTGGCCCGCCCGGAGTGGCTGGCGGGTACCAAACGGGCCGCGATCGGCGCGATCACCGACCACATCAGCCCGTGGGTGATGGCGCACAGCACCCGCGCCCCGGTGAGCACCGCGAAGTTGAGGGCCGCCGCGGAGATGGCCTGGGAGACGGTCAGGCACACCAACGTCAGCAGCAGCGTGCGGCGTCGCGGCCACTGCGCGGTCCACCGCACCAGCGGAATGGTGGTCACCGCCGCCACCAGCGCATACCAGGCCAGCAGGGTGCCGACCAGGGCCTCGCTGACGTGCAGGTCACGGGCGATCGCCGGCAGGGCGCCCACCGGCACCGTTTCGGCGGTGACATAGATGAAGGCCGCCGCGGCCAAAACCGTCAACTGCACAGCGACCCGCGGTGTCCACGGTCCGCTGCGAGCACTTCCGGTTTCAATAGCCATGGTGTGGGGGCAGCGCTGAGTGGCCTCTAACGCGTGCCCCCACCGTAGCGGCTACCTCGCCCGGCGCCGCTCAGGACCGGACAAGTCGGGCGATCGCGGCCGAGGCTTCGGCGAGCTTGGCGTCGGCTTGGGCGCCGCCCTCGGCGACCGCGTGGCTCACGCAGTGCCCGAGATGCTCGTCGAGCAGATTCAGCGCCACCGACCGCAATGCGCTGTTGGCCGCGCTGATCTGGGTGAGGACGTCGATGCAGTACTTGTCCTCCTCGATCATCTTGGCGATGCCACGCACCTGGCCCTCGATGCGGCGCAGCCGCTTGGCGTAGTTGTCCTTCTGCGGCGAATATCCGTGTGCGGTGGTCATCTACCCTCCCAGCATCTGATTCATCTGATCGACCTCGGCCTGCTGGGACGCGACGATGGCGTTCGCCACCGCGGTGACGTCGGTGCTTTGGCCGTGGCTGAGTTCGGTTTGCGCCATGGTGATGGAGCCGCGATGGTGCGCGATCATCGACTGCAGCCACAACGTGTCGAACTCCGCGCCGGACAGGGTCTGCAATTTGTCCACGGTGCCCGGATCGACCATGCCGTCCATCGGGATACCCGGCTGCGCGCCCGGGTTCAGGTCCCACTGGATCAACTGCGCCCGGAAACCTTGGATCACGGCCGGCTGCTGATCGGAGATGTTCGCGGCGAGCGCGGTGAGCTGGGCATTGCTGGTGCGGGTGGGCGCCATCGCCGCCAACTGCACCGCCTGCTGGTAATGCGGGATCATCTTCTGCAGGAACGCGACGTCGTCGGCGTTGTGCGCCGGCGCCGACGAGGCCGCCGTCGTCGACGTCGCGTCGCCCCGGTGCTCGGCGGGCGTGCCGCAGGCGGCGACGCCGGCGGTGGCCAGGGTGACGGCCACCGCGGCGAGACGGGCGAGGATCGACGTCATGACGCCACTGTAGCGCATACCCCTGTAGGGTATCTAAATCGTTTTGCCCGGCTAACCGGCCCAGGCATACTGGCACGGTGACAGCTGGGACTCCCGAGGCCGCATCGACCGTCGACATCAAACCCCGCAGCCGCGACGTTACCGACGGGCTGGAGAAGGCGGCCGCGCGCGGCATGCTGCGCGCGGTCGGGATGGGCGACGACGATTTCGCCAAACCGCAGATCGGGGTGGCCTCGTCGTGGAACGAGATCACCCCGTGCAACCTGTCGCTGGATCGGTTGGCCAAGGCCGTCAAGGAGGGAGTGTTCGAAGCCGGCGGCTATCCGCTGGAGTTCGGCACCATCTCGGTGTCCGACGGGATCTCCATGGGCCACGAGGGCATGCACTTTTCGCTGGTGAGCCGCGAGGTGATCGCCGACAGCGTCGAAACCGTGATGCAGGCCGAGCGGCTGGACGGGTCGGTGCTACTGGCCGGCTGCGATAAGTCGCTGCCGGGCATGCTGATGGCCGCCGCCCGGCTGGATCTGGCCGCGGTGTTCCTCTACGCCGGATCGATCCTGCCCGGCCGGGCGAAACTGTCCGACGGCACCGAACGCGACGTCACGATCATCGACGCGTTCGAGGCGATCGGGGCCTGCGCCCGCGGGCTGATGCCCCGCGAAGACGTCGACGCCATCGAGCGGGCCATCTGCCCGGGCGAGGGCGCGTGCGGCGGCATGTACACCGCCAACACCATGGCCAGCGCCGCCGAGGCGCTGGGCATGTCGCTGCCGGGCAGCGCCGCACCCCCGGCCACCGACCGCCGCCGCGACGGCTACGCCCGGCGCAGCGGTCGGGCCGTCGTCGAGTTACTGCGCCGCGGGATCACCGCCCGCGACATCCTGACCAAAGAAGCCTTCGAAAACGCGATCGCGGTGGTGATGGCGTTCGGCGGCTCCACCAACGCGGTGCTGCACCTGCTGGCCATCGCCCACGAGGCCGGGGTGGCGCTGTCGTTGGCGGACTTCAGCCGGGTCGGCGCCAAGGTGCCGCACCTGGCCGACGTCAAACCCTTTGGCCGCCACGTCATGTTCGACGTCGACCGGATCGGCGGCGTGCCGGTGATCATGAAAGCGCTGCTGGACGCGGGCCTGCTGCACGGCGACTGCCTGACGGTGACCGGGCAGACCATGGCCGAAAACCTGGCGCACATCGCTCCGCCGGATCCCGACGGCAAGGTGCTGCGGGCGCTAAGCGACCCGATTCACCCGACCGGCGGCATCACCATCCTGCACGGCTCGCTGGCCCCGGAGGGGGCGGTGGTCAAGTCCGCCGGCTTCGAGAAGGACGTGATCGAGGGGACGGCACGGGTTTTCGAGCGGGAGCGCGCCGCGCTGGACGCCCTGGAGGACGGCACCATCACCGCCGGTGACGCGGTGGTGATCCGCTACGAGGGCCCCAAGGGCGGGCCCGGGATGCGGGAGATGCTGGCGATCACCGGCGCCATCAAGGGCGCCGGGCTCGGCAAGGACGTGCTGCTGCTCACCGACGGCCGGTTCTCCGGGGGCACCACCGGGTTGTGCGTCGGGCACGTGGCACCCGAGGCGGTGGACGGCGGCCCGATCGCCTTCCTGCGCGACGGCGACCGGATCCGGCTCGACGTCGCCAACGGCACCCTGGACGTGCTGGTCGATGAGGCGGAATTCGCCGCGCGCCGCGCCGGTTTCACGCCGCTGCCGCCGCGCTACACGACCGGGGTGCTGGCCAAATACGTCAAGCTTGTCGGCTCGGCCGCGGTCGGCGCGGTCTGCACGTAGACCGCGGGCGGGCGCGCTGCGCGCGCGTTGAGATTGCGTCGGTGGTCGTGCTTTTTCGAAATCCACGACCCTCGACGCAATCTCAACGTCGTCCCTGGGCGCTGGTGTGTCCGTTGACCAGACCAAGTGACCCGCTACGCGTGCTCGGTCACCTCGCTACGGGCCCGCGTCCCGAAATACACCGCGGTCAGGCCCAGTGCGGTGAGCAGGCCGCCCGCGATCACATTCGACCAGATCATGCCGGCGGTCGGCGAGACCCCGGACAGGACCCACGGCGAGATGACGAGCCAGAGACCGAATACCGGCAGTGTCCAGGTCATGCCGTGGGTGCGGTCCAGCGCCGAGGCGAAGCAAAACGCCAGCACCGTGACCGTGATCCCGACAATCAGATCGTTGCGAGCGAGCTCCCTGGTGGCGCTGAATCCAACGATCCAGGGCGAGAGGGCCGCGTACACGCCGGTCAACAACGTCAAACCGAAGGTGAACTGGGCGGTCATCGACTCGGCCGCCCGGTCGTAGTTCGCCCGGAGAGCCAACAAATCCGGGTGGTGATCAATTGATGAATGGACTGTACTCATTTCGCAACCTTTCTGTTACGCAGCAAGCAGATTGGTGCTCGCTGCACCCATCCATCTGCTGCAAGGTTACGCTCGCCGCTTCGCCGCCAGCAACGAAAATCGACCGGCCCCGAGGCCGCCGACCTGGGCTTATTGCACCACGGCCAGGGCGAAGCCGTCCCAGCCTTTGACCCCGACCGTCTGAATGGTGGCGGCCTGCAGCCGGGGGTGCTCCCCCATCGCAACCAGCGTGTCGTGGCTGGCCCGCGCCGTCGGGTCGTCGCTGGCCGGTTCGAGCACCGCGCCGTCGCGAATGACGTTGTCCACCACGATGACCGACCCCGGGTGACTCAACCGGACCGCCCACTGCAGGTAGGCCAGGTTGTTCTCCTTGTCGGCGTCGATGAACACCAGATCGAAGGACTCGCCGTCCAGCGTCGGCAGCGTGGTCAGGGCGGCGCCGACGTGCACCTGCACCCGGTCGGCCACCCCCGCCCGCTCCAGATTGGCCTTGGCGACCTCGGCGTGCTTCGGTTCGTATTCCAGAGTCACTACGGCGCCCCCCGGTCCGACGGCGCGCGCCAACCAGATCGTGCTGTAGCCGCCGAGGGTGCCGACTTCCAGGATGCGTTTGGCACCCACGGCCGTGGC
Organism: Mycobacterium sp. pUA109; assembly: GCF_041287095.1. NCBI lineage: Bacteria > Bacillati > Actinomycetota > Actinomycetes > Mycobacteriales > Mycobacteriaceae > Mycobacterium > Mycobacterium sp. pUA109. Next base: position 151,741 of record NZ_JBGGKS010000015.1, on the reverse strand, counting down.
CAGCAGATTCAAGAACTTGCCCTGCTGCGCCGAAACCGCGATGGAGGGCAAACCCGCCGCCGCGCTGGCCCGCAACGCCTCAGCCAATGCCGGGTCGTCGCCCACCAATGTGCGGTCCAGCAGGGCATCGACGTCACGGGGGGTCGCTTTTTCGGTCATGCCGTCAACGCTAACGCCTCGCCCCATCCCCCGCGACTGCTTAAATCCAAGGCTTTACTCCATACCCCTATGGGGTATACAGTCGGAGCTGGTTGTACCGCAGCGGCCATAACCAACCCGAGATATCCAGATCCCCCCCGGGGGCCGACCAAGGAGATGCCGCCGATGAGCAGCTACGAACAAGGAACCGTGTTGACGTGCACCCATGAAGGTTGCGGGTGCCGGGTCCGCATCGAAGTCGAATGCCACTGCACCGAGTCCAGCGACGCCTACCAGTGCACCTGCGGCGCCGACCTCGTCCCCGTCAGCTGACGCGCTCAAACCCCAAGCCGCCCAGGCTTACCCGACGGTAAGCCTGGGCCACGGGTGCTAGCACACCCCTACTTTGGCGTACACCACCCGCAGCACGTGGCCGACTTCGGCGCCCATCACCAACTCGGCCAAGGTGCACAGCGTCGCGACAAACTGCGGCCCGTGCGCCGGGTGCGCGTCGCACAGGTGATGCGCGACTTCGTGTAGCACCACCAGTTCGCGCATCGCCCACCCGGCGCCGTGTCCATCCGGCACCGCGATGACGCCCGGGGGCTCGTAGTGGGCCGCGGTGGCACCCCGGCGGGCACGGACCGTCAGCGCCGCCACCGCTGGCCAGCGTTGCCGCACCGCCGGCAGCGCCAGCACGTCGTGGACGTAGCGCTGCACCGCGGCCACCGAGCCGAATCGGGCTTCGGGCGGCAACGTCAGCTGGGTGCCGAAGAACTCGACGACGGGCGCACCGTGCTCGGCGGCCCGATCGAACAAGGTCCGGACGAATTCCTCGGCGGCGTAGACCTTGGCGCGCTGCGCGTCGCGTTCCGGGCCGGTCACCGGTCCAACGCGGTGCGCGCCGCCGACAACTCCGGGTCGTGGCCCAGCCGTGCCCGTCGACCGGCCCGGTCTCCGGCCCGGCGTGCCGCCGAGGAATACCCGGCCGAGGCGCGGCTGGCCCGCCAGGTCCCGCGCGCCTTCGACGCGCTGCGGTAATAGTCGTGCAGCTCGATCTCCTTGTCGCGCAGCGCGACAGCGGTCCCAGGTGGGCGGCCCCGGTCCTGGGTGGCTTCGCGTTGCGCCTCATCGCGGGCTTCGGCCAGCCGCTGCCCGATCCGCGCACCGAACGCCAGCTGGAAGTTCAGCCGGGCGGTGATCGTCGGGGTGGGGCGATGCGCACCGGAGCCGATATAGGCATCGGAGGCCCGCACCATCTGGACCACCAGGCTGGCGTACAGCGCGTGTGAGGCGTCGATATCTTCGGCGAACCCGTAGGCGTAGACGAAGGTCGAGTTCGACGCCACATCGCAGCGCACGTCGTTGGCCGCGGCGATCACCACGAACAACTGCACATAGGTCCGCAGGCCTTTGCTGCCGGCGGCGCCGATGGTGATGGTGCGCTGGATGGGCCGCTGCGCCGGCGACCGCTGGGCGCCGTGCGCGCGGGCCACCGCCAGGTCGATGGAGGTCGCGGTGGCGAGCCGCTGCGCGGCCGCCAGGAAGGCCTCGGCCTCGTGCAGGTTGTCGGTACCTTCGGCTTGGCGCAGCAGCGCGGCGATGCGCGCCAGCATCTTGTCGTCGGGCATACCGGCCAAGCTAGCCGACCGCCCCGACGGCGCGCCGACCTCAGTTCACAGCCTGGCGTCGATCCAGGACACGACGTCGTCGAGCACCTGGTCGCGCTCCGGCTCGTTGAACACCTCGTGATACAGCCCCGGATAGATCTTGAGCTGCACCTCGGTGGACACCGCGCAGGCGACCAGCCGGCGGCTGCCCTCCACCGGGATCAGCCGGTCCTCGCCGCCGTGCACCACCAGCAGCGGCGCGGTCAACGCCGCCGCCCGCCCGGGCATGGCCTCCCCGACCCGCACCAGCGCCCGGGCCACCCCGGCGGGCACCTTACCGTGATGGACCAGCGGGTCGGTGTCGTAGGCGGCCACCACCGCCGGGTCGCGCGACACCGCCGACGAATCGAGTTGCTGCACCGGCAGGCCCGGGGCGATCACCCCGAGGACCTTGGCGGCCACCACCAACGGCGCCGGCACCTGGGACTGGGCCGCCACCGCCGGGCCGGACAGCACCATCAGCTGGTAGTCCTCCGGGTAGTCGACGCCGTAGGCGAACACGATGGCGCCGCCCATGCTGTGCCCGAGGACGATCCGGGGAAGACCCGGATGGTCGGCGGCGGCGATGCCGACCAGGGTGCGGAAGTCACCGGTGTACTCCGAGATGTCGCTGACCCGGACGCGTTTGCCCCCGGAACGGCCGTGGCCGCGGTGGTCCAGCGCGTAGGTCAGCAACCCGGCAGCGCCGAACCGCTGCGCGACGTGGTCGTAGCGGCGGGCGTGCTCACCGAAACCGTGCGAGAGGATCAGCACCGCCCGCGGCGCGGTGTCGGGGGTCCAGACGTCGTAGACGATGCGGACGCCGCCGACACCGTCGAAGCTGCGTTCGACCCGGGTGGTAATCATGTGGTCGAAGCGTAACCGCCCACGCGTCGCCGTTCTGCGTAAGCTCGGTCGGGTGAGCCTGCCGGCCGAATCTCTCGACGCCGCCCAGGGCACAGATTTTTCCGCCCGCGTCGAACCGTTCCGACGTGAACTGCTTGCGCACTGCTACCGGATGACCGGGTCGCTGCACGACGCCGAGGATCTGGTGCAGGAGACCTTGCTGCGGGCGTGGAAGGCCTATGACCGGTTCGAGGGCCGGTCGTCGCTGCGGACCTGGCTGCACCGCATCGCCACCAACACCTGCCTGACCGCGCTGGAGGGTCGGCAACGTCGGCCGCTGCCGACCGGGCTGGGCGCCCCCAGCGCGGACCCGACCGCGGAGTTGGTGCAGCGCACCGAGGTGCCGTGGTTGGAGCCGCTGCCGGATCCCGTCGACCCGTCCGAGGTGGTGGGCACCCGGGAGTCGGTGCGGCTGGCGTTCGTGGCGGCGCTGCAGCACCTGTCCGCGCGCCAACGCGCGGTGCTGGTGCTGCGGGATGTCCTGGGCTGGAAGGCCGCCGAGGTGGCCGGGGCGATCGGGGCGTCCACCGCCGCGGTCAACAGCCTGTTGCAGCGGGCCCGCGCACAGCTCGACGTCGTCGGCCCCAGCCCGGACGACCGGCTGCAACACCCGGACTCCCCGGAGGCCCAAGACCGGTTGACGCGCTACATCGCCGCGTTCCAGGCCTACGACATCGACGCGCTGGTGCGGCTGTTCACCGCCGAGGCGATCTGGGAGATGCCGCCGTTTACCGGCTGGTATCAGAGCCGGCGGGCGATCGCCACGCTGATTCAACAGCAATGCCCCGCCCAGGCGCCCGGGGATATGCGGCTGCTGCCGGTGACCGCCAACGGCCAGCCCGCGGCGGCGATGTACATGCGCAGCGGGGATATCCACCTGCCGTTCCAACTGCAGGTGCTGGAGATGGGGCCCGAGGGGGTATCGCACGTGGTGGCCTTCCTGGACACCACGGTGTTCCCCAAATTCGGCCTGCCCGCCGCGCTTTAGAACAGCCGGCTGTCCGGGGGCGGGCCGGGCACCGGGCGGACCAGGCCCGCGCCGGTGACCAGCGGCAGGTCCAGCGCCGACAGCAGCCCGGGCGCCGCGGCGCACACCGCCGGGATGGCATTGACCATCCGGCACGCCCCGGCGATGCGGGCCCCCAGATCGTGATCGTGGTCATCGGCCAACTCCAACTCGCAACGCACACTGGGCGATCCGTCGATTTCGACCCGGTAGACGCCGCGCCCCGACGCCGCCCCGAAGCCGAGGTCGCGCGGCGCAATCGAAATCTGCGGTTGCGGCCAGTCCGGGGCGATGTCGTCGCGCATCCGGGTGACGTGGTCGACGACGAACGTCGGTGTGCCGTCGACGTATCCGGTCAGCACCGAGCGCATCGCCGCGATCGTCCCGGCGTCGATATGCCCGGTGGGGGTATCGAACGCCTCGTCGGCGGCGACCCGCTCGACCCGCTCCTCGACGTCGTCGATCCGCACCCCCAGCCCGGCGGCGAGTTGGTGCAGCACCGGCCCCCACCCGAAGGTGAAGACACCGGGGGCGGCGGCGATCGGGGTGGCCTCGGGCGGCTTGCCAAAGCCGAGGATGTCGTAGACCGCGACCGGATCCGGGTAGGTGGCGTAGTTGAACATCTCGGTCACCCGCACCGACGTGATCGACCTCGCGACACCGGAAAGCACCAGGGGCAGCACATCGTTGGCGAAACCGGTATCGATGCCGGTGGTGAAGAACGACGCGCCGCCGGTCAGCGCGGCCTCGCGCAGCGGCTCGGTGAGCGCGGCGTCGACGGCGTCGGGAAACACCAGCGGCACCACCGAGCAGGACACCACGTTCTTGCCGGCGCGCAGGAGCGACGCCATGTCCTGCACGGCCTCCAGCGGGCGCAGGTTGGCGGCCGCGGCATAGACGACCGCGTCGGTGTCGCCGGCCAGCAGCGCGGCGGGATCCTGGGTCGCGACCACGCCCACCGGGTCCGCCCCGCACAGCTCCCCCGCGTCGCGACCGGCCTTGGTGTCGCTGTGCACGACGAGGTCGACCAGCTCCAGCTCCGGGTGGTCGATCACCGCGCGCAACGCGATGACGCCCATCGAGCCAGGACCCCAGACACCGACTTTGATCACCGATACTCCTATTATTAGGACACACTGTGAGATAATTTGGACGAATCGTAGGGTGGGCTTCCGGAGTCGTCAATGGTGAAATCCCCGCCGACGCGGCGCGTGGTGGCGGTGTTGACCGCGCTGGCCGCCGCGCCGCACGGCCAGACCTCGGCCGAACTCGCCCGTGGCTGCGGCATCACCACGTCGACGTGCGCGCTGCTGCTGGCCGAGCTGGAACACGCCGGCTGGGTGGGCCGCCGCGACGACCGCCGCTACGTGCTGGGCAGCGGATTGTTCGGGCTGGTGCACGGGCTGCGCACCCAGTTTCCGCTGCTGGACCGCGGCCGCGACGCGCTGCTGTCCTTGCACCGCACCCTGGGCGCGGCCTGCTCGATGTCCAAGATCGGCGACCGCAACCTGGTCACCGTCGACGCGGTGGGCCACGCCACCGAGGGCGAGCACGCCGTGGGTCAGCGCTTCCCGATCGACCCCCCGTTCGGGCTGGTGGCGATGGCCTGGCGCGATGAGGCCGCCGTCGACGCGTGGCTGCGCGGGGTGACGCCGCGGCTGACCACGGCCGACCTGGACCGGCACCGGGCGGTGCTCGCCGCTATCCGCGACCGCGGCTACGGGGCGTGGCGGTTCGACGAGACCCACGCCGGCCTGCATGATCGGCTGGCCACCGTGCTGGCGTCGATGGAGCCCACCGCGCAGCTCACCCGTCAGCTCAGCGCCCTGATGACGATGGTGACCCTGCGCTCGGTCACCGACACGCTGGAAAGCGACTTGCCGGCCGCCGAGTTCGTGGTGGTACCGATCTTCGGCGACGACGGCCAGCCGGAGTATCAGATCGAGATTCACCTGGGCCGCACCGAGGGTCTCACCCTCGGTGAACTCGACGCCGCGCTCGCCGCGGCAACGGCCCGCTTTTAGCGCCGAGTGTGCGGTTGTGTCACGCTTCTGCCGGCATAGCGTGCGTCAAGTCCACACCCGGCGGAGGAAGGCATGAGCAGAGTCGACGGCAAGGTCGCGGTGATCAGCGGCGGGGCCCGCGGGATGGGCGCCGCGCACGTCCGGGCGCTGGCCGCCGAGGGCGCCCGGGTGGTCATCGCCGACATCCTGGACGCCGAGGGCACCAAACTCGCCGACGAGCTCGGCGACCGGGCCCGCTTCGTCCACCTCGACGTCACCCAAGCAGATCAGTGGGCGGCGGCGGTCGCCACCGCCGTCGAGCAGTTCGGCAAACTCGACGTGTTAGTCAACAACGCCGGCATCGCCAGGTACCAGACGATCGAGAACTTCGACCTCAAGCAGTGGCAGCAGGTCCTCGACGTCAACCTCACCGGCACGTTCCTGGGGATGCACGCTGCGGTGGCGCCGATGAAGACCGCCGGGGGCGGATCCATCATTAACATTTCGTCGGTGGAGGGGATGCGCGGCAGCCCCGCCCTGTACGGGTACGTGGCGTCGAAGTGGGGGGTGCGCGGCCTGGCCAAGGCCGCCGCCGTGGAGCTGGCGCCGCACGGCATCCGCGTCAACACCGTGCTGCCGGGCCTGGTCCGGACCCGCATGACGATCGCCATCCCCGACGACTCGCTGCAGATCCCGCTCGGTCGCGGAGCCAAGCCCGCCGAGGTGTCCAGCACGGTGGTGTTCCTGGCCTCCGACGAGTCCGGCTACATGACCGGCGCCGACCTGGTGGTCGACGGCGGATTGTCGGTGGGCATTCCGCACAAGATGAACTAGCGGACCATTTCCGCAGCTAGTGCCACTAATTGACACCCGTTCTGGAACGTGTTCTATGATCACGGGTCATGAAGACCAAGGGCGCATTGCTGTGGGAGTTGAACTCGCCGTTCAAGGTCGACGAGATCGACCTGGGCGATCCGGTGGACGGCGAGGTTCAGATCCGGATGCATGCCGCGGGCATGTGCCACTCGGACTACCACCTCACCACGGGCGCCACCCCGATCGGGCTGCCGGCGCTGGGCGGCCACGAGGGCGCCGGCGTCATCACCAAGGTCGGCAAGAACGTGACCGGCCTGGCCGAGGGCGACCACGTCATCCTGGCCTTCATCCCGGCCTGCGGCGGCTGTCCGCCGTGCCTGAAGGGCTTCCGGTCGCTGTGCGATCGCGGTGCGATGCTGCTGGGCGGCAAGGCCATCGCCGACGGCACCAGCCGGATCCACGCCGGCAGCCACGAGGTGTCGCCGATGAACCTGTTGGGCACCTTCGCCCCGTACATGACCGTGCACCAGGACTCGGTGGTCAAGATCGACCCGGACATCCCGTTTGAGTCCGCGGCGATCATGGGCTGCGCGCTGCCGACCGGGTTCGGTTCGGCCACCAATGTCGCCGAGGTGCAGCCCGGCGAGACCGTGATCATCGTCGGCGTGGGCGGTATCGGCATGAGCGCCCTGCAGGGGGCGGTGCTGTCCGGGGCGCGGCACGTCATCGCGATCGACCCGGTGGAGTACAAACGCGAGCAGGCCATCAAGTTCGGCGCCACCCACGTCTACCCGTCCATGGCCGAAGCCATCGCGCCAATCATCGACCTGACCTGGGGCATCATGGCGCAAAAGACCATCATCGCGGTCGGCGAGATCCGCGGCGAGATGATCGAAGAGGCGATGACGCTGACCGCCAAGACCGGCACCTGCGTGGTGACCGGCATGGGCGCCATGACCGACGTCGACGTGAAACTCAACCTGTTCCTGTTCACGATGTTGCAGAAGACGTTGAAGGGCAACATCTTCGGTGGCGGCAGCTCGCACATCGAGACGCCGCGGCTGGTCGGCCTGTACAAGTCGGGGCTGCTGAAGGTCGACGAGATGGTGACCAAGACCTACAAGCTCGACGACATCAACGACGGCTACCAGGACATGATCGACGGCAAGAACATCCGCGGGGTCATCACGTTCGACGAGTCCGACTGGTAATTCCGCGGCGGTGCGACTCGGCTTAGCCTAGAGCCATGAGCACCGTCGACGTCCGGCGCGCCGCGGACCGATCCGCCACCACCACCTCGTGGCTGAACTCGCGGCATTCGTTCTCGTTCGGCGACCACTACGACCCGCACAACACCCACCATGGGCTGTTGATGGTCAACAACGACGACATCGTGGCGCCACGCACCGGCTTTGACACCCATCCGCACCGCGATATGGAGATCGTCACCTGGGTGTTGCGCGGCGCGCTGACCCATCGCGACTCCCTCGGCAACTCCGGGGTCGTCTACCCCGGTCTGGCTCAACGCATGTCCGCTGGGACCGGCATCCTGCACTCGGAGAAGAACGACTCCGCCGACGAGCCAGTGCATTTCGTGCAGATGTGGGTGGTGCCCGACGAGCCCGGCGGCGATCCGGGATATCAGCACGCCGAGGTCGACCAGGACCTGGCCGGCGGCGGCCTGGTACCGATCGCCTCGGGCATCCCCGGCCGCGACGCCGCCATCACCATCGGCAACCGACGGGCCGCGCTGCACTGCGCCCGGCTGTCGGCGGGCGACGGCGTCGCGTTGCCGGAGGCCCCGTACCTGCACCTGTTCGTCACCCGGGGCGAACTGGCCCTGGAGGATGCGGGCGAGTTGTGCGAAGGTGACGCGGTGCGATTCACTGCCTGCGACGGTCGACGGGTCAGCGCCGTGGGCCCCGCGGAGATCCTGGTTTGGGAGATGCACGCGAGGCTGGGCGGCTAGCGGTGCCAGCAGGCCACGCACCCCTCACCCCGACCGCCGGTCTCCGCACGACACGAACGGTGCGGTTCTGGGCGGCACCGATCGTGCTGGCGCTCGCGCTGTTGGCCGCGTTGGCCGCGTTGTATCTGGGCGGCATCCTCAAACCGACCAGCAATCTGCGGCATTTCCCGATCGCGGTGGTCAACGAGGACGCCGGGCCCAGCGGGCGGCAAATCGTCGACGGGTTGGTGTCGGCGCTCGACGCCGAGAAGTTCGATGTCCGGGTGCTTTCCGCCGCGGACGCCGTCCGTCAGTTGGACACCGCGCAGGTCTACGGCCTGGTCGCGATCCCGCCGGATTTCTCGGCCACATTCCAAAACGTCGCCAAGAGTGCGATCAGCCCCGGCCGCGTCGACCGCCCGGTGATCACCATCGCGACCAACCCGCGCGCCGGGTCGTTGGGCGCCACCATCGCCGGTCAAACCCTGAACCGGGCGATCAGTGCGGTGGATGCCAAAGCGGGAGAACGGCTTTCCGCGCAGGTGGCGCAGCGCGCCGGGGGTGCGCCACTGGCCGGTGCCGTGTCGATGGTGCTCGCCAGCCCGATCAATATCCATAACACGGTGCACAATCCGCTGCCGGACGGCACCGGTAACGGGCTGTCGGCGTTCTACTATGCGCTGCTGCTGTTGCTGGCGGGTTTTACCGGCAGCATCGTGGTCAGCACGCTGGTGGATTCGATGCTCGGTTATGTACCGGCCGAATTCGGCCCGGTGTACCGGTTCGCCGAGCAGGTCAGCATCTCCCGATTCCGCACTCTATTGGTCAAGTGGGCCTTGATGATTGTGCTGGCGCTGCTGACCTCGGCGGTGTATCTGGCGATCGCCCACCGGCTCGGTATGCCGATCCCGCACGGCGGGGCGCTCTGGGGATACGGGGTGTTCGCGATCGCCGCCGTCGGCATCACCTCCACGTCGTTGATCGCGGTGCTGGGTTCGCTGGGGCTGCTGGTCAGCATGCTGGTGTTCGTGATCTTGGGCTTGCCCTCCGCGGGCGCGACGATTCCGCTGGAGGCCACCCCGCCGTTCTTTGGCTGGCTGGCCCGATTCGAGCCGATGCACCAGGTCTTCGTCGGCGCCCGTGCGTTGCTGTATCTGGATGGGCAGGCCGGTTCGGGTCTGTCGCATGCGTTGGCGGTGACGGCGATCGGCCTGCTGATCGGATTGCTGCTGGGCGCGGTGGTGACTCGCGGCTACGACCGCCGCGGCTACCACCGGATCCACGCCGTGGGCGAGGACAGCGACGACGCGGTGGCCGCCGGCGGTGAGACGCTGCCCCCGCAGCAGCCGACATCGGATATCGCCGATCCCGGGTGGAGCGGCAATTCCGTCATCCGCTAAGCCACGCCGCTCGACCACAGCCGGAGGCCTCCGCAAACCGTAAGGGGCAGAACGTAATTGCCCCGGAGCCAAACCGACGCCCAACCGTTACATATGTTGACAGTGTGATTGTTGTGGCTATTGTGTTGTTTGTCGGAGTGACCTTAGTAGCGCCGAAGGGGCCACCGTGTCGAGTCGAGCCGCAACGTTTCGGCGCCTAGCAACCCGCTGTGCCGCGGTGGCGCTGGGGATGGCGCTGGCGGCCGCCACCGGGCAGCCCGAGGCCCGCGCCGCCGACGCGCGCGAGCTGCTGGCCAACGCGATCGCCACCACCCGCGGCTCCTACCTGGTCTACAACTTCGGCGGTGGCCATCCGGCGCCCATGCTCGACGCCGCCGGCAACTGGTACGACGGCAACAGCGGTGGCCACCTGATGATCATCAAGGGAGCGTCACAACGACTTTCCCCCCACCTGCTGGTCGACAGCCACGCCGGCTACCAGGCCCGCTGTGAACGCACCCCCGGGGCGCGTACCAGCGAGGGCCTGCGGCAGGCGGCCGAGACCTATTCCCCGCTGCAGGCCTGGCAAGTGCTGGGCCAGCCCACGATCGCGATCAACGCCAACTTCTTCGACGTGCGCGGCCAGCAGGGCGGCTCGTGGCGCTCGACGGGCTGCAGCTCACCGCTGGGCGTCTACGTCGACAACACCCGCGGCCAAGGCCGGGCCAACCAACCGTTGACCGGCACCATCCCGTACGCCGGCAAGCAGGGGCTCTCCGGCGGCAATGAGCACTGGAGCGCGTTGGCGACGATGATCCTGCCGACCTCGGGTGCCCCGTCGCTGTTGTGGCCCAACGGCGGACGCGACGGCGGCGACTACGACGCCGCCGGCCCGGTCGTCACCGGGTTGGTGGAAAAGGGGCAACGATTCGTCGCGGTGAGCGGGCTGGGACTGCTATCCCCCGGCAACACCGGCCAACTCAACGACGGCGGTCCCAGCGCGGCCCGCACCGCGCTGGCCTACTCGCGGCCCAAGGATGAGATGTACGTATTCCAAGGCGGCAGTTACACCCCGGACAACATCCAGGACCTGTTCCGCGGCCTGGGCAGCGACACCGCACTGCTGTTGGACGGCGGCGGATCGTCGGCGATCGTGTTGCGGCGCGATACCGGCGGGATGTGGGCCGGCGCCGGGGCGCCGAAAGGCTCCTGCGACACCCGCCAGGTGCTCTGCGACTCCCACGAGCGCGCCCTGCCGAGTTGGCTCGCGTTCAACTAAGTAGCGCGAGCAGACGCAAAAGCCCCCATTTCGGGGCCGAAATGGGGGCTTTTGCGTCTGCTCGCGGGCTAACCCCTCAGGGCATCTCCAGCTTGCTGGCCAGCCACCGGCCGTTGACCTTCTCCATGGTCATCGTGATGCGGCTGCGATCCAACTGCGGTTGGGGCGCCGCGGCGTTGCTCACCGACTGGTCGATGAACAGCATCACCACGACCTTGTTCTTGGTGGCGGACTTGACCGCCGCTTCGATCACCGTGCCGTGCGCGACGGCCTTGTTCTCGATGAGCAACTGACGGAGCTGTTCGCTGGACTGGGTGTACATGTCCTTGAACTCACCGGTCGCCCCGTCGAGGACCTCAGCGAAGTTCTTGTCGATGGCGTTGGGATCAATAGTGGTCAACGCCAGGGTGAATTTTTGGGCCGCCTCAAGCGCTTGGGCGGCGGCGACATCTTTCTGGTGCTGCTGGTACAGCAACCACCCCTCATAGCCGGCGCCGGCCAGGACGAGGACCAACACCGCCGCAGCGAGCCACCGCCGCAGCGAGTTGCGCCGCCCGCTGTCGTCGCCGGAACCGGACCCCGCCCGCGACTTCCGCTTCCACCACCGCGTCGGTTTCCCCGATTTTTCGGCGGCGCTCTCGTCGCCCTCCTGGGGCTCGTCGTCCGGCTCGGGATCGTCATCGTCATCGTCGGCGGAGTCGCGCGTCGGCGTCTCGCCCTCCGCCGCGTCTTCCACTGTTACGTCCGAATTTTCGGTTAGTTCGTCCGGTTCTTCGGTCGGGTCTTCGGCGACTTCGGCCGTCTCGGCGTCCTCGTTGTTGGCGTCTGGATCGCCGGCGCGTACCGCCGCGGTATCTGCCGAAGACTTCAACTCAACGATCCTCTCCCTGTGATCTCCGCCCGGAATCGGTCACCGAGAGCCACCTGGCCCTGCACCAGCGATCGACCCGGACGGTGGTCGGGACTGACCGGCAAGCCGTGGCCCGCACATCCCGTGTTCTGGTTGGCCACCATACGGGTAATCCCGGGCTCCCGATAGTAGTTGTCGGGTCACGCCTCGGCCACTTGCCGACGCACCCGTTAATTACAGGCGCCCGAATCCCGTAACGCGTTGCCCCATCCGGCGGCGTGAACGATGTGCGCGTGCGTAACCCCGGACGGTTCCTTGCGTTTCATACTGTCGGCGATGCTCGAGAGTTGAAACAGGACGCTGGTCATCTGTTCGCCGCCGTAGATCGGCGAGTACGGGCCGAAGTTGTCCGGAGTGTTCCGGATGGTCAACGGCTGCAGTCGCGGCGCCAAGAAGCCGGTCGACTGGTCGATGTTGGCGACCACCGCGTTGACCTGCGACTGCACACCGGAGTACACGTCGTGGTTGTCGCCGAGAACGCGGTTGACATCGTTGATCTGACCCATCAGCGGGTCGAACTGCGCGGCGAACCACTGACAGGAATCCGACATCCCGCTGACCATCTCCGGCGTCACCTTCTCTGTGAACGTGCTGTACGGCCAGATCTCCGAGTGCGGCGACCAGTCGGAGGGCCCGGGGGTGAACACCGGCAGCGGTGGTGGCGGGCTTGAATCGGCAACTGCCGGACCGGATGTCAGCAACGCGGCCGCGGCCAACGCGCAGCCGCTGCCCAGTGCGGCGGTCCCGCGCTGTCGCACATTCTTCGACACCATTGGCATCCTCCCAGGGCTTGCATCGGCCGACCGCCCGCCGTCGCCGATCATCTTGCCCGAATCGGCCACACCAGGTCGCCGGATGGCCGAAGATGGCCAGATGGGGGCGTCTCAGCGGGACCGCGTAGATTGCCTTGGACGCACCGGCTCGGGCCGCCCAGACCTCCTCATGCCAGTCGTCCAAAATTGGTATTGCAGAAACCTACCGCAGGGTAAGGACGGCCGTTAACATGTCCGCCGTGGATCACCCCGTCAGCGCGCAGCAGCCGGCTCTGCTCACCGCGGCGTTGTACAGCCGTCGGTGGACGGCCACGGCCGGTTGCGGCTCGGGCAGCAGCGCATGACCACCCAGGAAGAGCAACAGCCCGCGCGGGCATCCGATGGTGTGGCCGCCATTGAGGAGTGGACTACCGGGTACGTCAAGCGGCATCCGCTGGCCTCGTTGACCACGGTCGGTGAGCAGTATGTGTTGGCGGTGCGCACGGTGCAGTGGTTCTTTATCGATTTGTTCACCGGCCGGTTTCAGTGGGGCGAGTTTTTGCGGCAGGGCGCGTTCATGGCCGGCACCGCGGTGTTACCGACGATTTTGGTGGCGCTGCCGATCGGGGTGACGCTGTCGATTCAGTTCGCCCTGTTGGCCAACCAGGTGGGTGCGACGTCGTTGGCCGGGGCGGCGGCCGGGCTGGCGGTGATCCGGCAGGCGGCCTCGCTGGTGGCCGCGGTGATGATGGCCTCGGCGGTGGGGTCGGCGATCACCGCCGACCTGGGCTCGCGCACCATGCGTGAGGAGACCGACGCCATGGAGGTGATGGGGGTGTCGGTGATCCGCCGCCTGGTGGTGCCGCGGTTCGCGGCGGCCATCATGGTCGGGGTGGCGCTGACCGGGATCACCTGTTTCGTCGGCTTTTTGGCCAGCTACCTGTTCAATGTCTATTTTCAGCACGGCGCGCCGGGCAGCTTCGTGGCGACGTTCTCCTCGTTCGCGACACCGGAGGACATGATCGTCGCGCTGCTCAAGGCCATCGTGTACGGGGCGATCGTCGCGATCGTCGCCTGCCAGAAGGGGTTGTCGACCAAGGGCGGGCCGACCGGGGTGGCCGATTCCGTCAACGCGGCCGTGGTGGAAGCCATCCTGCTGCTGATGATGGTCAACGTCGGCATCAGCCAGCTGTATAACGTGCTGTTCCCGCGGACGGGGCTATGACGTGACCGCCACACCCTATGTTCCCGCTTTGGCCCGGCCGTTTGTCGCGGCCTATCGCCGGGCGTCCAAGCCGGCCATCGTGCTGGGGCACATGGTGGTGTTCTTCGTGCGGGCCGCGGTCTCGGTGCCCGCGGTGTTGCGGTCCTACCGTAAGGAGTTTTTGCGGCTGCTGAGCGATATCGCGTGGGGCAACGGCTCCATCGTGGTCGGCGGCGGCACCGCCGGGGTGGCGGTGGTGCTCGGGTTCACCGCGGGCGCGCTGGTGGCCATCGAGGGCTACAACTTTTTGAACCTGCTCGGGCTGGGTCCGGCGACCGGCATCATCTCCTCGCTGGTCAATACCCGCGAACTGGCGCCGCTGATGGCGTCGCTGGCGTTCGCCATGCAGGCCGGCTGCCGGTTCACCGCGCAGCTGGGCGCGATGCGCATCGCCGAGGAGATCGACGCGCTGGATTCCATCGCGATTAAGCCCATCCCGTATCTGGTGACCACCCGGCTGATGGCGTCGATCATCGCGGTGATCCCGCTGTATGTGGCCTGCCTGGCGATCACCTACCTGACCTGTCAGGTCGCCACCGGGGTGATCAGCGGCGGCTCCATCGGCCCCTACCTGCACTACTTCACCATGATGCTCTCGGGTAAGGACATCATCTATTCGGTGATCAAATGCGTGGTGTTCGTGTGGATCTCGTCGACCATCCAGTGCTACTACGGTTTCTACGCCAGTGGTGGTCCAGAAGGTGTCGGGGTGGCCGCCGGGCACGCCATGCGGGCTTCGATCACCGTGGTGATCATGTTCAACATGCTGCTGACCATGGCGCTGTGGAGCATCGACGCCGGCGCGAGGTTTGGTGGGTAGATGGGTAATTCGCTCGACCTGGACGGCCGCGGCCCCACCGACCAACAACTGCTCGGCTACGGGCTGGCCATCTTCGCGGTGATCATCGCGGTCACCGCCACCCTGCTATACAAATCCACCGGTCGGCTCAACGAGTACGTGCGGGTGGTCGCCGACCTGGTCAACGTCGGCGACGGTCTGCCCAGCCAGTCCGACGTCAAATACCACGAGCTGCTGGTCGGCTCGGTCAAGGACGTCACCCCGGCGGCCTTCGGCAAACCCAACTACGTGTACATCGATCTCAAACCCCAATACGCCAAAGACATCCCGGCCACCGTGACCGCGCGGGTGGTGCCCTCCAACGTGTTCGCGGTGTCCTCGGTGCAACTGGTCGACCCCGGCGAGGGCCATCGCGGCACCGCCATCGGCAACGGCGCCCACATCCCCGAGGACCAAAGGCAGTCGACGGTGATCTTCCAGACCACCATTTCCAAGCTGCGCGACCTCCTCGCGGCGACCGGGCGGGGACGCGAGGACCACAGCGTCGGCATCCTGGCCGCCGTGCAGGCGGCCACCGAGAACCGCCGCACCAAGCTGCTCACCGCGGCCGGCCAGCTGACCCACATCCTGAACGAACTCGACGCCATCGTCGCCACCGACCCCGAGGCCCCGTCGACGGTGTCGGCGCTGTTGGATGCGACCCGCGGCTTGCAGTCCACCGCACCCGATCTCGTCGACGCCCTGCACCAGGCGATCAAACCGATGCAGACCTTCGCCGAGACCCGCGCCCAGCTGGAATCGCTGCTCGCCGGCTCCCAAAACACGTTGGGCACCACCCGGACCGCCATCGACAACCACATCGACCAGCTGATCCAGATGAGCCATGACCTCACCCCGGCGCTGGGCGTGTTCGCCCAAAACGCGCACCACTTCGTGCCGATCTTCACCCGCGTGCACAAGCTGTCCGACCTGTTCTTCGAAAACGTCTGGATTGACGACGTCGACACCGGCAATATGCGGGTGAACCTGTCGTTGACCCCGACCTACACCTACACCCGGGCGGACTGCCCCCGCTACGGCGAGCTGAAGGGGCCCAGCTGTTACACCGCGCCACTGGTTGCTCAGCGGCCCGACCTGCCGGAGTCGATGCTGCCACAGAACTACCATTTCCCGGCCGGCCTCGAGCCGCCGCGGGGCACCCACATCGGCCCCGACGGGAACCTCATCGCCGACGGGTTCCCGCTCGTCAACCCCAACCCCAACCTGGAAGACCCGAACCCCCCGCTGCCGTGGTGGACGGCCCCCGCGCCCCGGATTCCCGGCACCGCCGACCCCGACCTGGGCGGCCCGCCGCCGCCGCCGGGGCCGCCTATCCCGGCGTTCCCGCCGGGCCCGGAGTTGGGTGTCCCGCCACCCCCGCTGCCGCCGGGCCCGCTGCCGGCCGAGGCCGCACCGGCGTCGTTCGGCGGCAATGTCGGACCGGTGGGTAGCGAGGTCGAACGCGCCCAGCTCGGGGTGATGACCGGCCAACCGCACCCGGCGTCGGTGGCCACCCAGCTGCTGCTGGGCCCGGTGGCCCGGGGTATGACGGTCTCGCTCGAGTCCGAGCCAGCGGAGGGGCCGAAATGAGAACGCGGGGACCGCTGATCGGTCTGTCCATCTTCATGGTGATCGCGATCGCGGTGACCTGGCTGGTCTACGCCACCCTGCAACGCGACGTGGCCGGGCCGACCAACAAGTATTCGGCGGTGTTCACCGACGTGTACGGGCTGCGGGAAAGCGACGACGTGCGCATGGCCGGGGTGCGCGTCGGCCGGGTGGAAAAGATCGAACTCGACGGGAAACTGGCCAAGGTCAGCTTCATCGTCCAAAAGGACCAGAAGCTCTACGGCAACACCGTTGCCTCGGTGACCTACCAAAACATCATCGGGCAGCGCTACCTGGGCCTGTCACTGGGCAAGGTCGGCAATACCGATCTGCTGCCGCCGGGCAGCGTCATCCCGGTGGAACGCACCGATCCCTCGTTTGACGTCGGCCACATGCTCAACGGATTCGAGCCGCTGTTTTCCTTGCTGGACACCAAGGCCGCCGACGACCTGACCAAGGGCGTCATCCAATCCCTGTCCGGGGACAAGGCGTCGATCACCGAACTGGTGGAGCAGAGTTCGGTGCTCACCCAATCGATTGCCGGGCGCGATGAAGCCCTCGGTAACCTGATCACCAGCCTGTCCAAGGTCACCGACAACGTCGCGACGCAAAACGACAACCTCGATCACGCGCTGAATCAGGCCCGCATCATCGTCAGCGACTTCGACGCCCGCCGCCCCGCCCTGCAGTCCTCGGTGGGTTCACTGGCCCACGTGACGCGGCAGCTGTCGATCATCATGAACGAGGTCTACCCCTCGCTGAACGAACTCATCACCCGCCAGCCCGGTTTCGCCAAACACATGGTCGGCATCGAACCCCAGCTGGCGTTCATGGGCGATAACCTGCCGCTGCTGCTGAAGGGCCTGGCCCGCATCGTCGGGGAGGGCGGCTACGGCAACGCCTACATCTGCGACCTCAACCTGACCGGCTTCTTCCCCGGACTCAACGACATCGTGACCTTCATCGTGAACGCCGCAACCCCAGGAAACGCTCGGGTGATCACCAAGGAGAACCAGGCCTGGCACACGCCCCGATGCAGGAACATGTCCAATGGCTGAGATCACGGCACCCATTCCGAAGCCCCGGCAGTCGTTCATCCAACGCTGGCGGAGTCGGCCGCTGGAGACCTACAACAGGACGTTGCTCGGGGTGATCGCCCTGGGCGTGATCACGGTGCTGGTCGCGATCTCGCTGTTCATCAAGCTGCTCGGCTTCGGCTACACCCACTACACCGCCGAATTCGCCCAAGCCGCATCGCTGCGCCCCGGAAACCCCATCACCGTCGCCGGTATCGAAGTCGGCACGGTCTCATCGATGAAACTGGTCGACGGTCACGTCGAGGCCGGGTTGACGGTGCGCGACAACGTTCCGCTGGGCAAAGACACCCGCGCGGTCATCAACGTGATGACCATCTTGGGTTCGCGCTATCTGGCGTTGATCCCCGACGGCCCGGGGTCCTTGCCGCACAAGACAATCACCCTCGACCACACCCAGGTGCCCTACGACCTGCAGACCGCGTTGGAAGACGCGACCACCACCTTCGACCAGGTCAACTCCGACCAGTTCGCCCAGTCGCTGGCGGTTTTGGGCCGCCAGCTCAACGGGCTGCCGGCCATCTTGCCCCAGGCCATGGCCAACCTGAACACGTTGTCCGCGATCACCGCCGGCCGGCGCGATCAACTGGGCACCCTGCTCAAAAGCACTCAGCGGGTGGCCAACACGCTGCGCGCCCAGCAGACGAATCTGGGTAACCTCGTCGACCGGGGCCAGGACCTGCTCGGGACCTTCGTCGCCCGACAAGCCACCTTCCACGCGATGCTGGCGGCCCTGACGAACCTGGCCGGCGACCTGAACAACATCGTCGTCAACGACCGGCCGATGCTCGATGACATGCTCAACAGCCTGCACCAGTTGTCGGACATGATCGGCCAGCACGACGACCTGTTCCGCAGCTTGCTGCAGATCGGTCCGGTGCCGCTGCGCGGTTTGGCCAACGTCACCGGATACGGGCCGGCCGTCGAGTTCTACACCGCCAACGGGATCGCCGTGGACTCGTGGATGTGCGCGATCAGCGGGCGCGCCAAGCAATTCGGGATGATCGAGTACTTCAAGGACTGCAAATGAGCGGCAGAAGTAGGGTCATCGCCCTGGTGACCGGCATCGCCGTGGTGGTGGCGGCGGTGCTCGGCGGCATCGCGTACTACGTCTACAAGCAGGTCAACACGATCACGGTGACCGCCCAGTTCGACAGCGCGGCGGGGCTTTACGAGGGCAACGTGGTCGCGGTGGTCGGCATGCCGGTGGGCGAGGTCACCAAGGTCACGCCCAAGGGTGAGTACGTCGAGGCCGAATTCACCGTCGACAAGAACGTCAAGGTGCCCGCCGACGTGCACGCGGTGACCATCAGCACCTCGATCCTGACCGACCGTCAGATCGAACTGACGCCGCCGTATAAGGGCGGCCCGGTGCTGCGCAACCACGACATCATCGGCCTGCCCAGAACCAAGACCCCGGTCGCGTTCGACAAGGTCCTCGACATGCTGGACAAGATCACGAAGTCGCTCAACGGCGAGAAGACGGGCGACACGCCGATCGGCGACCTCATCAACGCCGCCGCCGAATCCACCGAAGGCAACGGCGAGAAGGTCAAATCGGCACTCAGCGAGCTCTCCGGGGCGCTGCGGCTCAGCTCCGACCGCGGCGAAGCGACCCGCGATCAGCTGACCACGATCATTACCAACCTCAGCTCGTTGATCGACGCGGCGGCACGTAATGACGCGAAGCTGCGCGAATTCGGGTCGACAACCCACCAGCTGGCTCAGATCCTGGCCGACGAGGATCTCGGCACCGGCACCACCGGCCGCACGCTCAACCAGATCATCGCGCAGGCGACGAGCCTGATCCAGGCCAACCGGGACAACCTCAAACAGAGCATCATCAACGGGAACACCGCCGTCACGTCCACCTCCGAGCGCAAGCGCGAAGTGGCCGAGCTCATCGATGTGTTGCCGCTGATGCTGGAAAACACCTACAACGCCATCGATCAGGTCAACGGCGCGGTGCGCGTGCACGTGCCCGTCGACAAGATTCTCACCGACACCCAGTCCACCAAGGAACTCTGCAACATGATGCATCTGCGTCAGTTGGGGTGCAGCACTGGGACATTGGCGGATTACGGACCCGACTTCGGCTTGACCTTCATTCTCGACGGACTTTCGGCGATGGGGCAATGACGATGGCGCGGCACACAAAACGGGCGTTGGCGGCGATGGCAGCTACCGCCCTGCTCAGCTCCGGCTGCGCCACGAACGGGTTAGGCAGCCTGCCGCTGCCGGCCCCGGGCATCGGCACCGGTGGATACATGATCAACGCGGTGTTCTCCAACGCGCTGAACTTGCCCGCGCACGCCAAGGTCAAGCTCGCCGGGGCCGACGTCGGGCAGCTGGAGTCCATGGTCGCGCGCAACTACACCGCGTTCACCACGCTGCGCCTGATGGATGGGGTGCGGGTTCCGGTGGGCAGCACCGCCGAACTGCGCTCGGCGACACCGTTGGGCGATGTGTTCGTCGCGATCAAACCCCCGGACCCGCTGGACCCCAAGGCGCCGCTGCTCAAAGAGGGCGACACCATTGGCCTGGAGTCCACCGCGGCCGCAGCGACGGTGGAGTCG
Organism: Mycobacterium sp. pUA109; assembly: GCF_041287095.1. Classification (NCBI taxonomy): domain Bacteria; kingdom Bacillati; phylum Actinomycetota; class Actinomycetes; order Mycobacteriales; family Mycobacteriaceae; genus Mycobacterium; species Mycobacterium sp. pUA109. The sequence goes on along the minus strand of NZ_JBGGKS010000015.1, from coordinate 131,575 downwards.
GTGCTGAACTCGGCGGCCCTGCTGGTCAATGGCGGCGCGGTGCGCAACTTCACCAACTTCGTCAACGGCGCCGGCCGGGCCACCGGAAACCAGGGGGAGGCGTTCGGCAACCTGATCAACCAGACCAACGACCTGCTGGCCAAACTCAACAGCCGATCCGGCCAGATCGAGAACGCCTTGACCGAAACCGCCGCCCTCGGCGACCGGCTCGAAGAAAAGAACCAGGCCCTCACCGACTTCTTGAGCAACGTGGGTCCCGCCACCGACACGCTGGCCGCCAACACCAACCAAATCGCCGATGTGATCGAGACGCTGGGCGCCACCAGCGATCAGCTCAGACGATTCCCGTCCATCGCCGGCACCGACACCAGCGGTCGCAGCGTGATCAAGGATCTCAACACCGTCGCCGGCTCCTGGAACGATGTCGCGCTGAGCCCGGACACCAGCCTGTACGCGCTGAACCGGCTGATGCCGCCGATCGTCAAGTTGCTGCCGGGCACGGCGATTTCGGTGCGCGCCTCGATCGACCGGCTGGTGCTCGGGTCGATCCCCGACGCCGGCTGGAAGGGCGACGTGGCCTTCCATGGGCCCAAGCGCTACGACTGGGCCAAACTGGCCGGCTCGGTGAAGTATGTGCTGTGGCGGCTGCAGGAACGGGTAGTGGGGACCGGACCCAACACCAACATGGGCCAGGTGCCGTGGTTCCCGGTGGGGCCGCCGCTGCCGCCCACCCCCGCTGAGCAGCAGGCCCAGCAGGAAATCGAGTCGCACAGCCCCGGGCCAGGCAATCCCGGACCGCAGGTGCCGGCGCCGTGATCAACACCATTGCCCGCTTCCTCGTCGCCCTGGTCAAGGCCGGCTACCGCCAGCGCAACTGGGTGTCCGGGATCGCGCTGGCGTTGACCCTGGTGGTGTCGGTCGCCTACCTGCTGGTCGGCGCGCTGCGGGTGAACCCGCTGGACACCACCTACCAGGTCAAGATCGCGCTGCCCGCATCCGGCGGCCTGCTGGCCAACCAGGACGTCGCGGTCCGCGGGATCCCGGTGGGGCGGATTCAATCGCTGCACATCACCCCCGACGGGGTCGAAGCGATCGCCAAGATCAAAAAGAGCGTGAAGATCCCGGTGCCGCCGGAATGTCCGAAGGACAAGCCACATCTGTGCCAGGTGCATGTCTCCGGGCTGTCCGCGGCCGGCGAGCAGTACATCGACTTCGAGCCGCGCTCCACCGAAGGCCCCTACCTGTCCAATGGCAGCGTCGTCGGGCCGGGGCGGGCCACCACACCGGTTCCGCTGTCGCAGCTGCTGGCCGACACCAACGGGGTGCTGGCGCAAGTCGATCCGAAGAAGCTCGAACTCATCAAGCATGAGCTGGGCATGAGCAAAGAGGGGCCGCGCAAGCTCGCCGACATCGTCGACGGCGGCATGTTCTTGCTGTCCACCTTGGACCCGGTGCTGCCGCAGACCACCAGTCTGCTGCGCAACAGCCGTACCGTGCTGACCCTGCTCACCGACAAGAACGCCGGCCTGGCCGCCACCGCGGACGAGCTCAGCGAGGTGCTGACCGGCGTCACCAAGATGGACGGCGGATACCGCAGGTTGGTCGCCCAGACGCCCGGGTTGATGTCGGCGATCGACACGCTCTACGACGACAACTCCGACACGATGGTGGGGCTGCTCGCCAACCTGGCGTCGTTGTCGCAGTTGCTCTACGTCCGGGTGCCCGCGCTCAACGCACTGTTCCCGAACTACCGCGGTTCCGGGTTGGAAGCCTTGATGGCGGTGATGCATGAGAACGGACTGTGGGCGACCGCCGATATCTACCCGCGCTACGTCTGTGACTACGGCACCCCACGCCGCGTCTCGTCGGGTGCGGACTACCCCGAGCCATTCATCTACGGGTACTGCTTCGACGACGATCCCAGCGTGCTGATCCGCGGCGCCAAGAACGCGCCGCGCCCCGCCGGGGACGACACCGCGGGCCCGCCGCCCGGCGCCGACCTCAGTGCGACCAGTGACCCAACGCCCAAGGGCCGCTACACCATCCCCACCCCGTATGGCGGGCCCGCGCTGCCGCTCGAGCCGCCCCGCTAGACCGCACCGCATCGCAACGCGCAAGGAGAGACCACCGTGACAAACAAAGACGACCCGGTAGTCGACGACACCGAGGAGAAACCCGAGGAAGCCGCAGCTGCCAGCGAACCGGCGGCGGTCGACACGGATACCGAGGGCGAGGCCGCAGCCGAGGTCGACGCTGAGACCGACACCGACACCGACACCGACACCGACACCGACACCGACACCGACGATGAGGTCACCGGGCTGGAGCCGACCGTGCAACGGCAGCGGTCCTGGAAACGCTATGCGCGCATCGGGTTGGTGGCTGCGGCGTTCACCGGCGCCTTCGGCCTGGCTGGTGGACTCGGCTGGCAGCTGTGGCAGCAGCACCTGCTCAACCAGGCGGCCAATGCCGCGCAACAGACCGCGGTGAGCTATGCCCAGGTGCTGACCAGCATTGACTCGAACAAGGTGGATGACAACTTCGCCGCGGTCCTCAACGGCGCGACGGGGGACTTCAAGGACATGTACACCAAGTCGAGCGTGCAGCTTCGGCAGCTGCTGATCGACAACAAGGCGGCGGCACAGGGCACCGTGGTGGAGTCGGCGATCCAGTCCGAATCCAAGAACAAGGTGGTCGTGCTGCTGATGGTCGACCAGAAGGTCACCAACACCGCGCTACCCGACCCGCGGGTGGACCGCAGCCGGATGAAGGTGACCATGGAGAAGGTCGACGATCGCTGGCTGGCAAGCAAAGTCGAACTGCCCTAGGAGCGAGCAGCATGTGGGTGACCCGGCTCGTGGCGAGCATGGCAAGTGTCGCGGTCATGGGCGCGACCGCGGCGATCGGGACGGCGCCCGTCGCCTCGGCATCGGCGGCATCGTTTTGCGGCGGGCTCGGCGGCGATTTCGACGGGCACTACTGCCACACCGCGGTGGTCTCCGAACGCAAAGCCACCCGCGACATCAAGATGGCCGTGCCCGACGGTTTCGTGGATCGCCCCGAGATCAGCGAATACCTGCGCAACCTGTTCAATAACTGGAAGATCAAGGGCGCCAGCATGGTCCAGGACAGCTGGGGCGAGGAGAACTACGAGATCTTCCCGCACGGCGGCGCGACCAGCGTGGTGTTCCACGAGGACTACCACGCCGACGGTCCGTGGATCAACAACGCCTACCGCACTTTCAGCTACGACGCCGGCGGCCGACGGCTGCAGCTCGCCGATATCACGAAACCGGGGGTCGACCCGCTGGCAGCGATCCCGCCGCTCGCCGAGCCCTACATCATCGAGGCGCTCGACGCCGCACACTGGGAGCACAACCCGCAGACCTACCCGTTCACCCCGGACCGCTGGACACCGGACAAACCGTTCGGCGCCGGGTACAAGGCGTGGGCTATCACCCCCGATGAGCTGATCCTGTACCTGCCGGATTACCCGGTCGGCCACGACACCCCAATCAATTACGGCACCTTCGACTGGCAGTGGTACATGGACGGCGGCACGGTGGAACCGCACATCCCGCTGGCCGCGCTCAGCTCGATCCTGCGGCCCGAGTACGGCGGCGCCTAGGGCGCGTAGAACACGTTCACTCTGCGCTGACCAGGCGTGTTACTCGCACTTTTGCCTGGTAGCCGCAGGGTCAACGCCAACGGTAAAGACCAGCAGGCTCACCGCGACCACCGCCGCCGCCAACGCGATCACCGGGGCCACCACCACACGGGAGAGCGTCGCGCCGACAACCGCGCCGCCCACCATCGCGGCAACGACGCTGTAGCGCAGCTTTTCCCGCTTACCGGTGCCGCCGGCCAGTCGGCTGTCGACGCCGAGTCCGACGATCGTCGAGGTCAGCACCGTGGTGTAGAGCTCCTGGATGCCGAACTGGCGCGCCGTAGAATTCTGCAGGCCAAACGCCAGGGCCCCGCTCGCGATCACGATGAGTTTGCTGCTGTCGTGGTAGTGCAGCACCCCGGTCCCGGCCAGGATCGACAGCACCGCTAGCACCACGATCTCGGTGCCCAGCGCCACGGTCAGCCAGACCCGGATCCGGTGGCCCAGCCACCGCACGAATCGGCCGCCGACGATCGCGCCGGTCACAAATCCGCCGAAAGACACTGCGGCGCCGGTCCAGTCGATGCCGGTTCCGGGCACGAACAAGAACCCGACGAAGATCGCGTTGCCGGTCATGTTCGCCACGAACACGTGGCCGAGCACCAGGACGCTGATCGCGTCGATCAGGCCGGTCGCGACGGTCAGCAGCAGCAGCGCTGCGACGATCCGCCGGCGGCCAATCGGCAGAGTCTCGGTCATCCGGTGCCCGCGTCAGAATTCCGGTGTCACACTGAATCTGGTGATGGCGGCCAGTTCGGTGGCCAGCCATCGGCCGTGCTGACGGGTCATGGAGATCTGATAGGACCGATACTGCAGGGACGGAATCCCCTTGGTCTTCGGGCTCGTCGAGCTGGTGTTGGTGTACACCAGCGCGCTGGCCTGAGTGCCGTCCACCGAAGACACCGCCACCCCGGAGACCTGTGTGCTCAGACTGATCTTCGCTTGCTTGTTGGCTGGGGTGATCCGATCAACATCCTTGCGGTACTTGGCGGCGAAATCGCCGGTGAGGTACTGGGCCGCCCGGTCCGGCAGCGTGTCGATGTTCTCCGGGGTGTAGCTCCACAACGTGGTGATGGCCTCGGTCGCGGCGCGGGCGATCTCAAGTTTGGTGGCCACCAACGCCCGGTCGACCAGGTAGGGCTGCACCATGGCGCCGGCGAACGCGCTCGACCCCACAAACAGCGCGGCCGCCGCCCCGATCCCCACCGCCGCCCGCCGGCCCCTCGGGCGTCGGGGCGGTGCCGCACCGTCGGCGGCGATCACCTCCGTCGTGGTGTGGTCGGCCACATCCGATTCGTCGTCACCGGCCGTGTCGGGCTCTTCCGCCGCCGACTCGTCCCCGTCGGGCGCCTGGTCGGTCAGATCACCGGGCTCAGGTTGCTGATCTTCCACTGGTTCCCTTCCCGTCGCACAGTTTCGAGGCAACGCACCGTCGGCTCGGCCTCGATGCGTTTGCCGTCACCGGACTTGATCGCGGTCTTGGCGACCACCAAGACGTCGACGCTGCCGTCGTCGTTCCACCGCTCCACCCCGGCATCCAAGACGGTGGCCTTCACCACCGGCCCGGTCGCAACCTGGATCAGGATCTCGTTTCTGCGGTCCTGCCACCACTTGCCGAGCTCGCCGGAGCTCTGCGCGGCCATCCGATCCACGTAGCGGTTGGCGCCGCTGTCGCCGGTGGGATCCGGCGACAGGAAGTCCGCGGTGAACGCCCGCGCGATGTCGAGCACCGCGACCTCGTTCAGCGCCGTCCGCCGGTGGTCTTCGTGGGAGTACAGCATCAAGGCGCCCGCCGTGACCGAGGCGATGATCACCAGCGCGCCCACGGCGGCGGCGACCAGCACCCCCCACGGTCGCGGCGGCCGCGGCGGCGGCGACACCAGCAGCTCGGGTTCGCCGAGTTCAATCTTGCGCCGCGGGCTCATCGGTGCCCCGGCGGCGGGACGAAGGTCAGGTCGTCGATGAGCCACCGGTCGGCGGGTTTCGCGAACTGCACGCGAAGGGTCGCGTGGATTCCCTGGACATGGGGTGGCACGCCGGCTTGTCCCTGCAAAAACATCAGCATGGTTCCCTGCCGCGGCGCCGCCGCCAGCACCGCGCTATCGGGGATCCAGTAGGCGTGCGGCGTGGCGCCCTTTTGCACCGCCTGCTGCACCTCGATGAGTTGACCACGGTAGTTGTCGGTGGTTAACGATTGCGCGTGGGCGAAGTCGTCGGTCAATGTCTTGGGGTCGTAGGTCAACATTTCCGCGACGATTTTCGGGCCCTGCTCGCTCAACTGGGCGCGGGCCTGGTCGTTGGCGCGGTCCCGTTGGTAGACCACGAAGAAACTCACGCCACCCAGCGCCGCGCACAGCACGGCGGCGACACCGACCAGGGCCACGACCCGCCGCTGCATGGTTCGCGTCGCCACCGGACACGGCACCGCGTGGGCACGCGTGCCCATCAGCATGTCGGCGAACGTGCGGCGGGGCGGATCCCACAGCGGCCAGAACCACCCGAGCAGCAGTGCGAGGGTGTCCAGCAGGTGCGCGACGTCGCGCACTGCGAGCCGCACCGGGCCGGCCGGGTCGCCGCCGCGACGCACCACCTGCACGCCAAAGGCCGCGCGGCCCAGGCTCCACCCGGTGACCGCGGGCAGGATCACCCGGTTGACCGGGATCGCCAGCATCGCCACGCCGCCGACCGAGACGCAGATCCACCACCACGGCCCGAATGGCGGCAGGGTCACTGCGGCCAGCGCCGCCGCGGCGACCACCCCGACCGCGGGTAGGACGTCGACGGCGCATGCGCCGGCACGCGCCGACCAGCGCGCGGCGGCCTCGCCGCCGGCCGCGGTGACGACGGTGGTTGGGGTGTCCGCCAGCACCGCGGTCACTGCGCCACCTGGTCGACCTTGGCCACCTTGTACTCGCCGTCCACCGGCGCCATCGTCACCCGCAGCCGATAACTCACTTCTTTGCCGGTGCTCGACACGATGAGCCGGAGCACGGTCAACACGTCGATCGAGCCGTCGTCGTTGTGGCGTTCCACCGCCGCCCGCAGGTCCAGCAGCTGCACGTGGACGTCCGCCTGGGTGTAGGCGTCGGCGAGCAGGCTGCTCAGCATCGGTGCTTGGGCCTCAAAGGCACCGGTGGCGCACTCGATGATCTTGCGTTGGCTGGCCTGCATCGCCGCCGGGTCGGGGGCGTTCAGTGCGGTCATGCAGTCCTTGGCGGCGGCGATCGCAGCCACATCGGCGCGTGCGGCGGCTTGGCTGTCGCGATGGAAGCGCAGCGCCAGGTAACCACCCGCCCCCAGCGCGCCGGCCAGCACAATCAGCACCGCCGCGATGCCGATCAGCCAGCGGCCCCGCAGCCGGGACGGACCCCGTGCTACCGCGTCGCCAGCGGCGGCGTTCACGTCCGCCTGGTCGGCCGGGGGTTCGGTGCCGGGTTGGTCGGTTTCGTCGGCCGCTTGTGGTGAATCGGCCGCCGTGCTGGTCTGGTCCATGCCATCCGTGAGCGACGAAGTGGCGTCAAGTTCGGGGTGGTTCAGCTGACCGGTGCCAGCATCTCCTTCCATCCGTCGTCTCCTGTGTTGCTCGAGTTGTCGACGGTGTATCTGACGCCGTCGGGCCCAACCAGCTGTCCACTGGACGGACTGTAGATCGCTGAGGGCGCCGCACCCGGAGTGTATACACACGGGTTAGGTTGCTGGCCGTTGCACTCGACGGTCCCGGTGCCGGGCCGGGTCAGCGGGTCGCTGACCGGCGGCGGGGTCCCACCGGGCGACGAACCGCTCGGCGGGGGCAGTTTGTCGGCTGGGGCCGGGTTCACCCCGTTGTTGATCGACGGCGCCGGGATCACCCGGCCGGGGTCGACCGGCTGATCGCAGCGGGCCCCCGGCGCCGGGCAGTTGCGGATCTGGTTCGGGTCGCCGTACCACGGGTTGGTGCCCAACGGCACGTACGGCTTGTCGCTGCGGCACTCCTTCGGGGTGGCCGCCGTCTTGCCCGGCACGTCGGCACACGGGATGTTCCGCGCGCCGCGCACCACGTTTTGGGCATCCTTGGGGATCTTGCAGTACAGGTCGTCCACCAGCGGTTGCAGGCTGGTGTCGGCCGGGGACCGCCACTCCGACGCCGGGAGGAACCCGGTCATGCACGGCGGCGGCTGGTTGATCGTGAGCCCCAGCGGCAGCAGCGCCCGGTGCTCCGACTCGAACGGGAGGGTGGCCGTCTGCGCCGCCGACGCCTCTTGCGGCAGCGCCACCAGGATTCCTTCCAGATAGCCGTGGTAGCGCTTGAACATATCGAAGAAGATCTCGAGGTTGGCCAGGGTCTGCGGCAGCGAATCCCGCAGCCCGCCGAGCACCCCGGCGACCTGGTCGGCCGAGGCCGCCGCCTGCGGCAGGATGCGGCGCACGGCCGGGTCCTGGGCGGCGGCCTGCGTCGCGAGCGTGTTCAGGTTCGCGGCCCAGCGTTGGATGGCATCGCCGGACTCGGCCTGGCTGTCCAGGATCGGACCGGAGTTGGCGATGATGTCGTCGATGTCGGTGATGTTGGTGTTGAAGTCACCGACGATCGCCTGGGTCGAGTCCACCAACCGCTGCAGCGCCGGGCCCAGCCCGCCGACCGCTTGCGCGGTTTCGTCGAGCAGTCCACCGATCTTGTCCGCGGGCAGCGCGGCCAGCCCGCGGTTGGCGGTATCTAGGACCGGGCCGATCGGGGACGGCACCGTGTTGCGGGGGCGTCCGTCCGCGAAATTTTTGGGGATGGTCGCTCCCGGCGAGAAATGCTGGGGCGGGTTGTCCTTGGACACCAGATCCAGATACTGCTCACCCACCGCCGACACCGAGTGCACGTTCGCCGACGCGTCGATCGGGATTTTGTACTTGCTGGCGATGCTCATGGTGGCCCGAGCGCCCTCATCGGTCGGCTCGACGCTGGTCACCTTACCGATGGTGGTGCCCCGATACGTCACGTTGGAGGTCGCGTACAGCCCGCCGGACGAGGGCAGATTCGCCGACAGCGTGTACTGGCCGATGCCGATCAGCGATGGGATGCGCAGGTAGTACCAGCCCAATGCGACCAGCGCGATCGTGGTCACCACGGTGAACAAGATCAACTGGCGCTTGATGAACGGGGTCAGCATGCTCACTCCCCCCTTTCGACCAGCGGACCGCCCGGTGCGTCGAGCGGGTTCGGCGTGAACCGGATATCGGGAATCATGGTGTTGGGGTCGCGGCCCCACGACTGTTCGAGCGCCCGCAATGCCCCCGAAAAGCCGGTGCCGGTCAGGATCCCGTTGTCGACCATGCTCAACGTGGTGTCCAGCATCAGCGACACGTTGATGTAGTCGCCCCGGATCGCGTACTTGATGCCGTTGAGTTCGAACGGCGTGGTCGCCATCAGATCTATTGCGCCGTTGATGTACGTCGCGCCGCGGCTGATCTGCTTGAGCGGGCGCTGCAGCAGTTGCAGGTTCTGATGCAGATTGGTCCGGGACGCCGACAGCGTCTCGTCGGCCACCCCGCTGAACCGGCCCACCGCGTCGACGGCGTTGATGAACAGGTCCTGCTTATCGGCGAAATGCTTGATCAGCGGCGGGAATTCGGTCAGCACCCGGTCCAGGGTTTCCGACCGGCCGGCGGCGTAGGCCAACAACCGATTGGTGGAATCGATGGCGTGGGTGATGTCGTCACGCTGCTGGTTCAGCTGCGCGGTGAACGTGTCGAGCTTGCCGAGGAAATCGTGAATCTGCTCTTTGCGGCCGCTGAAGATGTTGGTGACCTCGTTGGACAGCACTTCCAGGTTCGGCACCCCGCCGCCGCGCAGGATCAGCGCCACGCTGGCCAGGGTCCGCTCGACGTTGGGGTACGCCGACGAATGCGCCAGCGGGATGGTGTCGCCGTTCTTCAACCGTTGCGGCGACGGGTCGGCCGGTGCCGCCAACTCCACGTGCTGGGAGCCCAGGATGCTGGTTTGCCCGACCTTCGCGGTGGCATTCTTGGGCAGCCGCACATCCTTGTTTAACCGCAGCGTGAGCGTGGCGATCCAGTTCTTCAACTCGATCTTGTGCACCGTGCCGACGAACACATCGGCCACCATCACCTTGCTGTTTCCGTTGAGGGCCAGCGTGTCCGGCATCTGCACGTAGACGGTGTAGGAGCCGGCGCCGGAGCCTGGACCGCCCGGAAGTGGCACATTGGCAATGCCGTGCCACGCGCACGAACTCAGCAGCACGGCGCCGACGGACAGCACCAGCGTCTGCCACAGGCGGTGCCGCACCGCGCTCACGGCCCTCACTGTCCCGGTCCTTCCGGTGCGGGCGCCTCGGCGGCGAGCGGTGATTGGGCGGGCCCGGTGCCCGGGATGACCAGGTTGGGCGGCGGCGGTCCCGGCACCACCCCCGGCCCCGGGGCCGGCGGCGGGCCGGGCTGCGGGTACCAGGGTGGCGGCAACGGATTCTGTTCGTCGTAGTCGTTGGGCGCCCCGGGCGGGGTTTGCCCCTCCGGGGGCGGCACGATGTTCGGTCCGCCCATCAGCTCGGCCAGCGACTCCGGGGTCAGCATGGCCGCGGTGAAGCCGCCGACCTGAGTGTTTTGCATCCCGGGGGCGACGACCCAGCCTTCGGAGTTGTGGTTGCCATGCGAAAACGGGGTATCCGTCGCGAAGATCCCGGGCACGGTGGTGTCCTTGTAGCCGGGCGGCGGCCGCAGCCGTTCCTCGGAGTAGGAGACCTCCTTGGGCAGCACGGCGGCCGGCTGGAACGGGTTCAGGCCGAACGGCAGATAGTTGAATTTGACGGCGTCCATGATCGGTGCCAGGTATTGCGCGCACAGTTCGGCCGACTCCTGATAACCGAGCCGGCTGCCGGCCTGGATGGCGCTGCAGATGAACGACAACGGGTTGGCGAACATGTTCAGCGCCGGGATCTGGGTGACACCGCCGTTGGCCGGGTGGTAAATGCCGTTGAGGTTGGACTGCAGCGCCGGCAACACGTGCAAGACGGTCTCGATACCGTCCAACGCGTCGGGTTGCACCAGCGCGGTGGTCACCTCGGACAGGTTGTTGATGTCGTGGGTCAGCACCGGCCCGTTTTGGTCGAGGAACGTGCGCAGCGTCGGCAGCAGCTTGTCGACTTGTTGGATGGCCTCGGCGAGTTCCTGATCGGAGTTGGTGAGGTTGCCGGTGAGCTGGGCCAAATCCTTGTTCAACGCGACGAACTGCCGGTCGTTTTCGTGCAGCGCGTTGACGAACAGCGCCAAACTGCGCACCACCGCGAAGAAGTCACCCCGTCCCTCACCCAACGCGGTCAGCGACGTCGCCAGGCTGTTGAGGGTGGTGTTGATCTGCTCGCCTTTGCCGGCCAAACCGTCGGCGAAGGACTCGATGACATCGCCGAACGGGCCCTTGGGCTGTTCTTTGGTGGGGCCAAGGTCTTTGATGATGCGGGTCAGGTCGTTCCGCAGCTGGTCCCACTCCACCGGCACCTGAGTGCGCTCCACCTTGACCCCGTTCACCTCGGCCAGGTGGGGGATCACGGCGTTGTCTTGCAAGACCGGCCCACCGGTGTAGGCCGGCTCCAACTGGATGTTGCGCGAGGCCACCAGGGTCGGGTTGACGATCACCGCGCGGGCGTCCTTGGGGACCTTGTACTTGTTGGCGTAGTGGAACGTCACCTTCATCTGATCGCCGGCCGGTTCGATCTTGTCGATCGCGCCCACCGGCACACCCATGATCTCCACCCGGTCCCCCGGGTACAGCGCAGTGGTCTCGGTGAAATAGGCGACCACCGTGTTAGTGGTCAGCTTGCGGTACAGCTGCCAACCGACGATGCCGGCGACCAAGGCCACCACCACGGCCACGATGCCGATGAACACCGAGGTGCGGGTCAGCCTGGGCATCGGCAGGTTACGTAGATCAAAGAGGGTCGACATCGGTTAACCCCCTTGCCCGGGACAGAACAGAACATTTGTGCACAGCTCCCCGCCGGAGATCTGCGGGCCGGGCCCGGGCGGTGCCGGGGGACCGGGCGGCAGCGGGCCGGGTGGCGGTGCCGCCCCGGGGTTCGCCGGGCCGGGGCCGGCCACCGGGGCGACCGGTTCGGTCCGTGCGCCCGGTGGCCCCTCGGGCTGTGGCACCGGGACGCCGGGAACCATCGGGGGTGTCTCCCCGGGCAGCCCGGAGATGGTGATGCCCGGTCCGGGGGTGGCGTCGGGGTTCGGCGGCAGCGACAACACATCCGGTGCCCCGTAGCCGCCCGAGGGCGGGGCGCCGAACGGCAGATGTTCGGTCAGCGCACACGGCAGCGGAATGCCGGGGGTCGGCAGCGCACCGGCCGCGGGCGTGTAGGAGCACGGCGACCCCGGCGGAACCGCCGGCCCCGGATGTTCGGGGGTGCCCTCCAACACCGGCGGCGCCGCGGGCGGCGCCCCGTTGGGGAACCGGGTGCCGTTGGGGTCCGGGAACCGGAACGACGGCAGGCCGGCGTTGCGCCAGAACTCTTCCGGATCGATGCCACGCTTCTTGAACGCGGCATCCACCCACGGCTGCAGGATTTGGTACGGCAGCAGGTTGACGATCATCACCTTGAAGTACGGTCCCGATGCGATCGCTTCGTTCAACGCACCGGCGAATTTCGCTGCCCGGATGAATGATTCAGCGAGGTCGCCTTTGCGCTCCACCAGCATGTCGGTGAGGGTGCGCAGCTGCTCCAGCACATGGTTGAGGTTGGGGTTGTCGTTGATGAAGCCCTGCACCTGCGCCGAGACGGCCGAGACGTTCGCCAGCAGCGCGTCGATGGCCCGCCCGCGCGCGTTGAACGCGGCCAGCAGCGTCTGCGCGTTGACCAGCAACGCGTTGACCTGTTGGCTGCGGTCCCCGAGGACACTGGCCACCTGATTGGCCTGCGCCAACAAATGCTTGATCTGTTCGTCGCGTTTGCCGATGGTGTCGGAGAACTTGGCCACCCCGTCCAACGCCGCGCTCAGGTGTGGGTAGGTCTGGTCAACGGTCTGCGACAACACGTTGAGCGAGTCCTTGACGGTCTGGACGTTCCAGCCGTTCTCGGCGTTGGTGGCCTTGGTGACGTCGAGGAACGCGTCGTAGATCTGGTAGGGGGTGGTGCTCTGCCCCATCGGCAGGGTGGCGCCCGGGCGCAGTTGCTGCGCACCGCGCGGCTCGACCTCAAGCACTTTGCGGCCCAGGATCGTATCGGTGCGGATCGCCAGCCGGCTCTCGGTGCCGATGGTGGTGTCCCCGACGGAGAACTTCATCACCACGTGGTCGCCGTCGATGGCGATGTCTTCCACCTTGCCGATGTCCATGCCGGCGATGCGGACCTTGTCGCCCTTGTGCAGCCCGCCGGTGTTGGCGAACTGCCCGAAATAGCTCGGCCGGGCGAACAGCATCGGCACACTGGTGATGCTTTGGCCTACCCCGACCAACAGCACCACCACGATGATGCCCATCAACCCGATGTGGCGCCGGTTCGGTGGCTCGAGTGTCCTCATTGCGGCGTGCACCTACCCGTCGGCTGCTGGGTGAGCCGCACGGTGCGCACCGGGCCCCCGGGTTGCAGGCCGTTCAGCCGGATCGAGATGTCGCACAGGTAGAAGTTGAAGAAGTCGCCGTAGAGGCCGCCGGAGCGGCCGATCTTGTTCATGTTGACCGGGAACTCTTCGATCTTCCGGTTCAGGTCGGGAAGCTGCTCGATCAGCGGGCCGTTGAGTGCCTCGGCGTAGTTGACGCTGTCGTGCAGCAGCGCGCGGTTGTCGGCGAGCAGGGCCGATAAGGTACCGGCCGCGTCGCTGATGTGCGCGGTGCCGGCGGCCAGCGGATCGGCCTTGTTCTTCAGGCCGGTGATCAGCACCTCGAAATTGTTGACGGTTTGGTCGAATTCCTTGCGGTGCCGCACCGTGGTGTCCAGCACGATGTTGAGGTTCTTGACCACCTCGCCGATCGCCTGGTCACGTTCGGCGATGTGCGCGGTCAACTGTGCGGTTTGGTCGAGGATGTCGTTGATGGTGCCGCCTTGCCCCTGAAACACCGTCACGATCGACGAGGCGATGGTGTTGATCTTCTCCGGGTCCAAGGCCCGAAACACCGGTTTGAAACCGCCGATCAACGCGTCGAGGTCCAGGGCGGGTTGGGTGCGCGACAACGGAATGAACCCACCCGGCGGCAGGATCCGATCGGATCCTTCCCCCTCCCCTTTCTTGAGTTCCACATAACGGTTGCCGATCAGGTCGGCGTAGCGGATCTGGGCGGTCGTCGACTCGTACAGCGGCAGGGACCGGTCGACGTCGAAATCGACCCGCACCCGCCGACCGCCGTCAACCAGCTTGAGCCGCTTGACCTTGCCGATCTCCACCCCGGAGGCACGGACGAACTGTCCCTGCCGCAACCCGCTGGCGCTGCTGAACTCCGCCGAGTAGCTGTGGGTCCGGCCGAAGCGCATCTGACCGAACACCACGATGATCAAAGCGGTGAACAGCAGCAGCACCACCGAGATGATGCCGAGCCGGACAGCGGTACCGGTGATTTTCATGGGTTGATCGTGTTCTCCCCGACTTGACGACCCCAGACGTACTCGATGGCCCAGGGCGAACCAATCTCAAGGTGGTTGTACGGCGCGATGCTGGCGCCGTCGTCCACGACCAGCGTCGGTGCGGGCCACAGGTCACGGGTGATCGGCTGCCAGCACCCCGGCGCACCCGCCGGACCGCCGTGCGCGTTCACCCGACCCAAGTTATCCGGGTAGACATAGGGATTCTGCGCCCCGCCGACCAATCCGAACAGCGGCCCAGCCATGGAGGCGATCAGCGGAATGATCATGGGGTTCAACAGCAGCCCCGCCCCGGACAGCAGCCCGGTCTCGGTCTTCAACGAATAGTGGTTGTCGCCACCGAACGCGGCGAAGACCTTCGGCGCGACGTCGTGGAAGTTGCGCAGCATGCAGAAGTACTCGGGGCTGTAGGTGTCGAGCAGCTCGGAGGTGGGCACCAGGTCGGCGGTGCCGCGCACCAGGTACGGCCCGCCGCGGTTGAAGATGTCCTCGCCGGTGTTGCCGAAACCGGCCGCCGACAGCAACGCCGCGTCCAGATCGGCCTCGTGCTCGTGCAGGGTGCGCGCCGCGGTAACCGCGTTGGTCAAGGCATCCCACAAATCCGGTGAGGCGTCGGCGTAGACATCGGCCAACGCGGACAGCTGCCGGACGTCATGGCGGGCCTGGTCCATCCGCGGGTTGACGTTGTCGAGAATGTTGTTGGCGTTCACCAGCGACGCGCCAAACTTGTCGCCCAACCCGGTTAACGCGTCCGCGGCCGCGCTCAGCGTCAGGTTCAGTTTGACCGGGTCCACCTTTTCCGAAATCTGCATGATCGTCTGGAACAAGGTGTTGAACTCGGTGGTGACCGACTTCGAGACGATCAGATCCTTGGAGCTGATCCGTGTGGGGCTCGGATTGTTCTCGGGGGCGGTCAACGACACATACTTGTTGCCGAACACCGTGGTGGCCGCGATATTGGCCTCGACGTTCTGCGGAATCAGTTTGATGTAGCGGGGTTTGACATCCAGGGCGAACTGGGCCGCCGGCTTGCCCTCCCGCTGCACCTCGGAAATGCTGGCCACCCGGCCGATCTGCACCCCGTTGTAGGTCACCGGCGCACCGGGATCCATCACCAACCCGGCCCGGTTGGCCACCATGGTCAGCCGGTACTCCGGGGTGAACCCGCCCCGGAACTGCACATAAACCAGGGCGATGATGACGGCCAACGCCACCACCAACACCACCGCCGCCACCTTGTACGGCGGATTCTGGATCTTGTTCACCTTCGCTGGAGTGGTCATGGCGCGCTCACATCGTGAGGTTGAAGTTGGCGTTGGTGCCGTACAGCGCCAACTCGGCCAGTAGGACAACGACATTCACCGAGACCAGCGACAGCCGCATCGAGCGGCCGACGGCCTCGCCGACGCCGACCGGTCCGCCGCTGGCGGTGTAGCCGTAGTAGCAGTGCGTGACCATCACCACCACCGCGATCATGATGACCTCGGCGAACGACCAGAACACATCGTCGGGACGCAGGAAGGTCCGGAAATAGTGGTCGTAGGTACCCGAGGGTTGGCCGTAGATCAGCGTGGTGACCAGCTGCGGGGACACGAACGACATCAGCATCGCCATCGCGTACAGCGGGATGATCACCACCAGCCCGGCGACCACCCGGGTGGAGGTCAGGAACGCGATCGACTTGATGCCCATCACCTCTAGCGCGTCGATCTCCTCACTGATCCTCATGGCGCCGAGCTCCGCGGTGGCTCCGGCGCCGACGGTGGCGGCCAGCGCGATCCCGGTGACGACGGGGCCGGCGAGACGCACATTGATCAGCGCGGCGAAAAACCCGGTGAACACGTCGATCCCGATATAGCCCAGCGAGGCGAAACCCTGGATGGCGACCAGCGAGGCGCCGGCCAGCGTCGTGAAACCGATGATCGCCACGGTGCCGCCGACGACGGCCATCGCGCCGGTGCCCATCCCGATCTCGGCGATCAGCCGCAGCATTTCCTTGCGGTAGCGGCGCAGTGCCCAGCCGATCTGGCCGACGCTGACGACCGAGAACCAGGCCAGCTTCCCGATCCGCTCCAGCGCTCGCCCCAGCATGCCGGGGTAGCGGTCGACATTGGCGGCAATCCGCGGGAACCGGGCGCGAAGGACGGCGGCGGTCGACATCTCAGCGCCCCGTTCCGAATCGCACACCGATGGTGGTCAGCACCACGTTCACCGCGAACAACGCGATCACGCACAGCACCACGGTCTCGTTGACCGCGGTGCCCAACCCCTTGGAGCCACCCCGCGTCGTCAACCCGCGATAGCAGCCGACCAGGCCGGCGATCAGACCGAACGTCGCCGCCTTGACCGTCGCGATCACGACTTCCGGCAGACCGGTAATCAGGGTCAGGGTGGACAGATATGCACCGCCCGACACGTTTTGCAGGTAGACGCCGAAGATGAAACCGCCGACCAGCCCGACGGTGATCACCAGCGCGTTCAGCAGAGTCGCGACCAGGGTCGCCGCCAGCACTCGGGGCACCACCAGCCGGTGGATGGGGTCGATGCCCAGCACCTCCATCGCGTCGATTTCCTCGCGAATGGTGCGGGCCCCTAGGTCAGCACAGATGGCGGTCGACCCGGCGCCGGCGACCACCAGCACGGTGGTCAGCGGTCCGAGCTGGGTGACCGCACCGATAGCCGCGCCCGACCCGGAAATGTCGGAGGCGCCGATTTGCGCGAGCAGGATGTTCAGCGTGAAGATGAGCAGCACGGTCAACGGGATCGAGACCGCGATGGTCGGCATGATCGCGACCCGCATCACGAACCAGCTCATCAAAATGAATTCGCGCCACTGAAAGGGCGGGATAAACAAGGCTTTGCCGGTCAGCACGCACATTCGAAAGAACCCGCCGACCATAGTCAGCGGGGGCCCTAGCTGCTCTCGGACGTAATCGAAGAGGCCCGTCCTTGCCGGCGCC
Organism: Mycobacterium sp. pUA109; assembly: GCF_041287095.1. Classification (NCBI taxonomy): domain Bacteria; kingdom Bacillati; phylum Actinomycetota; class Actinomycetes; order Mycobacteriales; family Mycobacteriaceae; genus Mycobacterium; species Mycobacterium sp. pUA109. The sequence goes on along the minus strand of NZ_JBGGKS010000015.1, from coordinate 114,395 downwards.
GTCACCGCTGTCGCACCCCTCCTCCTTGCCAGATCCGTCTGTGACGGCAACCTCGCTACTCTCCGGTAGTAAGAGAGACCACAGGACTGTACCCGATGGCCAACCGGGTATGCACCGCATCCGCACGATTGTGTCCTTAGTCCAGGTCAAACCGATATTTGGATGTTTTTTCCAACCCGGCTCGTGACAAATTATTATGTCAATCTGTAAATTTTCTTGACACTCAACCTTTTTCATCGGGCGGCGCGGCGGTGCCGTACTGGACGCGTAACTCGGTCTTGAGCACCTTGCCCGCGGGGTTGCGGGGGAGGGCGTCCACGATTTCCAGTCCCTTGGGGTGCTTGTAGCGGGCCAGTCGCTCGGTGAGGAAGTCGTCGAGGTCCTCGATGCGCAGCGGTCGCTGCGTGTCGTCGGTGGCGACGGCGGCGACCGCGATCGGTACTTCGCCCCATTTCTCGTCGGCCCGGCCGATTACGGCGACCTCGACGATGCTGGGGTGACTGGCCAAGACGTTTTCCACCTCGGCGCAGTAGATGTTCTCCCCGCCGGAGATGATCATGTCCTTCTTGCGGTCCACCACCCACACGTAGCCGTCGGCGTCCATCCGGACCAGGTCACCGGAATGGAACCAGCCGCCGGCGAACGCCTCCGCGGTGGCCTCCGGGTTGTTCCAGTAGCCGCTCATCAACGTCGGTGCGCGGTAGACGATTTCCCCCACCTCGCCAACCGGCACGTCGTTCATGTTCTCGTCGACCACCCGCGCGACCACGGTGGGGATCACCTTGCCGACCGATCCACGTTTTCTGATCGCGTCGTCGCCGAGCAACATGCAAGTGACCGGCGACATCTCGGTCTGACCGAACGCGGCGAGGATCTGGGTGCCCGGGAATGTCTCCGACATCTGGCGCAGCAAGGTGTCGGAGGCCGGGGCGGCGCCCCAGGACATCACCCGCAGCCGCACGTCGCGCGGATTGGCCTGCTGGGCAGCGCATACCGCCTGCCACTGCGCGGGCACCAAGAAGATGCCGGTGACTTTCTCGGCGGCCAGCACGTCAAGCAACTGTCCGGGGTCGAACGCGCCGAGCGGATGGATCACGGTCGGGGTGCCCAGCCACATCCCGGTCAACAGATTGCCGACCCCGGCGATGTGGAAGAACGGGACACCGATAAAACCGACATCGTTGTTGATGTCAGCGCCGCTGGTGTACAGCGCGGTCATGGTCTGCCCGGTGAGGTTGGTGTGGGTGAGCACCGCGCCCTTGGGCCGCCCGGTGGTTCCCGACGTGTACATGATCAGCGCCGGCGAATCGTTGGGGATGTCGGGCAGCTCCAGCGAGGCACCGGGATCCGGCACCTCGGTGATGAAGTCCTCATAGCCTTGCAGACCGTCCTGGGTGTCGCCGCCGGCCACCACCACCTCGCTGAGCAGCGGCGCGATCTCGCGCACCCCGGCGGCCACCGGCGCCAGCACCGACTCGGTGATCATGATCCGCGCCTCGCAATCGCCAACCAGGAACGCGATCTCCGGCGGTGTCAACCGGAAGTTCACCGGGACCGCGATGGCGCCGATCATGTTGGCCGCCAGCACCGATTCGACGAACTCGGTGCGGTTGAGCATCAGCACCATCACCCGGTCCCCGAATCCCACCCCGCGACGACTTAGGGCACCGGCCAGCGCCACCACCCGGCGGCGCAGTTCGGCCCACGTCACGGTGTTGCCCAGAAACCTCAGTGCCGGCCGGTCGGGCTGCATCAGCGCGTGCCGCTCGAGCTGGTTAATCCAGTTCTGCCGTCGCGCACGGTAGGGCTGCTCGGTGGAGGTCTGCTGGCCAAGTAACTGGGCGGTCAACGCGGTAGGTCCCTTCGTGATTTAGGGCAAGTTGATATTTGATCAAATTTGGTGTTGTCTGGGTCACACTATGGCGTTGGCGGCGAGAAGACAAGTCCACGGCCCCCATCCGACCGGGGCCCCGCCCGCGGTGCGCCGCTCACAGCTGTCCGACGACGTCGCCGGACACCTGCGGGCGGCCATTATGTCCGGGACGCTGCGGCCGGGGACGTTCATTCGGCTCGACGAGACCGCGGCGCAGCTCGGGGTCAGCGTCACGCCGGTGCGCGAGGCGTTGCTCAAGCTGCGCGGCGAGGGCATGGTGCAGCTGGAGCCGCATCGCGGCCACGTGGTGTTGCCGTTGACCCGTCAAGACATCGCCGACATCTTTTGGTTGCAGGCCACGATCGCGCGCGAGCTGGCCGTCACCGCCACCGATCGCATCACCGACGCCGACATCGATGAACTCGACCGGCTCACCGACCTGCTGGCCGCGGCCGTCGGGTCCACCGACACCGAGGCGATCGCCGGGATCGAGTTTTCCTTCCACCGGGCCTTCAACCTGGCCAGCGGGCGGATCAAGTTGGCCTGGTTTCTGCTGCACGCCGCCCGCTACATGCCGGCGTTGGTGTACGCCGCCGACCCGGATTGGGGTGCGGCCGCGGTCGATAACCACCGCGGGTTGGTCGCGGCGCTGCGCGTCCGCGACGCCGCGGCGGTGGCCGAGCACGTCGGCTGGCAATTCAGCGACGGCGCCCAGCGGCTGACCGCCAAGCTGGAGCGCAGCGGCATCTGGCGCTAACCCGCCGGCACTCCCCCCGCCTGGGCCGCCGAGCACTCCCCCGCCACGCACTACCCCGCCGAGATCGACGCGAGCGTGGCGCCCACTCGCAGTTTTCCGCGCTGGTGTCGATCTCGGCGCGGTTTACGCCTCGGCGCGGGTTAACGGCGCGGGTTAAGCCCCGGCGGCCAGCTGTTCGGCGCGCTGTTTGAGGTTGTTGGCCAGATGGTCCAGCGCGTTGTTGATCATGTTCTTGACCATCGGCTTGGGCACCGGCATCTGGGTGTCAACGTCCATATCGACCGTCAACAGGGTGGACGCACCCATCTCCACCACCGAAAACAGCTGCTCCTGCTTACTGAACAGGTCGCCTTGCTGCATGACGGTCTGGATCTGGGTGGCGCTGGGGTAGTACACCGCCTGGATGTAGCTGCCCTCGAAGCCGGACACCGAAGCGTCCAGGCGGACCTGGCTGGGCCGGCCGTCGTCGTAGCGGGCCAAGATCCACAGGCCCTTGATTTCCTCGTTCCACTGGGGATACGCCTCGAAGTCAGCCACGATGGCCATGATCGAGGCGGCGTCGGCGGCCACTTCCACGGTCTTACTCACGATCGGCATGCGCGCCAGCATATCGACGGGCCCAAGCAGCCCTACACGCACGCGGTGGCCAGCAGCTCCCGAATCGGGTCGGAGATCGGGACCGGCCGCCGGGTGGCGCGGTCGACGTAGACGTGCACCCAGTGGCCGAGCGCGGTGATGGCCTGGGGCTCACCGGCATCGAGTTCTTCGCCGGCCCGGAACACGCCCAGCCGGTAGGTCACGCTGCTGCGCCCGAGCCGGGTCACCGCCAGCCCCACCACGAGGCGTTCCGGAAACCGCAATTCGGAAAAGTACCGGCAGCCGGATTCGGCGACGATGCCCAGCGACGGCGTGGCCAGCGGATCCAGGTCGATGCTGGTGTTGATCCAACCGTTGATCGCGGTGTCGAACAATTGGTAGTAGACCGCGTTGTTGAGGTGACCGAACATGTCGTTGTCGGCCCACCGGGTCAGCACCGGCCACAGCACCGGAAAGTCGTGGCTGGTGAGCTGCTCGGACCCGGCGGGAACCGACGGCTCCATCCGCCCGCAGCTGTCTGTCATGGTTGTATTCCAACATGACCGGAATCCGGGGTGCGGTGCTGGAGCGAATCGGGGTGCCTCGGCCCTACGCCGAATCCCGGCCGCTGCGGGTCGACGACCTGGAGCTGGCCCCGCCGGGGCCCGACGAACTGCTGGTCCGGATCGAGGCCGCCGGGGTCTGTCACTCCGACCTGTCGGTGGTGGACGGCAACCGGGTGCGGCCGGTGCCGATGCTGCTGGGTCACGAAGCCGCCGGGATCGTCGAACGGGTCGGTGCCGCCGTCGGCGACCTGACCGTCGGCCAACGGGTGGTGATGACATTCTTGCCGCGCTGCGGGCACTGCTCGGCCTGCGCCACCGAGGGGTTGACGCCGTGCGAGCCCGGCAGCGCGGCCAACGGCGCCGGCACCTTGCTGGACGGCGGCATTCGGCTCAGCCGCCGCGGGCAGCCGGTCTACCACCACCTCGGGGTGTCCGGGTTCGCCACCCACGCCGTGGTGCACCGCGCCAGCGTGGTGGCCGTGCCACCCGATGTCCCGCCGGCCGCGGCCGCGCTGCTGGGCTGCGCGGTGCTCACCGGCGGCGGGGCGGTGCTCAATGTGGGGTTCCCGCGGCCGGGCCAGACCGTGGTGGTGGTGGGGCTCGGCGGTGTCGGGATGGCCGCCGCGCTGACCGCGTTGGCCCACGACGACGTGCGGGTGATCGCCGTGGACCAGTTACCCGAGAAACTCGCGACCGCAACCGGTCTGGGAGCGCACGAGGCCTACACCCCGCAGCAGGCCACCGACGCCGGAGTCAAGGCCGCGGTGGTGATCGAGGCCGCCGGACATCCCGCCGCGCTGCAGACCGCGATCGCGCTCACCGCGCCCGGCGGCCGCACCATCACCGTGGGGCTGCCGCCGCCGGAGGCGCGGATCAGTGTGGCGCCGCTGGGGTTTGTCGCCGAAGGACGGTCGTTGATCGGCAGCTACCTGGGGTCGGCGGTGCCCGCCCGCGACATCCCCCGCTTCGTGGCGTTGTGGCGCTCGGGCCGGCTGCCGGTGGAGTCGCTGGTGTCGGCCACCATCGGGTTGGACGACATCAACGCGGCGATGGACCGCCTCGCCGACGGCACCGCGGTGCGCCAACTGATCACCTTCTAATCCAGCGCAAACGCGCGCCGCAGCGCGTGGCCCTGCAGCGCGAACAGCTGCCCGGACACCGCCCAGTCCGGCAGCAGCGAGTCGAATCCGTGGCAGGTGCCGGCAAACACGTGCAGCTCGGTGCGGGTCCCGGCGGCCAGCAGCCGCCGGGCGTAGTCCACCGCCTCGTCGCGCAGCGGATCGATCTCCGAGCAGCTGATGAACGCCGCCGGCGCACCGGCCAGCGACTCCCGGCGGCCCGGGACGGCCTGCGCCGACGGCGCCGCACCGCCCAGATAGTGCCGCCACATCAGCTCGGCGGCCGCCCCGTCGAACGTTGGGGCGTCCCGAAACCGGGTCTTGGACTCGGTTTCCCGGTCATCGAGCACCGGCTGGTGCAGCAGTTGGACCGCCACCGGCGGCGCCGCCCCGTCGGCAGCACGGAGCGCCAGGCCCGCCGCCAGTGCGGCACCGGCGCTGCTGCCGGCCACGCCCACCCGGGTGGGGTCGACGCCCAGCGTGGCCGCGGTGTCCACCACCCAGCACAGCACGGTCAGCGCGTCCTGCAGCGCGGCCGGGTGCGGGTTTTCCGGGGCGAGCCGGTAGTCGACCGACACCACCGTGCAGCCCCCGCGCCGGGCCAGTTCCACGCACTGCCGGTGATCGGTGTCGAGGTTGCCCAACGCGAACGCACCGGCGTGGCAGTAGACGAGCGCCGGGGCCGGCGCGGGGCCACCGCGATAGATCCGCACCGGGACCCCGGCCGCGTCGCCGGGCTGGATCGTCACGCCCGTCGTGTCGGTGCGCTGCGCGGCGGCGCGGCGCCGCTGGTTCAGCGACACCCGGGTCGGCCCGATCGTCTGCGCCGACAGCGGGCTCGACGGTGCCGCCACCGCGCGCAGTTCGGGATCCAGCATGGCCGCTACCGGTGCCCGACGGACGGCGCCCGGGTTTCGGATACCGCCGCCGGGGCGAAGCTGAAGTCGCCGGGCCGGAATCGGCGGGTCATCGCCCAGAAGGCCCGCGCGCTGCGCGGCCATTGGGTGACCACCCGCCCGTTGGCCGCCCGGAAGTAGTTGCTGCACCGGGTGGTCCACACGGTGCCGTGCATCCACCGGTCGATGCTGGCCAAAAACCGGGCCATCGCGGCGGGCCGCACCGCCACATAGGATTTGCGGTGGCGCCGCAGATATTTCATGACCCGCACGATGTAGCGGGCTTGGGCTTCCAGCACGAAGATCACACTGTTGGAGCCGACGTTGGTGTTCGGTCCGTACAGCATGAAGAAGTTCGGGAAGCCGGGCACCGTCATCCCCAGATAGGCGTGCGCCCCGTCGCGCCACACCTCCCGCAGTACCGTGCCGTGTTCGCCGATCACCTCGATCTGGCCGAGGTAGTCGGCGGCGGCATAGCCGGTGGCGCACACCACGATGTCGACGTCGCGTTCGGCGCCGTCGGCGGTCACCAGCGACCGGCGGCGCAGCGCCCGCGCCGGGCTGCTCACCACTTCCACATTGGGTCGGGTCAACGCGGGCAGGTAGTCCGAGGAGAACACCAGCCGCTTGCAGCCCAGCGGGTGCTGCGGGGTCAGCGTGCGACGCAGCTCCGGGTCGGCCACCGTCGTCTCCAGCAGCCGGCGCGCGACGGCGGTAAATTCCTGGGTTTTGTCGCTGCCGTGCTCGATCACCGAGATGTTGGCCTCGCTGCGCAACCACAGCCGGGTCCGGTACAGCCGTTTGGCCCACGGAATGTGGGCGAACACCCAGCGCTCCCGGCGGCTGTAGTGCCGGTCGGGTTTGGGCAGGATCCAGGTGGGTGAGCGCTGCACCGAGTAGACCTTGGCGGCGGTTTTGGCCAGTTCGGGCACCAGCTGCGCGGCGGTGGATCCGGTGCCCAGCACCGCGACCCGCGCACCGTCGAGCCGAACCGAGTGATCCCAGCGCGCCGAGTGCATCACGGTTCCGGTGAACGGCTCCTCGTGCACCAGATCCGGCAGCACCGGCCGGGTGAACAGGCCGACCGCCGAGACCAGGAGGTCGAACCGGTGCTCGGCGCCGCCGCTGGTGGTCAAACACCACTGGTGGGTGCTCGCCTCCCAGCGGGCGGCCCGAATTTCGGTGCGCAGCCGCAGATGCGGTCGCAGGCCGTAGTCGTCGGCGCAGCGTTCGAAGTAGTCCAAAATCTCGGCTTGCCCGGACCACAGCCGCGACCAGTGCGGGTTCAGGTCGAACGAGTAGGAGTACAGATGCGATTTGACGTCGCACGCCAACCCGGGATAGGTGTTGATCCGCCAGGTACCGCCCACCCCGTCCTCGCGGTCGAAGATGGTGAAGTCGTCAAACCCGGCACGCGCCAGCAGGATTCCCAACGCCAGCCCGCCCGGACCGGCGCCGATAATGCCCACCGACGGATTGCGACGCGCGTGTTTCAGCGGATCTGTAGGCATTGCCCACCGTCGACGACGAGTTCGGCCCCGGTGATGAAGGACGACTGCGCGGACACCAGAAACGCTACCGCGTCAGCGACTTCGGTCGGCCGGCCCAGCCGGCCCGCGGGTGCGACGGCCGCCAGCCGCTGCTGGGTGGTGTCGTCGAGCATCGGGGTGGCGATCGGGCCGGGAAATACCGCGTTGACCCGGATACCGGACGACACGAGTTCGGCGGCCACGGTCTGGGTCAGCCCGCGCAGCGCCCACTTCGACGATCCGTAGGCGCTGTGCTGCGGGAACGGCCGGATCGCGCCGGTGCTGCAGGTGTTGACCACGGCCGCGCCGTCGGCGCGCCGCAACGGCTCCAGGCAGGCGCGAATCCCCAGGAAGGCGCCCAAACAATTGACCCGCCACGCATTTTCGAAGCCGTCGACTGTTTCGTCGGCGATCGACGCCCGGTGCAGCACGCCGGCGCTGTTGACCAGCGCGGTCAACCCGCCGAACCGGCCCACCACCTGGGTAACGGCGTGATCCCACTGCGACGGCGCGGTGACGTCCAGCGGCACCGCGATCACCGCGTCGTCGGCCAGCCCGTCGACGGCGGCGCCGAGTTCGGCGCGGTTGACGTCGCAGGCGGCGACCGCGTAGCCCTCGGCGCGCAGCCGCCGCACGATGGCCCAGCCCTGGCCGCGGGCGGCTCCGGTTACCAGGGCGACGCGGTCCTCGGCGGTGGCGTTCAGTGTGGTCCCCTTGCCTCGTTGAGGTGGTCGGTGGCACCGCGGCGCAGCGCTTGGGATTCGGCGGCCAGGGTGATCACCTGATAGCCCAGCTGCGCCATCGCCCGACCGACCGTGCCGCTGCCGGCGTGGATTCCGGTGATGAGCCCGGCGCCGGACGCGGCGCGGTGGATGGCGGCGATGGCGTCGCGCACCTCGGGGTGGGTGGTCGCCGCGGCGACGTCCACCCCCATCGAGATCGCCAGGTCGGCGGGGCCGACGTAGATACCGGACAGTCCCGGCACCGCGCAGATCTGGTCGATCTCACGCAACGCCGCGGCGGTTTCGATCATCGCGAACACGTCAACCCGGGACTGCAGCGCCGCAATGTCTCGCCCGAGGCTGGCCCGCAGCGGGCCGAAGCTGCGGACACCCGACGGCGGGTAGCGGGTGGCGGCCACCGCGGCGGCCACTTGGTCGGCGGATTCGATCATGGCGATGATCACCGCGTCGGCGCCGGCGTCGAGTACGCGGCCGATCGGAGCGGGCGCCGCCGAGGGCAGCCGCACCGCCGTCGCGATCGGCAGATGTTCCAGACGCCGCAGCAGGGCGGCGATATCGGCGTCATCGAGGTAGCTGTGTTGGGCGTCGAAGCCCACGTAATCGTAACCGGCGGCGGCGAATTCCTCGGGCCCCGACGGCGTGGGCCCAGTGATCCACCCGCCCCAGATCGGGGTTCGGTGACTCAACGCATCCCGCAGTGCCGACATCACGCGACGATCGCGATCTTGACCCGGTCGGGGGCGGGCCGGCACGCCAGCTCGAACGCGGCCGGCACGTCGTCAATCCCGAACGTGTGTGTCAGGTACGCCCCGAGCAACCCGGGATGCTGCGCGGCGAACCGGGCGGCCAGATCCAGCACCCGCCGCCGCTCCAGCGTCACCCCCGATTTCAGGGTCAAGTTGTTGCGCAGCATGGTACGCATGCTGATCGGATAGCTGTCGTCGTCGGGGACACCGAAGTAAAAGATGGTGCCGCCGGGGGCCGCCGCGTCGATCGCATGCCCCAGCGTGGCCACCTGGTGGCCGACCGCTTCGATGACGATGTCCGGGCGATCGGCGGGCGCGAGGTGGCTAACCCAGCGGTCGCTGGTGGCGCGGACCGCGGTGTCGACGCCGAAGCGCTTGGCCACCGCGCGCCGATCGAGCGGGTCGACGCCGGTGATCCGTGCGGCGCCCGCCGCTTTGGCGGTGTAGGAGAACAACAGCCCGATCGAGCCCTGCCCCAGAATCGCGACATGCCGGCCGGTCAGGTCCCCCAGCTGCTCGAGGGCGTAGAGCACGCACGCCAGCGGCTGCAGCCCGACCGCTTGCCCCGGCGGTATCGCCGGATGCACGGGCGCCACCTGGTCGCCGTCGGTCACCACCCGCTCCATCAGACCGTCGAAGCCCGAGGCCCAGCCCACCACCCGATCCCCGGGCTGGTGGTCGGGGTGCCGGCTGGCGATCACCTCGCCCACCACTTCGTGGATCGGGTAGCCGTCCTTCTCGGCGCCGCTGGCGCCGGTGTCGCCGGGCAGCCGGCCTCGTACCCCGCGATACGCCGGCAGGTCACTGCCGCAGACCCCGCCGGCCAGGAACCGCAGCAGCACCTGCCGGTCCTGCAGCTGGCCGGCGGTGGTGTCGGGCAGCGTGGTGCGCGCGAACTGGTACGGGGCCACCACCCGGTAGGACCACATCTCACACCTCCACCGGGATGGTGTTGAAGCCCCACTGGAAGCTCGACGGTGGCCGGGAGGCGGCGTCGGAGCGGATGGTGTAGTCGGGCACCCGCCGCAGCCACTCCTGCAGCAGCACCGCCACTTCGAGGCGGGCCAGGTGATAGCCGATGCAGAAGTGCTGCCCGCGGCCGAACACCAAGGAGCGCTGGATGTTGCGGTCCCAGCGGAACTCGTCGGGGTCGGGGTATTCGCGTTCGTCGCGGTTGGCCGAGGCGATCAGCGCGATGATCCGCTGCCCGGGCTGGATCGTGGTGCCGTGCAGGGTGAATGGTTTCCGCGCGGTGCGGGCGAACCATTGCGCCGGGGCGCAGTAGCGGGTGATCTCTTCGCGCGCGACGGGCACGTTGGTGTCCAGGTCGGCGCGCACCGCCGCCAGCTGCTCGGGGTGGCGCAGCAGCTCCCACAGCCCATGGGCCACGATCTTGGGAACGGTTTCGGTGCCGCCGATGAAGATGCCCAGCATCTGGGTGGCCACCTCGGTGTCATCGAGGGCGCTGCCGTCGGGCAGCCGGTAGTCGAAAAGCCCGTCGATCACCGGCAGTTCGCCGGCGGCGGGGTTCGCGCGCCGCCGCTGCACGGCCGGAACCAGGAACTCCAGGTAGTTGGGTCGGGCGTCGGCGGTGTCCACGCCCGACCCCGGCTCGGCGAGGCTGCCGGCGTTGACGGCGGCCAACACGTCCGCGGCGCGGTCGGCGGGGATGCCGAGCAGCTCACACACGATGGTGGCCACCACGATGCCGCCGTAGTCGTGGGTCAGGTCAAACGTCTTACGCGGCAACAACGCGTCGAGGCGCTCGTTGGCCAGCTGCCGGATCCGCGCCTGCAGCGCGGCCACCGGCCGGGGCCGCAGCGGTTGGGTGTGCGCGCGCCGCATCCCGTCGAGGACCGGAGCGTCGAACACCGCATGAAACGGCATCGGGTGCAGCGGCGGATCGGCCACCGGGCCGTCGTTATGGGACGCCAGCACGGTCGCGGCGGGCAGGGTGCCCTCCGAGGCGACGAAGGTACCGTCGGCGACCTGCAATACCCGCCAGATGTCGTCGAACCGGGACAGGGCGAAGGTGTCCCACTGCGGCATGTAGTACACCGGGTGCCGATCCCGCAGAATCCGGTAGTACGGCAACGGATTCGCCATCACCGCGGCGTCGAACGGGTCGTAGGCGAAACCCGGCATCTCCAGCCCGCTCATTGCAGCGGGGAGGGGGCCAGGGCGTGCAGGATGGAATCCTCCCAGCCGTCGCGCAGCGCCGGCGCCACGCTCATCCAGGTGACGATCTCGGCCGGCGGGTGGTCTTTCCAGGACGGGTAGTGTTCGGCGAACCCGGCCCAGCCGCCGTCCAGCGCCCAATAGTGGATGACCTCGTTGTAGCGGAATGTGGTGGTGAACGACCCGAGCCAGCGTTTCCCGGTGCGCTCCGACCACGGCACGTACAGCCGTTCCAGCTCCCGGATGTAGTCGTCTTGGCGGCCCGGTTTGGTTTGCATGATCTCCTGGATCACCACCGTGGCGTCGAACTCGGCTTCCCGCAGCTGCGCCAGCGTCTTGTTGTGCGGGCCGGGGTACATGATCCGCCCCTCCCCCGACGCGGCGATCTCGGCGAGGAAGCACGCCCACGCCTCGGCGGCCGCCCGGTGGCTACCGCCGCGGGTTTGCGCGGCGCCGATGCGGGCGTAGTCGGCGAATCCGTCGATCTCCCAGATGATCGTGACCTGCGGCCAGTGCCCGTTGTACGGCGTGGTTTCCCACATCGCGAACAGCCGCGCACCCAGATCTTCCATCATGGGCTGGTAGGTGTCGACGAATGCTTGGGTGAACCGATCGCTGCGTCCGCCGCCGAGGTCGATCGTCTCGTGCAGGTAGAGCAGCGTGTGGCTGTAGTACTTCTTCATCTATCCCGGCCCGCTCACCGGGCCAACGGGATGAGGTCGACATCGACGGCGCGGCACGGCGTCAGGTCGCTGAGGAAAGCCTCGGCCGGATCCACCGCGCGGTGTGCGGCCCCCGCCGCGGCGAGCGCGTGTTTTTTGAATGCCCGCGCCGCGGCGCTGAGCCGGTGGTGGGCCGGTCGCACGGTGCGGTCCACCGGCAGCGGCCACGCGTCGCCCCAGAGGGTGACGCTGGTGCGGGTGTTGTTCAGCGCGGCGCGGACGGTGTCACCGAGACGCGCGTCGCCGGTGACCAGGTCCGCGCTGACCGCCAGCGCGCGACCGCTCACCGGTCCCGATCCGAAGGCGTCGTCCAGCGCCCAGCAACGCACCCCGAGGATCTGCAGCGCTCGCCGATCCGCGCTGCCGGGCACGAAGACGTTGACCTGCCACCCGGCGGCGCGGCGGTCATACAACCAGCCCGCCGCCGCGCCGACCACGTCGACGACGCTGGATGCCACCACATCGAGGCGGTAGCCGATGCTGTCGTCGGTGGTCCGCGGCCGCGGTGTGGGCGCGAACTCGGTGAGACCGAAAACGTGAGCGGTCACAGGTCATTCCTCCGGTCGAGGGGCTGGTGCACGGCGGCCAGCGGTCCGGTGCCAGGTGGCGTCCTGGGCCGAGCGGGGGCTGGATCGGCCGTCCGACGCGACGCACATAGCGTGACAGTTTCACATCAATCTGTAAAGCCCCGCTGCGCCTGCAGCTCGGCCAGCACCTGCTCGGTGTGCTCGCCGAGCCGCGGTGCCCGCGACCGCGGCGCACACGGCGTGCCGTGAAAGTCCGCCGGGGTGGCGACCATCGGCACCGTCGTGTCGCCGTCGGGTACATAGACCACACCACCGGCGGTGTGGAACTGATCGTCGGCCAGCACATCTTCGAGGCTGTTGATCGGCGACCAGAAGAAATCGTCTTCCCCGGCAAAGATTTCCGCCCAGTCGCCGAGCGGCTTGGTCGCGAAGATCGCGTCCAGCTCGGCGATCAGCGTGGCCGCATTGCGGGCGCGGTCGGCCGGACTCCCGTAGCGCGGGTCGGTCAGCCAGTCCGGGCGGTCCACCGCCCGGCACAGCGCCGGCCAGTGCCGCTCGGCCTGCAGGCCGACGATCCAGAACCGCCGGCCGTCGCCGGCCGCGTAGTTGTTCATGCACGGGTTGCCCATCGTCTCGCGCTGCCCGATCGCGATCGGGTTGCCGGTGAGCAGGAAGGTGTTGAGGTCGAAGCTGACGGTGTAGGCGCCTTGCCGATACAACGAGGTGCTGACCAACTGCCCGACCCCGGTCCGGGCCCGGGCGAACAGAGCCGCCCCGATCGCCGCCACCAGGGTCATGCCCGCCGAGTGATCGCCCATGCCGCCCCGCTGAAACGGCGGCGAATCGCCGGGTCGGGTCAGCAGCTGCGCCACCCCGGCGCGGGCCCAGAACGCGGCCACATCGAACGCGGCCCGGTCGGCGTCGGGTCCGGTCTCGCCGTAGCCGGTGATCAGCCCGTAGACCAGTCCGGGGTTGTCGGCCGCCACCGTGGCGTAGTCCAGGCCGAGCCGCTGCAGTGCGCCGGGCCGCACATTGGTCACGAACACGTCGGCGTCACGGAGCAATTCGCGCGCCACCGCTCGGTCCGCTTCGGCGGTCAGGTCGAGCACCACACTGCGTTTGGAGCGGTTGTCCATCTCGAACGGCGGGTTCAGGTCGCCCTCGACGCCCAGCATCCGAGCGAACGTGCGCCCCGGATCCCCGGTCGGCGGCTCGATCTTGACGACGTCGGCGCCCCAGTCGGCGAGGATTCCGCCCGCCGCCGGGGCCGCTACCCAGACGCCGAGTTCGACGACACGAACACCGTCCATTGGTCCGGTCATGGTCCACCTTCCGCCTCGGTTCGCTTCAGCAGGCAACCATGCCATCCCGGATTTGTGCGGCACCTTTACAACTTCTGTGCTATTTGTAATCTAGGGCGGTGACGGAAGGCGGCGCGATGACGCACACCACGCGGCGGGTGCCGCCGTTGCTGGCGCTGGCCGCGCATCTGGGACACGGGATTGCGCGGGTAACGACCGACGCCGCGCTGCGCGGCGTGCGGACATTTCCGCGGCGCATTGCCGACCTGGACGCCGACACGCTGACCTGGATCCTGGGACGGCGCGTGACGTCGGCGGCGGTGCTTGATGGCACCGCCGGGACGACCACCCGGGCCCGGGTGGCGCTGACCGGCGCGGGCGTCCCGGCGTCGGTGTTCATCAAAATGTCGGCCGCAGCGGCGGGCACCCGACTGATCGGCGAGCTGGGCCGGCTGGCCGAGACCGAGGTGCGGTTCTACCGCGACTTGTCGCCGCAGCTCACCGGGGTGCCGCAGGCGTTCGGCTCCGCGTTCGACGCCCTCACCGGCCGGTTCGTGCTGGTGCTGGAGGATCTGGCGGCCGAGCCGTGCGAGTTCCCGGACACCGTGCATCCCCTCGACGCGGATCACGCCGGGCGGGTGGTGGAACTGCTGGCCCGGCTGCACGCCGCCTTTTGGGGACGCCTGCCCGCCGTCGGGGCCGGCGGGCCGCTGGGCTGGCTGTACTCCGGGTCCGCCGATCCCAGTGTGCCGTTGGTGCCGTCGCTGCTGCGCCGATCGGCGCGGCGGCTGGCCGACCGTCCCGGCCTCGCGGTCGAGGACGGCCGCTTCATCATCGAGCACTATCCCGCGGTGGCCCGCCTGATCGACGCGGCGCCGCATACCGTGCTGCACGGTGATGCCCACCCCGGCAACTGCTACTTCCGCGACGGCGCGGCCGGCCTGCTGGATTGGCAAGCGGTCCGCCGCGGCCACCCGGCCCGCGACCTGGCCTACACCCTGATCACCAGCATGACCACCGCGGAGCGGCGGGCCAGTGAACCCGAGCTGGTCGGCACCTATCGGGAGGCGCTGGTCGCCGCCGGTGGGCCCGAACTCGACCGCGGCCAGTTGTGGGAGCGCTACCGGCAGGCCGCGGCCTACGCCTATGTCGCGGCGTTGGCCACCGCCGGTCTGGGCGGAATGCAAGCCGAAAACATCGCTTTGGAAGGACTGCGACGATCCGTGGCGGCGCTGGGTGACCTCGACACGGTGGCGCGGCTGCAGCAAGCGCTGTGAATCCGCGCGCCGCGGGGCCTACAGTGACACCACAACAGCACGACACATTCACCACGATTTGTAAGGTTTGAGCAGTGGATCAGCAACCGACCACGGAGCCGGACACCGTCGTCGATGACGACGGGTCGACCAAGCACCGGATTCTGCTGGCCACCGCCGAGGTGCTCAGCCGCAGCGGGCAGACCAAACTGAGCCTGTCTGAGGTGGCGCTGCAGGCCGGGGTGTCGCGGCCAACCCTGTACCGCTGGTTCGCCTCCAAGGAGGATCTGCTTGCCGCGTTCGGCGCGTTCGAGCGCCAAACCTTCGACGTCGGCATCGGCCGGGCCACCGCCGGTCTGCGAGGGACGGCAAAACTCGACGCCGCGCTGCGGTTCATCGTCGACTATCAGCACTCGTATTCCGGTGTGCGCATTGTCGATATCGAACCCGAAGTGGTGATCAAGCAACTGTCGCATGTGATTCCGGTGATGCGGTCGCGGCTGCAGCGGTTGCTGCCGGGCCCCAACGGGGCGGTCAAGGCCGCGACGGCGATCCGGCTCGCGGTATCGCACTACATGGTGCGGAGCGACGACGACGACCAGTTCCTGGCGCAGCTGCGGCACGCGGTGGGGCTAAAGGCCGCCGACGGCTGACGCCTAGGTCCGGCCGAGGCCCAGGGCGTGCCGGGCAATCATGTTGCGAAACACCTCCAACGTGCCGCCGTAGATCCCGGTCGGCGAGGCCAGCCGAAACAGGTATTCGGCGCCGCCGTCGTCGGCCGCCCCGTCGGTCTCGGCGGGCAGGCTCGACGCGGCACCCAGCAGGTCCATCAGCTCCGGCGCGATGTCCCGCATCGTCTGCGCGATCGCCACGCGGCCGAACATCCCCGCGGTGCTCAGCGCCGCCTCCATCCGGGCGACGCCGCGCCCCAACCGGTACTTCACCGACTGGTCGGCGTCGGCCGCGCCGGCCGCGATCTTGTCGACGGCCTCGGCCATCAGGAGGCCATGTTCGGTCATCGTGGCGATCCTCTGCAGGCCGTCGGCGTCACGTTCGGCCGTCCCGTGTTCCACATCGAGCGCCTCCCGCAGGATGGCCCAGCCACCGTTCACCGCGCCGATCCGGTACCGGTCGGCGACCCGCACATCGCTGTAGTAGACGATGTTGGTGCGATCCCCGTCCACGGTGCGGATGCCCTGGACGTCGATGCCCACCGAGTCCAGCGGCACCAGGAACATGGTCAGGCTCTGGTGTTTCGGCGCGTCCGGGTCGGTGTTGGTGAGCAGGAAGACGTAGCGGCTGTGGTGGGCATTCGAGGTGAACATCTTGGAGCCGTTGATGACCCAGCCGTCGCCGTCGCGCACCGCCCGGGTTTTGCACGTCGCCACATCCGAGCCGCCCTCGGGTTCGGTGTAGCCCAAGCACAGTCGGACCGCACCGGAAAGCACACCCGGCAGCACCTCGTTCACCAGTTCCGGCGCCCCGAACCGGGCCACCGTGCGCGCCACCATCGCCGTCGTACCCCAGTGAAACCACGGGGTGTGGGCTCGACCGATCTCCAGCTCGAAGATGCGCCGCCGCACCGCGGAAAAGCCGCCTTCGGATTCGGTCCGCCAATCACCGGCCAGGTAGCCGCGGGCGCCCAGCGCCAGGTGCACCCCTTCGTCAAAATTGTCGCCGGTCGCCCGGTCGCGGCGGATCACCTCGTCGGTCACCTGGGTGCGCAGGAAACCCCGCAGCTCCTCGAGGAAGGCCTCGTCGGCGTCGTCGAGGGTGACCCGCGAAAAGTCCACCTCACTGCAGCCCTATAGCCGGGCCTGGGCGGCGATCGCGGTGTCGCTGGTGCGCAACGGCCGGATCAACGCGTCCTGGGCGAAGGAGGCGAGCAATTCCCCGCCCTCGGTGTGCACGGTGCCCCGCACATACGACATGCCCGCACCGACCTGGGTGCTTTCGTGGGAGTACAGCAGCCACCCGTCCCAGGCGACCGGTTCGTGGAAGCTGACCGTGATGGTCATCGGCGCGGTGGACACCGTCAGATGCGCCTGGCTGGTGCCGATACCCTCGTGGGCCCGCATCGTCGTCGAAATCCCCAGGTGCCCGGTGAAATACGCGATGAGCGCCTTGGCCAGCTCGTCGCGGGCCGGGATCGGGTCATAGCGCAGCCAGGCGTACAGTTCCGGCGGCCCGACCTCGTCGGGACTGTTGACGTCGACCACATCCACCAGCCGCACCTCGCGTCCGATCATCGGCATCTCGCACACGTTGGCGTCGGCGGGGCCGGCGACGGCGGGACGCGGCCGGTGGTGGCGGATGACGTCGGCGGTGGGGACATCGGCCAGCACCGTGATGCTGATGCAGCGTCGGCCGTTTTGCTGCGCGCTCACCACCGCGGTGGCCGTCGAGCGGCCCTCGTGCACCACGTCGATGGTGAGTTCGACCGGGGGTCCGACCATCACCGCCCGGGCGAACACCGCGTGCACCGAGCGCACCGACTTGTCCGGAAACCGTTTGGCCACCGCGACAATCGCCTGGGCCAGCACCTGGGTGCCTTCCACCACCTGCCGCTCGTCGTCGCCGGCCAGGCCGGTGACGCCGGTGAACCGGTCGTCACCGTCGGGTGCCACGTCGAACAAGTCAAGCAGGCCGGTGACCGACCACTGCGTCTGATCGGCGTCGGTTGTCATGGTCGGGTGTACCTCCCTCTCCGGCGGCCGGCGGCCGGCGGCCGGCCACTGGCCAGCGTGACATTACTGAACCAATCTGTAAAGTCTATAGCCGTCGGCCAGCCACGGCGGAAGGGGCAGCCAGTTGGGCATCGACGCCTAGCACGCCGCGGTCGCTCGCGAGCTGGACGCGTCCCGTTGACACCACCCAGCCCATACATGACACTTTGATGATGTTTTGTAACGGCGTGGCCGATGTGCTGGCGCCCACCCCGCTGGCCGACGGCTTTTGCTTCGGCGAGGGCCCACGCTGGTTCGAAGGGCTGCTGTGGTTCTCCGACATGCTCGGCGAGGCGGTGCACACCGTCACCCTGGGCGGCGCCATGACCACGTTGCCGCTGCCCGGACACGCACCGTCCGGCCTGGGTTTTCGGCCGGACGGCGCG
Organism: Mycobacterium sp. pUA109; assembly: GCF_041287095.1. NCBI lineage: Bacteria > Bacillati > Actinomycetota > Actinomycetes > Mycobacteriales > Mycobacteriaceae > Mycobacterium > Mycobacterium sp. pUA109. Next base: position 96,495 of record NZ_JBGGKS010000015.1, on the reverse strand, counting down.
CTGCTGATCGCCTCCACCGCGGCCCGCCAGGTGCTGCGCTACGACGGTGAGACCACCACCACCGTCGCCGATCTGACCGATCTGGTGCCGGCCGACCTCGGCGACATGGTGGTCGACCACCGCGGCCGGGCCTATCTGGGCGCTCAGGCGTTCACCGACGGCGTCATCGTGCGCGTCGACCCCGACGGCACCGCAACGGTGGTCGCCGAGGGCCTGGACTTTCCCAACGGGATGGTGATCACCCCGGACGGACGCAGCCTGATCGTCGCCGAGTCCATCGGCCGGCGCCTGACCGCGTTCACGATCGGCGCCGACGGCGCCCTGTCGGACCGGCGGGTGTTCGCCGACGGACTCGACGGGCCGCCGGACGGCATCGCCCTGGACGCCGACGGCGGCGTGTGGGCGTCGATGACGCTGGCGCACCGGTTCGTGCGCATCGTCGCCGGCGGCGCGGTCACCCACCGCATCGACGTCGGCGATCGCGCGGCGATCGCCTGCACGCTGGGCGGGCCGGAGCGGCGCACGCTGTTTCTGCTGTCGAGCACCGACGCCTACCCGAAGCGGCTCGCGGGGACGCGACGGTCCCGCTTGGACACCGTGACCGTGGATATCCCCGGCGCGGGGTTGCCCTGACGCGCCGATAGAGGTGGACGATGACCGACTCGTACTACGAACTCGTCGAGGACACCGACCTCGGCGAGAAGTTCGTCGCGACCGACCTGGTGCGCAGCACCTGGTCGGCGCAGATTCAGCACGCCGCACCGGTGTCGGCGTTGCTGGTGCGGGCGTTGGAGCGCTGCGCCGCCCGCGACGACACCCGGCTGAGCCGGGTCGCCGTCGACCTGCTGGGCCCGGTACCCGCCGAGGGCGACCTGTGGGTGCGTGCCGAACTTGTCCGCCCCGGCAAGCAAATTGAGCTGCTGACCGCCGACATGCTGGCCCCGGGACCCGACGGCGCGCCCCGACCCGTCGCCCGCGCCAGCGGGTGGCGACTCCAACAGATCGACACCGCTGAGGTGAGGCACGCCGGCGCCGCCCCGCTGCGCCCGCTCAGCGAAGCCCGCAGCCGCAACCTGGAGAAGGATTGGGACCGCAATTACGTGCACAGCCTGGACTGGCGGTGGCTGACCGAACCGCTGTCCGACGGCCCGGGCGAATCGTGGATCACCCCGACGGTGGATCTGGTCCACGGCGAGACGATGACACCGCTGCAGCGGCTGTTCGCCGTCGCCGACGACGCCAACGGTATTGGCGCCAAACTGGATATCCGTGCGTGGACGTTCCTCAACACCGACCTGGTGGTACATGTGCACCGCGTCCCGCAGGGCCCCTGGATCGGGATCCGTGCCGAAACCCATTACGGTCCGGACGGTATCGGCACGACGGTGGGCACCCTGTTCGACGACGACGGGGCCGTCGGCGCCATCCAGCAATCCGTGCTGGTGCGCCGCCGTCCCGCGCGGACTTAGGGGCAACATTGAGATTGCGTGTGGGGTCGTGGTTTTCGACAATGCACGACCACCGGCGCAATCTCAACACATGCGCGGGATGACCTCGACGACGCGTAGGTGGCTCGGCGCGGACGGTTCGAGCAGCGCGGCGACGACCCGGCCAACGTCGTGCGGCGCCAGGCAGCCACCGGCCGGTGCCGACCGGACCAGCGACACCCGCACCCCCGACCCGACGAACTCGGCATCCAGCCCGGACAGCCATGCCTCGAGGTGCCGCTGACCGGTTCGGGCCAGCGGCTCCGGGCTGACCAGCACCACATCGCCGGACCCACGCTCGATCATCGGCGGAACGAGTTGGGCCGCCAGGTGTTGGGCGCCGACCGTGTAGGGCCCGGCCGCCGACACCAGCGGGGTGACATCGGCGACCACGACGTCGATCTCCCCCACGAGGTAGTGCGCGGAGTCCACGAACCGATCGATGGACCCGGCGTCGGCCAGATCCAGCGCAGCGGCGAACGCCGCCGCGCCGCGCGCCCGTAGCCCGGCGGCAAGGCGCTCGCACGCGTCGCCGTACCGGCTGCCCATCAGGACCAGGTCGCCGCGCTGCGCCACCTGTGCCGCGCTCGCCAGGCCGATGGGCGACGACGCGTCGGTGATCACCACGGCGCGCCCACCATGGGCGGGGCCAGCGACCGCACCGGCGGGCGCCGGCACCAACGACCGTGACTGTGGCACCGCAACAGCGTGACACTTCGGTGCATGTTTGTAAAGCACGAGGTTGTCTCGTCCCGCCCGGGTCAAAACCAGCTGGTCTGCATCTCCAGCGTGGTCCGGTCCAGGCTTTCCACCAGGTCGAGTTGCGGTGCGGTCTTGGGCAACTCGTAACGAAAGAAGAAGCTGGCGGCCTGGCGCTTGCCGTCGTAGAAATCGCCCGTCTTGCCGTGGGCGGCCAGCAGCTGTTCCAGCCACATCCACGCGACGACGATGTGGCCGAACGCCTCCAGGTAGATCACGCTGTTGGCCAGCGCGGCGTCGATATCCCCCGAGGCGAACATCGCCGCGGTCACCGCGGCCAGCCGCTGCCAGCTGGTGTCGAGCTGCGCCGCCAGCCGCGCCGGGTCGGCGCCGATCGCGGTGGCGGCCGCCACCGTTGCCGCGATCGCCGCACCCAACGCCGCCATCCGGGTACCGCCGTCCTGGACCACCTTGCGGCCCAACAGATCCAGGCTTTGAATCCCGTGTGTACCCTCGTGGATCGGGTTGAGCCGGTTGTCCCGGTAGTGCTGCTCGACATCGTATTCGCGGGTATAGCCGTAGCCCCCGTGCACCTGGATGGCCAGATCGTTGGCCGCCAAGCACCACTGCGATGGCCAGCTCTTGGCGACCGGGGTCAAGATGTCCAGCAGCAACGTCGCGGAGTCGCGTTCCGCGTCGGACTCCGGGCTGTGCTGCACGTCGACCAGCCGGGCACAGTACAGCAGCAGCGCCAGCGCCCCTTCGACGTAGGCCTTCTGCGCCAACAGCATTCGCTTGACGTCGGGGTGGTCGATGATCGGCACCTGCGCGGCTAAGACATCCTTGGCGGTGACCGGGCGGCCTTGGGGGCGTTGCCGGGCATACTCCAGCGACTTGAGGTAGCCGGTGTAGCCCAGCGCCGCCGCGCCCATCCCCACCCCGAGTCGGGCCTCGTTCATCATGTGAAACATGTAGGTCAGGCCGCGGTGCGGTTCGCCAACCAGATAGCCGACCGCCCCGGGCTCGCCGCCCGGCTGAAACCTGCCCTCCCCGAAGTTCAGCACCGTGTTGGTGATGCCGCGGAAACCCATCTTGTGGTTGAGCCCGGCCAGCACGACATCGTTGCGCTCACCGATCGACCCGTCGGCGTCGACCAGGAATTTCGGCACGATGAACAACGAGATCCCCTTGGTGCCCGGCGGCCCGCCCGGGATCTTGGCCAACACCAGATGCACGATGTTGTCGGTGAGTTCGTGGTCGCCGCCGGAGATCCACATCTTGGAGCCGAACAGCCGGTAGTTGCCGTCCGGGCGCGGTTCGGCCCGGGTGGTGATATCGGCCAGCGAGGACCCCGCCTGGGTTTCCGAGAGGCACATCGTCCCGGAGAACCGGCCGGCCAGCATCGGCCGCACGAACGCCTCGACCTGCTCGGGGGTGGCGAAGCGGGCCAGCAGGTTCGCGTTGGCGGTGGTCAGCATCAGATAGCCGGCGGTGCTGATATTGGCGGCCGACAGCCAGGCCGAGCCGGCCTGCGCGACGGTCATCGGCAGCTGGGCGCCGCCCAGGTCAGAGTCCATGGTCATGCCGAGCGCATCCGCCTGCGCGACCGCGGCCAGCGCCTCCTTGACCTCCGGAATGACTGTGACCGTCGACCCGTCGAAGGTCGGTTCGTGCGCGTCGCTCTTCTTGTTGTGCGGCGCGAAATACCGGATGGCCAGCTGCTCGAACAGGTCGAGGACGTCGGCGAACGTCTCCCGGGAATGGTCGGCGAAGCGTTGCCGCTTGGTCAGCTCGTCGACCCGCAGCCATTCGAACAACAGGAAGTCCAGATCGCGTCGCGACAACAGGGTGGATTTCATCTCGTTCCTTCCCGCGGACCCGCCTGGGAGCGTAATACCGTTGTGTCATGGCTTCTCGCGAGGATCTGCAGTTCCGCTCGGGGGACGACCGGATCAGCGCCTGGCTGTACCGACCCGATGGCGACGCGGATGCGCCCCTGCTGGTGATGGCGCACGGCCTGGGCGGCGTGCGCACCATGCGCCTCGACGCCTACGCCGAGCGCTTCCGCGCGGCCGGCTACGCCTGCCTGGTCTTCGACTACCGCAACTTCGGTGACAGCGACGGCCAGCCGCGCCAGCTGCTCTCTATCAAGATGCAGCTGGCGGACTGGGCGGCCGCGATCGGCTACGCCCGCACCCTACCCGGGATCGACCGCGGCCGGATCGCGTTGTGGGGCACCTCGTTTGCGGGCGGTCACGTGATCGCCACCGCCGCCCGGATACCGGGAATCGCGGCCGTCATCGCCCAGTGCCCGTTCACCGATGGAATCGCGTCGGCGCGGGTCATCAAGCCGGGCATCACGGCCCGCATCAGCGTCCGCGCCGTCCGCGACCTGATCGCCGCCCGGCTCGGCTGGTCACCGGTGACGGTGCCGGTCGCCGGGCGGCCCGGCGAGGTCGCGCTGATGACCACCCCGGACGCCTACCCCGGCTACCTGCGGTTGGTGCCCGAGGGCGGCGAAGTCCCCAACGAGGTGGCCGCCCGCTTCGCGCTGAAGCTGCTCCCCTACCGTCCGGGGCGGCTGGCCGCCAAGGTCGCCTGCCCGATCCTGTTTTGCGTGTGCGCCACCGACTCGGTGGCACCCGCCGGTCCGACCCGTCGCCACGCCGCCCGGGCGCCGCGCGGGGAGATCAAGCTGTACCCCGAGGGACACTTCGACATCTACGTCGGCGACGGGTTTGAGCGAGCGATCGCCGACCAGATCGCGTTCCTCGACACGCATGTCCGCGACTAGCGCGAACAGACGCAAAAGTCCCCTTTTCGGGACCGAATTGGGTACTTTTGCGTCTGCTCGGCAGTCCTAGCGGATGGTGCTGACCCCGCCGTCGACCGGGATCACCGCGCCGGTGATGTAGCTGCTGGCCCGGCTGGCCAGGAACACGGCGATCCCGGCCATGTCGTCGGGGCTGCCGATCCGGCCCAGCGGCAGCGCCGCGCCGACGGTGTCCTGACCCGCGGTCAGCAGGTGTTTGGTCATCTTGGAGGCGAACAAGCCCGGCGCGATCGCGTTGACCAGAATGTCCGGGGCGAGTTCCCCGGCCAGGTGCCGGGTCAGCATGTGGACGGCGGCCTTGCTGGCGCTATAGGAGAAGTTGTTCATGCCCTTGGCCGGCGCCCGCAGGCCGTCGACGCTGCCGGTGTTGATCACCCGGGCCGGATCGTCGGCGGTCGCGCCGGCCCGCAGCATCGGCGCCAGCGCCTGCGTCAACAACAGCACCCCTTTGACGTTGACGTCGAGCACCTTGTCGATGCCGGATTCGGGGAACTCGCCGAACGGCGCCCCCCAGGTCGCCCCGGCGTTGTTGAACAACGCGTGAATCGCGTTCTCCCGCTCGGCCAGTCCGGCGGTCAGCGCGGCGACGCCGTCGGCGGTGCCGAGGTCGGCCGGGATCGCGTGCACCGTTCCGTGCGTCGCCAGCTCGCCGACCGCGGCGTCGAGTTCGGCCTCCTTGCGGCTGGACAAATACACCGTCGCGCCGGCCCGCAGCAGTCCCCGCGCCATCATCACGCCGATTCCGCGGCCGCCGCCGGTGACCACGGCGACCTTTCCCTGCAGTCCGAAGAGGTCAGTCATGGTGATCAGTGTGCGCTACGACGGCCGCACCCCGGTCAGCGCACGGATGGTTTGGCTTTCGCTGTCCTGGAAGGCCCGCCCGTCGGGTCGCAGCAGGTCGTGAAACCAGACCTTCGGGATGGTGGTGTAGGGGTGATCCCAGGAATCCCACGGGAAGTAGGTCTGGGTCTTCCCGGCGACCAGACCCCAGTTGAACGCGCCGACGTTGTGCCGCTGCGCAATTGGCAGGATCTTTTCCACCGTGCTGCCCTGGGGGCGCGCCATGTATTCGGTGCACATGATCGGCCGTCCCAGCGGGGCCAGTTCGGTGATGCGGTTCTCGAAGTCCGACGGTTCGGCGTAGCTGTGGAAGGTGACCACGTCGGAGTTGTCGAGCTGAATGCCGGCGATGGTGCTGCGGCTGCCCGCATCCCAGTCGCCCTGCCACACCCCACTGGTCAGCGGCTGACTGGGGTCGACCGAACGGGCCCACCCGAACACCTGGGGCAGCAGGTCGGCGACCCGATCGAATTTGTCGCTGGGCTCCAGGCTGCCGTACACCTTCGCCGGGTTGTCCGGCTCGTTCCACAGGTCCCAGCCCAGCACCCGGTCGTCGTTGCGGAATTGGGTCAGCACCCCGGTGACGTAGGCCTGCAGGGTCGGCCGGTAGCGGGGGTCCGCGAGGCGTTCGGCGCCGGGGCTTTGCACCCACCCGGAGTTGTGCACCCCCGGCTTGGGTGCGCGCTGGCGCCCGGCCCTGGGGTGCGGATCCCAGCAGGAGTCAAAGAACACGAACAGCGGTTTGATGCGGTGCCGCGCGGCGATACCGACAAATTGCGCCAACCGCAGCTGAAAACTGCGCGAATCCTGGGCCCACAGCTGATCGTGCAGGAAGACCCGCACCGTGTTCAGCCCGTGGAAGCGGGCCCAACCCAACTCGGTATCGATGCGCCGCGGGTCGTAGGTGCCGGTCTGAAACATCTCCAGCTGGTTGATCGCGGTGGAGGTGATGAAGTTCGCGCCGACAAGCCGACCCTGCGCTTGATACCAACGGCTGGCGCGGTCCGGTGACCATCGGGCGGGTTGTTCCGCCGCGGCGCGGGGGACCTGGGTCAGCGCGGTACCGGCCGCCATCAGCAGCGGTAGTTTCAGGGCCATTCGACGGTTCACGCACTGACGGTAATTTGCCCGGGTCGCTGTCCCCGGTATCTGGGTGCCGCGTCGCGACAGTTTCGGTCCGGATTGTTATCTCCCCGTCACCGGCCGGGTTTCCGCCCGGTCGGCGGGCCGGTCGTCGACACCGCTCTGACCTCGCCTTGACATCCCATCGCCGCCACCGCTACGTTGGTGACGTTCAGGATGGACTGAACGTACTGATTAATCGAGGTGGTCAATGTCTCCCGGTGAAGCCGAGTTCGTCGACCGGATCGGGTTGTTCTTCGAAGCCATCGGAGGCACCCGCACCATGGGCCGCATCTACGGCTGGTTGATGATCTGCGATCCGCCGCAGCAGTCGTTGGCGGCGCTGGCCGCGGCGTTGTCGGTGAGCAAGGCGTCGGTCAGCACCGTCGCCCGCCAACTGCAGGACGGCGGCATGATCGAGCGACTGCCCGCGGCCACCCGCCAGCATCAGTACCGGGTCACCCCGGGCGGTTTCACCCAGGTGCTCACCGCGCAACTGAGCCGGATGCGCGGCGGTATCGACACCGCCACGTTCGGTCTGTCGCTGCTGAGCGCGGACCGCGTCGAACAGCGGGAACGGTTGGAGGACTTCCGGGACTTCTGCGACTTCTGCACCAGCGACGGCGACGAGATGACGCAGCGGTGGGCGAAGTTTCGCGCCGAACGGAGGACATGATGACGACGCAGCCCGACAAGGTCGACTTCCGCGGCGTGCGCTGGGGCTCGGTGGAGTGGACGAATCTGTGCACGCTGTACCTGCGGGCCTACGAAAGTCGGTCGGCGCAGCCGGTTCTCGGCGACCGCGCGGCCGCGGCGGCCGTGGACCGCATCGACTACGACTTCGCCCGGGTGCACCGGTCCGTCCAGCCGTGGACCTACCAGTTCCTGGTGGCGTTGCGCGCCAAACAGCTTGACGAGTGGGCGGCCGACTTCCTGGCCCGTCACCCCGACGCCGTGGTGCTGCATCTGGGCTGCGGGCTCGACACTCGGGTCGAGCGCCTGCAGCCGCCCGCCGGGGTGCAGTGGTTCGACGTCGACGTGCCGCAAGTCATCGGGTTGCGGCGTGCGCTGTACGACGACCGCACCGGCTACACGATGATCGGGTGCTCGGTCACCGACCCCGGCTGGCTCGAACGGGTACCGACCGACCGTCCCACGTTGGTCGTCGCCGAAGGCCTGCTGATGTACCTGGCCGCCGCCGAGATCCGGGATCTAATGCACCGGTTGACCGATCGATTCGACACCGGCGAACTGCTGGCCGACCTGCTGTCCGAATCGGGCCCGCGGCTCTCCAAGATCTTCACCAAGGGCATCGTCAAATGGGGCACTCGAGACGGTCACGAGCTAAGCGAGTGGAACCCGCGGCTCAGCCTGGTGCAGACCGCCGCGTTCCTCGATCCGGCGAAGATCCCGGCCACGCCGCAACGCGTCCTGTACCGCCTCGTCGGGGCGTTCCCGGCGGTCAGGAACTACGACCGGCTGTATCGATTTCGGTTCTGACGCCCAGCGGCGACTCCACCCGGGTCGCCTCGTCGCGGATCAGGCCGCGCAGCAGCGCGGTGCTGAACTCGGCGGCGATCTCCTTCGCGGTGCGCCGGCCGCTGGGCCGCAGCCAGCGGTAGCTGCTCAACGTCATCCCGATGTAGCCCAGCGCCAACACATGCGAGTCGCAGTCATAGAACTCGCCGCTGGCGATGCCGCGGTCGATCAGCCCGTGCACATGCTCGTAGACCTTGATCTCCTGCTCGCGGATCGTGGCGACCTGTTCTTCGGTGAACCACTCGGTGATGTAGGGCTGCTCCTGGAAGTACACCGCGGCGCCTTCCAGGTTGGTGGCGATCTGGGTCAGCAGCCGCACCGTGTACTGGTAGAGGGCTTCCCGCGCGGTCCAGGACGGGTCGTCGTGGACGGCGGCCAGCGTGCGCTCGGCGGCCTGTTGGTAGATGTCGTAGAGGATCAGCGACTTGCTGGCGTAGTAGTGGTAGACGGTGGCCTTGTTCAGCCCGACCACGTCGGCGACGTCGTCCATCCGGGTGCCGTGGTAGCCGCGGGCCGCGAACAGCTTGGTGGCGACGGCCAGCAGCTCCTCGCGGCGGGTCAGGCCATTGGTGGTGGTGCTCTCGGATGGCATGGTTCTCACTATCGGCAGGGCGGGTTGTCACCCGGAGTCAATCAACTGGTTGGATAGTCTAGGCAATGCCGCCGCTCCGGTGTTGGCGGGACGCCGACGGGGCTAGACTCACCAGGCGGGTGACGCGAGGAGGCGACCGATGGATCCGAACCCGGATTACGACGCGACCGACGAGATCGAGTACTTCTTCAACTACGTCTTTTGGGGTTTGCGCGGCGTGACCGACGGCCAGGGCTACCCCCCGCCCGCATATCCCCCGGTCTAACCCGCACCGGCTCCCGCGCGAGCAGACGTAAAAGCCCCCGATTTCCGCTGGAAATGGGGGCTTTTACGTCTGCTCGGCGGGCTACAGCGCCTTGAGCTCCTCGATGACCTCCGACACCGACTTCTTGGCATCCCCGAACAGCATGGTGGTGCCCTCGCCGTAAAACAGCGGGTTGTCGATCCCGGCGAAGCCGGAGTTCATCGACCGCTTGAGCACGATCACCGACTTCGCCTGATCCACGTTGAGGATCGGCATCCCGTGGATCGGGCTGGACGGGTCATTGCGCGCGGCCGGGTTGGTGACGTCGTTGGCGCCGATGACGATCGCCACGTCGGTGCGGGCGAACTCGTCGTTGATGTCGTCCATGTCCTTCATCGCGTCGTAGTCGACCTCGGCCTCGGCCAGCAGCACGTTCATATGCCCGGGCATCCGGCCGGCGACGGGATGGATGGCGAACTTGACCTGCACCCCCTTGTCCTCGAGCAGGCTGGCCATGTCCTTGACGGCGTGCTGGGCCTGCGCGACGGCCAGGCCGTAGCCGGGCACCACGATCACCTGGTTGGCGTAGGACATCTGGATCGCGGCGTCGGCCGCCGAGGTCGCGGTCACGTGCTTGTCGCCGCCGCCATCGGCACCGGGCGCCACCCCGCCGCCGCCGAAGCCGCCCATCACGATCGCCGGAATCGACCGGTTCATCGCCTTGGCCATCAGGTTGGTCAGGATCGACCCGGAGGCGCCGACGATCATGCCGGCCACGATCATCGCGGTGTTGTTCAGCGCCAGCCCGGCCGCCGCCGCCGACAGCCCGGTCATCGCGTTGAGCAGCGAGATGACCACCGGCATGTCGGCGCCGCCGATCGGCAGCACCACCATCAGGCCCAACACGGCGGCCGCGACCAGCAGGCCGATCATCCACCACAACGCCACGCCGCCACCGGGATGCGCCCCCAGCCCGATGACCACGGCGGCGGCCACCGCCGCCGCCAGCAGCAGCACGTTGAGCGGCTGCTGCAGCCGGCCGATGCCGATCGGCCGGCCGGAGATGATCTCCTGCAGCTTGCCGAACGCGATGATCGAGCCCCAGAACGAGATCGACCCGACGATCGCGGCGAACAGCGACGCCACCACGACGTGCACGGTCGGGTTCTCGCCGTGCTGGAAGTTGGCGAAGCCGTCGGTGTCCATGAACTCCGAGAGCGCGATCAGCGCCACCGTGCCACCGCCGACGCCGTTGAAGAACGCCACCAGCTGCGGCATCGCGGTCATCTTGGTCAGCCGCGCCGGCGGGACACCGAGCACCACCCCGAGCACCAGCCCGGCGATGATCAGCGGCCAGTGGTCGGTGTCGCGGATCAGGATCAGCGTGGCCACCACCGCGATGGCCATCCCGACCGCGGCGATCAGGTTGCCCCGCACCGCGGTCTTGGGCCCGGTCAGGCCCATCAGGCCGTAGATGAACAGCGAGAACGCGACAATGTAGAGGATCGTGACCAGGTAGTTCATTTCGCGGCCGGCTCCTCAACCTTCGCGACCTGCTTGCCGGGCTTTTTGCCCTTGAACATGCCGAGCATCCGGTCGGTGACGATGAACCCGCCGATGACGTTCAAGGTGCCGAACACCAGCGCGACGAACAGGATGATCTGCTGCGCCAGCGAGGGGTGCTCGACCCGTCCGAGCACCAGCAGCGCGCCCAGCACCACGATGCCGTGGATGGCGTTGGTGCCCGACATCAGCGGGGTGTGCAGCGTGTTGGGCACCTTGGAGATCACCGCGAACCCGACGAACCCGGACAGCACCAGGATCGCCAGGTTGGCCAGCAGGTCGTCGTAGAGCATCAGGCGTCCTCTCCAGTTCGGGTCACACACGCCGCCGCGACCACCTCGTCGCCGAAGTCCGGGGCCAGCTTGCCGTCGGTGACCAGCAGCTCCAGCAGCGCCGTGATGTTCTTGGAATACAGCTCGCTGGCGTGCTCGGGCATGGTCGCCGGCAGATTCAACGGGGAGGCGATGGTGACGTCGTGGCGGACGACGGTCTGGCCGGGTTCGGTCAGTTCGCAGTTCCCGCCGGTCTCCCCGGCCAGGTCCACCACCACGCTGCCGGCCTTCATGCCCTCCACCGCGGCGGCGGTCACCAACCTGGGCGCCGGACGGCCGGGCACCAGCGCGGTGGTGATCACCACGTCGAAACCGGTGATCGCCTGCTCCAGCGCTTTTTGCTGCTGTTCGCGTTCGGCGTCGGTGAGCTCCCGGGCGTAGCCGCCCTCCCCGGCCGCGTCGATGCCGAGGTCGAGCCACTGCGCCCCCACCGACCGCACCTGGTCGGCCACCTCGGGGCGCACGTCATACCCGGTGGTGCGCGCCCCCAGCCGCTTGGCGGTGGCCAGCGCCTGCAGCCCGGCCACCCCGACGCCGAGCACCAGCACGGTGGCCGGCTTCACGGTGCCCGCCGCGGTGGTCAGCATCGGGAAGAACCGGGTGGACTCCGAGGCCGCCAGCAGCACCGCCTTGTACCCGGACACGTTGGCCTGCGAACTCAACGCGTCCATCACCTGGGCCCGGGAGATCCGCGGGATCGCCTCCAACGCGAACGCCTGCACCCCGGCGGCGTTGAGCGCGTCGATCTGGTTGTCGGCGTTGCGGGGAGCCAGGAACCCGATCAGGGTTTGGCCGTCGCGCAGCCGGCCCACCTCCGCGGCCGTCGGCGGCGCGACCTTGACGACGATCTCCGCCGCCCAGGCGTCCCCGACGGTGGCACCCGCCTCGGTGTAGAGCTGATCGGGCAGCAGCGCGCGTTCACCCGCACCGGATTCGACGACGACGGCGACGCCGCTTTTCACCAGGGACGCGACCGCCTTCGGGACCAGCGCCACGCGTCGCTCGTCGCCCCCGGATTCGGCGACCACCCCCACCGTTGTCTGCGTATCGGTCACAACCGCCGTTCCTCCTCATCGGCCCGCCCCGCATCGTCGCTGGCGGTCCCCACGCCTGGCTCGTTCCACTTGCCTGCCGGAACCGGACAAGTGCATACGCCTCGTCACACTAACCGGTCACCCCCGCCATCGGAGATTTTCCGCCCTCCCGCAGGCCGGCTACACCACCCTGCCCGTTTGGCATCACGGGAACGTTACGGGTGGTCAGCGGGCCGCTGCTCCGCTAGCCGGTCGGACAACGCCACAACGGGATCCGCTGTCGTCACAACAGGATGTTGTGCCGGTTCTGCGATGCGCGGCGCGGATCCGGGGGTAGCTGTTAGGCGGCCCCGTCCCGGGTCACCACAGCGGGATGTCGTGGCCATGTTCCGATAGCGGCCGCGGACCGAAATAGCGCCGCTCCGAGGCGGCGATCGGCACGTCGTTGATGCTGGCCTCCCGGCGCGACATCAGCCCGGTCGCGGTGAACTCCCACAGCTCGTTGCCGTAGCTGCGGTACCACTGCCCGGCCGCGTCGCGCGACTCGTACTGGAAGCGCACGGCGATCCGGTTGTCGTGGAAGTCCCACAGGCTCTTGCGCAGCGCATAGTCCAGTTCCCGTTGCCACTTGCGGGTTAAGAACGCCACGATCTGGGCGCGGCCGACGATGTGCTCGTCGCGGTTGCGCCACCGCGAGTCGGCGGTGTACGCCCGGCTCACCGCGACCGGGTCGCGGGTGTTCCACGCGTCCTCGGCGGCCTGCACCTTCTGCGTCGCGGTCTCGGCGGTGAACGGCGGAAACGGCGGGCGGCTCTCGGTCATGACCCCATATCTACCGCGGCATCTACCGCTGGTCGACAGGTGTCATATCGTGGCGGGCATGGACTTCGCGATGTCGGCCACGGCGGCCGACCATCACCAGCGGTTGGCGGTGACCTCGCAATGACCACCGACGTGCGAGAACTGGACGGAGCGTGGAACTTCCGCGACGTCGCCGACGCCACGACGATCGCGCCGGGCTGGCTGTTCCGGTCCGGTGAGCTGAGCGAGCTGGCCGAGGCCGGCCGCACCGAACTGCGCAGGCTGGGAATCACCGACGTCGCCGACCTGCGATCGCCCCGCGAGGTGGAACGCCGCGGGGCGGGCCGGGTACCCGACGGCGTGCACATCCACTTGCTGCCGTTCCCCGACCTGGCCGACGACCACGGCGGCAACGACGAGTCCCCGCACGAGCATGCGTTCCGGCGACTGATGACCGAGCGGCCCGATGCCGAGTCGATCGCCGACACCGCCGCCCGGTACATGACCGAGGAGTACCGCCGCTTCCCGACCCTGCCGGGCGCGCGACGTGCGGTGCACCGCGTGATCACGCTGCTCGGCGCCGGCCACCGCGTGCTGGCCCACTGCTTCGCCGGCAAGGACCGCACCGGGTTGACCATCGCGGTGGTGCTGGAGGCGGTCGGCATCGACCGGGACGCCATCATGGCGGACTACCTGCGCAGCAACGACGCCGTACCGCAGCTGCGCTCGAAGATCCTGGAGATGATCTCCGAACGCGCCGGCGCCGGGGTGACCCCGGAAGTGGTGACGTTCAGCGAGGCCCGCCTGACCGACGAGGTCCTCGGGGTGCGCGCGGACTACCTGGATACCGCGCGGCGCGCCATCGACGACAACTACGGCTCCATGGCCGGCTTCCTGCGTGCGGCCGAGGTGACCCGCACCGACCTGGACCGGCTGCGCAGCGCGCTGCTCGGCTGACCGGTTTCCGTAGCGGTTCGGGCGGCCCGCGGCATGGTGCGCCACTAAAAACAGAGCACCGCTGCAGTTTTCTGCGGCGGGTTGCGCCTGGGCGTTAGATCACCCACTACCTGGTGTTTTGCCCGCGCACGCGGACCAGTCGACCGGCCCGTATCCCGAGACGACGCCGCTCATTGGCATTTCCGTAGCGACTAAACTGTTGCACTGCATCACCATCTGCGCTACAGTCTTCCGCATACCGTGACCGCCCCACCAAGGAGAACCCTCATGACGCGCATGACCGCCGCAGCCGTCCTCGCCGGGATCAGCGCCATCGCCGCCGGCACCACCGCCCGGTTGCTGACCTCGCTGACCAATGACGTGGCCTTCGCCTTGGAGGGTGTCCTCGACGAGGACTGGGGTGGCCCCGGCGACGGCGATGCCCGTAACGCCACCGACGACCCGGTCCTGGTGCCCCTCCGGGCCGCCTAACCCCGGCGAGCGAACACAAAGCCCCCATTTCGGTAGGAAACCGAAATGGGGGGCTTTGCCGTGAATCGAGATTGCGCCTGCGGTCGTGCATTTTCGAAAACCACGACCCGGGCCGCGATCTCAATGTCGCCGGCGCCTCCCGCGTCCGCTGGGCAGGAACTAGCGGACCGAGAAGCTGGCCTGCTTGGCGGCCGACAGGTCGGTGATGGTCTCCCACTGGGCGGCCACCTCATCGACCGACGGCGGGTTCTCGAAGTTGGCGCCGGCGTTCTCGAACAGCGCGGCGCGCTGCACCCGGCTGCCGCCGACGATGAACACCGATCCGGTGTCGGGCACCTCCTCGGTGCACAGGTAGCCCACCACCGGGGCGACGTATTCGGGCTTGAGCTTGGCCAGCACCTCCGGCGGCAGGATGTCTTCGGTCATCCGGGTGGCCGCGACCGGCGCCAGCGCGTTGGCCTTGATGTTGTACTTGGCGCCCTCGATGGACAGCGTGTTGATCAGCCCGACCAGACCCAGCTTGGCCGCGCCGTAGTTGGCCTGGCCGAAGTTGCCGAACAGCCCGCTGGTGGAGGTGGCGACCACGACCCGGCCGAAGCTTTGCTCCCGGAAGTGCGGCCAGGCGGCCCGGATCACGTGGTAGCCGCCGTAGAGGTGCACCTGCAGCACGGCGTTCCAGTTGTCGAACGTCATCTTGTGGAAGGTGCCGTCGCGCAGGATGCCGGCGTTGGACACCACGCCGTCGATCTTGCCGAACTCATCGAGCGCGGTCTTGATGATGTTGGCCGCGCCCGCTTCGTCGGCGACGCTGTCATAGTTGGGGACGGCGCGCCCACCGGCGCCCTTGATCTCGGCGACCACCTGGTCGGCCATGTTGTGTCCGGCGCCGGTCCCGTCGCGGGCCCCACCCAGGTCGTTGACGACGACGCTGGCGCCCTCGCGGGCCAGGGTCAGGGCGTATTCCCGGCCCAGCCCCCCACCGGCTCCGGTGACGACGATGACGCGATCCTGCACTCCGGGCATGAGTTTCCTCTCTGAATGTGATTGCTCGGTCGCCGGCTAGAACAGCCGGCGCGCCAACTTCCACGCCTTCTCTGTATACGGCGGGTAGATCAGCTGGGATAAGTCGGGTCGGGTCGGTTTGGTCAGCACCGACTTGCGGTGACTGAATTCCTCAAAGCCCCACCGGCCGTGGTAAGCGCCCATCCCGGACGGGCCGACCCCACCGAACGGCAGCTTGGCGGTCGACACCTGGAAGATCAGGTGGTTGACCAGCATGCCGCCGGCCGGCACCTGGTTGATCACCCGTTCGGCGACCGCGCGGGTCTTGGTGAACACATAGGCCGCCAAGGGTTTCGGTCGAGAATTGACGAAACGTATTGCGTCATCGAGGGATTCGACGGAGATGATCGGCAGGATCGGGCCGAAGATCTCGTTGGTCATCAGCGGCTCGTCCGGGTCGGGGCCGACGACCACGGTCGGCTCGATGCGCAGCGTCGCGGCGTGGAAGCCGCCACCCAGCGCCACCGTGCCCTGGGTGTTCGTCAAATAGCCGGCCAGCCGGTCGAATTGGCGTTGGTTGACGATCCGCATACCCTGCGGCTGATCGGGGTAGAAGCTGGTGATCGCCTCCCCGATCTTGGCGACCAGCCGGTCCCGGATGGTGGCGTCAGCCAGCACGTAGTCGGGCGCCACGCAGGTCTGCCCGGAGTTGACCAGTTTGGTCCACGCGATGCGTTTGGCCGCGACGTCCACGTCGGCGTCGGCGGCCACGATGCAGGGGCTTTTGCCGCCCAGCTCGAGGGTGACCGGGGTGAGGTGCTCGGCCGCGGCGGCCATGATCTTGCGACCGATCTCGGTGCCGCCGGTGAACATCACCCGGTCGAAACCCTGGGCAATCAGTTCCTGGCTGACCGCGCCATCGCCCTCGACCACCACGATCGCGTCTGGGTCCAGGTAGGCCGGTACCAATTCGGCCATCAGCTGCGACGAGGCCGGCGCGATCTCAGATGGTTTGAGCACCACGGTGTTTCCGGCCGCCACCGCACCCACCAGCGGGCCCAGGGTCAGATAGAACGGGAAATTCCAGGCACCGATGATCAGCACTGTGCCGTACGGTTCGTACTCCACCCAGCCCCGACCGGGCAACTGCGCACGCTCCAGCAGCCGGTGCCGCCGGCGCATCCATTTCTTGACGTGCTTAGCGGCGTAGCGGGCTTCGCCGACGGTGGTGGCGGTGTCGGCCAGCCACGACTCGAACGGTTTGCGGCCCAGATCCTGTTCCAGCGCGGCGGCGATCTTGGCTTCGTTCTCGGCCATCATCGCCTGGATGCCGCGCAGCTGGGTGCGCCGCCATTCCACCTCGCGGGTCCGCCCCGCCGCGAAGGTATCCCGCAGGCGGGCAACGGTTTGTGCGATGGCCGATTCGACGGGGGCGACGACCTCAGGGGTGCTCATGGGTTCCCTTCCTCACCGGCGGAAACCCAATCCTAACCAACCAGCTGGTTGGGCAACAGGTCGTCGTCAGAGTTTGCTGGCGGTCACGAACTCCGAGAAAGCGTCCTTGTCGTCGCCCATCGGCACCTCCAGCCAGCGACCGAGCCGACGCATCTCATCCTGGGAGTGCTGCGCGGTGGCCCGCCAGCCGTGCCCGTTGAGCCAGTCGGCGACGGCGGCGCGGTCCGGGTCGTTGTAGGTCAAGTCCGCGAAGTCGACGGGTTGGGCGATGCCGAGTTGCTCGGCGGTCTTTTTGAACCGTTCCCGCATCTCCTCGCGCCGTTCGTCGGAGTGCGTACCGGCGGTCTCGGTCGCGATCCGGCTGCCCGGCGCGCTCTGCGCGGTGATCTGCTCAAACAGGCGGTCCTGGGCATCACCGGGCAGGTACATCAACAGCCCTTCGGCCAGCCAGGCCGTCGGCGCCGCCGGGTCGAATCCCGCCGCCCGCAACGCCGCCGGCCAGTCCTGGCGCAGGTCGATCGGCACCTCATGCCGGTCCGCCGCCGGGCTCACCCCGTGCGCGGCCAGCGTGGCGGCCTTGTACTCGAGCACCTTGGGCTGGTCGATCTCATACACGGTGGTGCCGCCCGGCCAGTCCAGCCGGTAGGCCCGGGAGTCCAGCCCAGACGCCAGAATCACCACCTGGCGGATCCCGGAGGCCACGGCATCGGCGAAGTAGGCATCGAAAAAGTGGGTGCGGACCGCCTGGTAGCCGCGCATGTGCCGAAAGATGGCGGCCGACTCCGGGTCCACGGTTTCCAACCGGCTGTCGATCGCGTCGTCGAGCATGAACTCCCACACCCCGGTGCCGGCATCGGCGACCAGGATCTTGGCGTACGGGTCGCGGATCAGCGGATCGGGGCGAACGGTTTCGATCGCGCGGGCCGCTGCCACCATGACCGCGGTGGTGCCGACGCTGGTGGCGATGTCCCAGGTGTCGTCGTGGGTGCGCATGGTGCTCATCGGTGCCCTTCAGTTGGAAGTGGTTAACGCCGACCGATCAGCAGCGTGGTGCTGGCGGTCTGCTCGGCCAGGTCGTCGGGCACCGCGCGGCCCAGCCGGGCCGCCTCGTCGCGGCTGTCCACCGCCTGCACCTGCCACCCGTGCCGGTCGAGCAGCGACGCGGCGTCGGCGCGGTCGTCTTCGTGGTAGACCAGCGACTCGACGTTGACGTCGAGCCCCAGCCGGTCCCGCAACCGGGCCCGCCGCTCACGCGAGACCTTGCGGCGTTGCCCGTCGGCGCCGGGCCGAAACATCGCGAACGCTTCGACGGCGATGCGACTGCCCGAAGCACTCAACGCGGTCACCATCTCAAAGAGCCGGTCCTGGGCGTCGGCGGGCAGATACGGCAGCAGGCCCTCGGCCAGCCAGGCGGTCGGTTGCGCGGCGTCGAAGCCGGCGCCGGCCAGCGCCGACGGCCAATCGTCGCGCAGGTCGATCGGTACCGCGCGCCGGGTCGCCGTCGGCCGCGCGCCGGCCGCGTCCAGGGTCGCCCCCTTGTAGGCCAGAACCTGGGGCTGGTCGATTTCGTACACGGTGCTGTGCGCCGGCCAGTCCAGCCGGTAGGCGCGGGCGTCCAACCCGGCCGCCAAAATCACCGCCTGCCGGATGCCGGCCGCCGTGGCGTCGGCGAAGTAGGCGTCGAAGAAGTGGGTGCGCACCGCCTGGTAGTCGCGCCCCAGGTCGGTCACCCGCCGCCCGTACTCGTCGTCGTCATCGAGCCAGTCCAGGCGGCCGCTGGCCAGCCGCGCCCAGGCCTCCCCGGCCTTGGACACCAGCAGGTAAGCGAACTCGTCGCGGATCAGCGGCTGCGGTTGCGCGGTTTCGGCGGCCCGGCAGGCCGCCACCGACAGCGCCGTAGCGCCGACGCTTTCGGTGATCTCCCAGCTGTCGCCGTCGGTGCGGACCGACCGCACTTCACCCAGATCAGTCATCCTGCGCCATGCTACCGAATAAGTTAGGCAGCCTATCTGCTGCTGTGGCTCAGATCACTGCGGCTAGTCCTGGTGTCGCCAGAGTTTGTTGGCCAGCAGCAGCCGCAGGTTGCTGGTGATGTCCTCCAGTTGCTGATGGCTGCCGACGAAGCCGGCGTAGAAGCCAACCCCCCACAGCACCGCGGCCAACATCTCCACCAGCGACGCGACGTCGGAATCGGTGGCCAGTTCCCCGTGCTCGATCGCGTCGGTGACCGCCCAGGTCAAAAACTCTCGGGAGTTCAGCAGCGAGTCATGCTCGACCAGACGCAGTTCGGGGTGCCGCTGCGATTCCAGCACCGAGGTCACCAGGAACGCCGCCGCCGACCGGTCCTCGGAGTCGGCCTGGACCGCGGTCTCGATGAACGCCGACACCCGACCGATCAAGGTGGTCTCGCGCCGCGCCCGTTCCATCCCGGTGGCGATGATCAGCTCGTTGGTCTGCTCCACCACTTCGCGGTACAGCACACGTTTACTGGGGAAGTAGTGGTTGATCGCCGGACGGGTCAGGTCGGCGCGCAGGGCGATCGCCTGGAAAGTGGCCGCGTCATAACCGAGTTCGCTGAAAACCTCGCGGGCCACACGCACAATGCGTTTCCGCGTTTCCGCCGCCTTCGCTGCGGGGGGGCGACCCGGCCCCCGGCTCGCGGTGTACCGCACCGCTAAATTGTGCCATAGATCACGCCGTGGCCCCGGCGGCTCAGCTAATCCCAGGCCGGGGATTAGTCCTGGATCGTCAACGCCTCGGTGGGGCAGTTGGCGACCGCCTGCTTGACCCCGGCCACGTCGGCCTCGGCGATCTCGTCGACCAGCACGTGCGACTGACCGTCGTCGCCGACCTCAAACACGTTCGGCGCGGCAACCTCACACATCCCGATGCCGACGCACTTATCCAGGTTCACGTTGACTTTCATCTGCCCACCGTAGAACAGCAGCCGCCGCACCGAGCGGGTCATCGGTGGGATCGGTGCCGAGCCGGACGCGCCGCGAATTACAGTTCCGAACATGGCAACCGTGATCTCCCGGGAGGCCTACTTCGAGGTCGGTCTCGACGTGCTGTCCGACCTGGGCTACGGCGGGCTGAAGCTGGCCGAGGTGTGCACCCGGTTGGGTGTGACGACCGGCTCCTTCTATCACTACTTCGCCAACTGGTCGGCCTACACCCGCGCGTTGGTCAACCACTGGCAGGAGGCGCTCACCCTGCGGCTGGTGGAAGAGGTGCGCACCGATCCGGATCCGCGGCGCCGGATCGACACCTTGATTCAGATCGGGTTGGGGCTGCCGCACGGCGCCGAAGCCGCCATCCGGTCGTGGAGTTCGACCGATCCGCAGGTCCGCGCGATCCAGGTGGAGGTCGACCGGCAGCGTTTCGACATCATGTACGAGTCGGCCTTCGAAATCCTGCACCAGGAGCGCCCCGCGCAACTGTTCGCGGCCTGGGCGGTCTACCTGCTGGTCGGCTACGAACAGGCCACCCTGCCGCGGGATAACGACGCGTTGGCGTGGATCGCCGGGCAGCTGCTGCACGCCCTCGACACCGGCAGCTTCGCCAGCGTCCGGCCGGAGTGACCCGGCGGGGCGCTAGCCCGCGGTGTGCGGCATCAGTGCGTCGGCCGGGATGGTGCCGAATTTCCCGGCCTGGTAGTCCTCCAACGCCTGGATCAACTCGGCCTTGGTGGTCATCACGAACGGTCCGTAGTGGAACACCGGCTCCCGGATCGGGCGGCCCCCCAACAGCAGCACCTCCAGCGCACGTCGGTGCGCGTCCTGGGTCGGGTCGGCGGCCACGGTGATCCGGTCGCCCGGGCCCAGCACGGCGAGTTGGCCGCCCTGGATCGGGTGCGCCACCGGCCCGACGCTGCCGCGGCCGGACAGCACGTACACCAGCGCGTTGAAGTCGCGGTTCCACGGCAGGTCCAGGCGCGCTCCGGGTTCGATCGTGGCGTGCGCCAACGTGATCGGGGTGTGGGTGGACCCGGGGCCGCGGTGGCCGTCGAGGTCGCCGGCGATGATGCGGACCAGCGCGCCGCCGTCGTCGGAGGCCAGCAGCGCCACGTCGTTGCCCTCGATCGCCTGGTAGCGCGGTGCGGCGAACTTGTCGGCCTTGGGCAGGTTGACCCACAGCTGAATCCCGTGGAACACACCGCCGCTTGCGACCAGCTCCGCCGGCGGGGTCTCGATGTGCAGGATGCCGGAGCCAGCCGTCATCCACTGGGTGGCGCCGTCGGCGATCAGGCCGCCGCCGCCGTGGGAATCCTGGTGGGCAAATTGGCCGTCGATCATGTAGGTGACGGTTTCGAAGCCGCGGTGCGGATGCCAGTCGGTGCCGCGGGGCTCGCCGGGCAGGTAGTCGACCTCGCCCATCTGATCCATGTGCACGAACGGGTCCAGGTCGGCGGCGCGGACCCCCGCGAACGCGCGCACCACCGGAAACCCGAGCCCCTCGAAGCCGCGCGGACCGGTGGTGATCGAGCGGACCGGGCGTTGGGTGTCGGCGGGCGCGGCCGGGCTCAGCCGGGGCAGGGTCAAGGTGTCTGCGGTTACCGCGGGCATGGGTGCCTCCTTAGGTCGGCGTTACCCGATATAACCGGACCACGGTCCGATTATTCCCGCCGGGCCCGGTGTGCGCACCATCCGCGACAGTCACGCCGACTGTGCGGTTTCATACGCTTTAAGGCGGTGAAGCGTATGAAACCGCACAGTCACGAAGGGCTCGGCTACAGCGCACGAAGGTTTTGCAGCGGCAGCCGGGGGCCGCGGCGCGGGGCGACCGCCAATCCGCTGGCTTGCAGCAGCCGCACCACCCGGTGTCGATGCGGGCGCATCGGCTCGAGCACCTCGACCATCCCCGCGTCGTCGACCGGGTGGCCCAGCAGCGTCCAGCCGATCATCTTCGGGATGTGGTAGTCCCCGACCGACAGCGCGTCGGGGTCACCGAACGCGCGTTGCGCGGTCTCGGCCGCCGTCCATACCCCGACGCCCGGCAGCGACCTCAGCGCCTCCCGCGCCTGTCCTGCGGGCCGGGACGTCAGCCGCTCCAGCGCCGCGGCCCGCTGCGCGCAGCCCACCACGGTCCGGGCCCGGCCGGGGTCGACGTTGGCGCGGTGAAACTCCCAGGACGGGATCGCCCGCCACACCTCGGCCGACGGCGGCACCATCAGCCGCGGCGGCGCCGGCCCGGGCGCGGGGGCACCGAACCGGGCGACCAGCGTGCGCCAGGAGCGGAACGCGTCGGCGCCGGGCACCCGCTGCTCGAGCACCGCGGGGATGAGGGCCTCCAACACCCGCCCGGTCCGGCCCAGCCGCAGGTGCGGGACCCGGCGGTGCGCGGCGGCCACGGTCGGGTCGTGCGGCGCAAACCCCGCGGCGTCGTCGTCGGCGCCGAGCAGCGCCGGCACCGCATCGAGGAACTCCTCGGCGCCGGCGCCCCACGCGGCGCAGGTCACGGCGTCGCGGGCCGACCGGGCGATGCGGGCGGTGACCGGCCCGGTGGCCATCAGGCTGGTCCGCCAGATGCCGGCGTCGTGCACCTGAAAGCACGGGTCGAGCGGGCCGCGGCGCAGCGGCGCGAGGCTCAACTCGGGGCTTACCGCACCCGGGAACCTGACGGTGCGCTCGTGCTTCACCTACCGCCCTCCATCAGCACCACGATCAATAGGTACCACCGCATGATTGACCCTCGGCCGGGTTCCGGGACAGGATGGCGAGCGTGACCACACCGTTCGACGACCCGCAGGCCGAACTGGCGTGGATGTTTTTACAGTGCTTCTCCGACGGCGCCGACCTCGACGAATGCTTCGCCCTGCTCAGCGACGACTTCACCTACTGGAGCATCGTCACCCGGCAGTCGGTGGACAAGGCGGCGCTGCGCCGCGACGTCGAGCGACGCAACCGCGCCCTGCCGATCAACCTCGAGCTCATTCGGTGCTTCAACGACGGCCACAGCGTGGTGATCGAGGCGCAGGCCGACGGCGTCACCGCCGCGGGGGTGCGCTATGACAGCCCGTTCGTGTTTATCGTGGAGACCCGCGACGGGCTGATCACCTCGATGCGCGAGTACAGCGACACCGCGTTGGCCGCGCAGCTGTTCGGCTAATCGGCCTGCACCTCGATGTCGGCCTTGTCGGGGTAGAAGGCGAGGTGCCCGGCGATCGCCGCCACCGCCGGGTACGGCTGCTCGTAGGTCCAGGCCACGTCGTCGACGGTGTCGCCCGCCGCGGTGGTCACGCGGTAGTAGCTGGCGTCGCCTTTGAAGGGACAGTAGGTGCTGGTGGCGGTGCGAGCCAACTGTTCTTGCACCACGTCATCCAACGGAATGTATTGCACCACAGGGATTGTGGCCTCCCTCAGCCCCAACGCGGCGCGGGTGTCGGCGACGATCTCGCCGTTGACGCGAACCCGGACCCGCCCTGCGGTCGGCTCAATCGTGATCGGGTGCCCGGCGGTCGGTTCCAAGACGGGACGGTGGGTCATGGTGACATCTCCTTAGCTGGTCAATAGCAGGTCCAACACCGGCCCGGCAGGAAGATTCCCTGCAGATCAGAATGCGTAGCGGTGGTATTGCGCCATACTGGCCGCCGCCGGAACGAGTGACATCACCTTGCCCATCGCCCGGTAGGCCGGCCGCAGCTGCGCGAAGGTGTGCGACTCGAACCACCGCTGCCACGCCAGCAGCCGTACCCCGGGCACCGCTTCGAGAATGTCCTTCGGCCCGTTGATCGCCCAGGACAACGTGGAACCTGAGCGGCGCACCACTGTGTTTGTCCACTGGCTCTTGATCCCAAGCCAGTTGAACGCGTCGAACTGCAGTTCACCGGAGCCGAACCGGTCCACCACTCGGCGCAGCAGTGCGATGCCGTCCTGCTCGGTGAGGTACATCGTCAGCCCTTCACCGATCATGAGCGTCGGTCGTCCGGTCGCAATGTCTGCCAGCCATGCGGGGTCGGTGACCGAGGCGGCGACCAAGTGATAGTGGTCGCGGCTCGGGTAGAGCTGGGTTCGCAGCTCGACCACTTCGGGGTAGTCGACGTCGTACCACTCCACGCCGGGTCCGGGCTGCAGCCGGAAGAACCGGCTGTCCAGCCCGCAACCCAAGTGCAGCACCACCGCCTGCGGGTGCACAGCGAGAAATTGGCGCACCCAGGCGTCGAAGTGCGCGGACCGACTGGTCACCGACGGCGCGCGGCGGGCGGTGATCGAGGTCTTCGTCCAGTCGTAGTCGATGCGGTCGACGATCTCCTTGGCGTACCGATCGCCCAGGATCGGGTTGGCGAAGTCGGCGTCCAACGCCTTGGCGTAAAACGTCGCCAGCATGGTCTGCGGCGCGCCGCTGAGATCGACGGGCACTCGTTCGGTGGTCACGCCGCCCGAGGTTAGTCGCGCACGCCACCCAGCGAACGTCGTTGAACGACGGTCGGCGTGGTGTTCAGCTCGCGGTGGGGCTCTTGCCCTTGGCGTTGCGCAGCTCGGCCCAGAACCGGGCCGCCTCCCGGATGGATTCCTCCACCGGTCGCGGCTGCCAGCCCAGGTCCCGGACGGCTTTGCTGTGGTCGACGGGGGCTTCGGCGCGCATCATCCGCACCGACGTCACGCTGAGCTCGGCGTCCTTGCCGGTCAGCCGGGCCCGCAGGCTGCCCAGCGCCCCGAGGGCGTACAGCGTCGGCACCGAGATGGACCGTTGCGGCGGCGGCACCCCGGCCTCGTCGGCGGCGATCCGCACCACCTGTTTGAGCGGCATCATCCGTTCCGAGATCAGGTAGCGCTCGCCGGTGCGGCCGCGTTCGGCGGCCAAGATCAACGCTCGGGCCGCATCCTCGACACCGACGACTTCCAGCTCGACGCCGTCCATCAAAAAGGGCAGTTTGCCGTAGACCGCGCCGGCGATGAAGGCGCCGTGCGGGGTGCGGCCCCAGTCGCCGCGGCCGTAGGTGGTGGACACGCACATCGCCACGGCGGGCAGGCCGTGCTGCGCCGCGTACCGCAGCACCAGTTCCTCGGCCTGCACCCGGGACTGCACGTAGGGCGTCAGCCCGCGCGAACTGATGATGTCGTCCTCGGTGGCGACGTGGCCGCGGCGCCGGCCCACCGTCGCGTAGCTGCTGGTGAAGACGAACCGGTGCAGGTCGGCCTCTTTCGCGACGTCGAGCGCGTTGCGCAGCCCGTCCACGTTGGTACGAAACAGCGGTGCCGGGTCCCGCAGCCAGGCCCGGGTGTCGACCACGCAGTAGTACACGTCGTCGCAGCCGTCCATCGCGGCCCGCAGCGTGTCGGTGTCGAACACGTCGCCGTGAAACCGGGTGACCTCCAGGTCGTCGATGCTGCGGGTATTGGCGGTGGGCCGCACCATCACCCGCACCTCGGCGCCGTCGGCGACCAGTTGCCGGGTGACGTGCGAGCCGAGGAATCCGTTGGCGCCGATCACCAGCTTGGGGGTCATAGCTGTCCTCCGAACTTGCGCATCCAGCCGGCCGCCGCGTCGTCCAGCGTGCCGAGCGCCGCCGCCTTTTTGCACCACTTCATCGCCGCCCGGGCGAACCGCAGCGGGTTGTAGATGTCTTCTTGGCGACGCCACAGCCCGTCACCGGCGTAGGTGATGATCGAGATGTTCGTCGCGCTGATGACGGTGCCGTCGCCGGGGTCGGCCATCGGGTTGTCCAGCTCGCAGATGATCCGCCCGGTGGGTTCGTCGATCACCGACCACAGCGACGGGAACGCCACCATGTGGCTGCCCGGAAACGTCGTCATCGTGGTGCGGATCCAGGCGCGCACTTCGTCGCGGCCGTGCATGGTCCCCGCGGCGTGCTCGACGTACTCGACGTCGGGGGTGTAGTGCTGCACCCAGGCGTCCCAGTCCCGGGTTTCGGCGGCGCGGGCGACGGTCTGCTCGAACGTCTCGAACGCCGCGGCCAGCTCGTCACGGGTAAACAGCCGAGTCGCCACGGAAGAACTAGAACACGTTCTAGCTGGGTTTGTCGAGCGATTCGTCGAGATCCATGCCCGCCCCAGGGCACGGGGATAATCGAGGCGATGCCCACTTGGCAAGGAGGGACGAGCATGACGAGTTACGACACGGCGATCCTGGCGGGCGGCTGCTTCTGGGGGATGCAGGAACTGATCCGCAAGCAGCCGGGCGTCGTCGCGACGCGGGTCGGCTACACCGGCGGCGAGAACGCCCACGCCACCTACCGCAACCACCCCGGTCACGCCGAGGCCATCGAGATCACCTACGACCCGGCGCGCACCGACTACCGCACGCTGTTGGAGTTCTTCTTCCAGATCCACGACCCGACCACCAAGAACCGGCAGGGCAACGACATCGGGACCAGCTACCGTTCGGCCATCTTCTACCGCGACGACGAGCAGAAGCGGATCGCGGTGGACACCATCGCCGACGTCGAGGCCTCCGGGCTGTGGCCGGGCAAGGTGGTCACCGAGGTCAGCCCGGCCGGCGACTTCTGGGAGGCCGAACCCGAGCACCAGGACTATCTGCAGCACTATCCCAACGGCTACACCTGCCACTTCATCCGACCGGACTGGAAGCTGCCGCGCCGCACCGCCCAGTAGCTATCGCTTCGCGAGATTGCGGCTATGGCTGTGGATTTCGCGAGGGCACGACCCTCACCGCACTCTCACGGACCCGCGGAGTCCTACCGGCCGTGTGCGCGCAACTGGTAGAGCCCGCGGGTGGTGGCGACGGTCTGACCGTCGGCATCGGTCACCACGGCCTCGAGGGTGAAGTCGGCTTTGCCCCGCTCGGCGGCCTCGGCTTCCACCCGGGCGATGGTCTCCTCGTCGAGCCGGGCCTCGGCGCGCAGCGGCGATCGCGCCATGCCCACGAACGCGATGTCGACGTTCTTGACCAGTGGGAAGTATTTGGCGGCGTCGAAGGTGCTCAGCGCGATGACGCCGCCGAGGATTTCGGCCACGGTGAACTGCACGCCGGCGTAGATGACGCCGAAGTGGTTGCCGTTGCCCTCGACGGGGGCGGTGGCGGCGCCATACCCGCGGCGGGCCTCCACCACCTGGATGCCCATCTGGTGCGCGGTCGGGATGGTGGACGCCATCCCGGCGTTCATCATGTCGACAAGCTGGTTGGCGTCACTGGTCATGACGGCCAATACTAATCAACTGGCCGGTTGGGCCGCCGGTGGGTTCAGCGGCGCCGGTGCACCACGATCCGGCCGCCATCTTTCGGGGTGAACGCGACCCCGCGCGAATGCCACTTCTCGCCGGGCGCCGACGTGGTCTCGATGGTGAAGTGCCGCAACACGGTTCGCAGCACCACATCCATTTCCACGTTGGCGAACGCCGCACCCGGGCAGCGCCGGGTTCCGCCACCGAACGGAATCCAGGCAAACGTCGACGGCTTGGCGTCCACGAACCGTTGTGGATCGAACCGACCCGGATCGGGGAAGGCGTCGGCATTGGCGTGCATGGGCGAGATGGCGACGAAGAGCGAACAACCCCGCGGCAGCACCCAGTCCCCGAGTTCGAACACCGGCGCGTTGACACGCCGGCCGGCGAAGTCGATGACGGTCCGGTTGCGCTGTACCTCCCAGATCGTCGCCTGGCGCAGCTCGTTGCCGCCGGCGTCGGCCTCTTCGACCAGCGCCGAGAGCACCGCGGGATGCCGGCTCAGTCGCTCGAACGCCCAGCCCAGGGTGGAGGCGGTGGTTTCGTGGCCGGCGGCCAGGAACGTCAGCAGCTCATCGCCGATATCGCCGCGCGACATGGCCGAACCGTCCTCGTAGCTGCTGCGCAGCAACAGGGACAACACATCGGTGCGCTGCTCGAAGTTCGGGTCCGCCCGCACCACGTCGATCAGCCGGTCGACGGTGGCTTCGTAGCGGCGCCGCCACTCGGCCAGCCGGCCCCACGGCGAATAGCGGCCATAGTTGCGGGTCGGAATCGGCAGCACCGCCAGCCGCGAACCCAACGTCACCCAGGGCGGAATGATCTGGCGCAACTCGTTCAGGTCGGCGCCCTCGGCGCCGAAGACCGCCCGCAGGATCACGTTGAGAGTGATGCGCATCATCGGCGCCAGCGTCTCGAACGCTTGACCCTCGGGCCAAGCGGCGGTCTCCCGGAGGGTCTCCTCCTCGATGATCGCCTCGTAGTTCTTGACGCTCTTGCCGTGGAACGGCGGCGCGAGCAGGCGGCGGCGCCGACGGTGATCGTCGCCGTCCAGCGCGAACACCGAGCCCGACCCCAACAACCGGCTCAGGTTGGGCTGAATATTGCCGAGCACCTCCGGGCTGGAGGTGAAGATCTGTTTGGCCAGCTGCGGATCGCTGACGACCACGATGCGGCCAAACAGCGGCACGGTGAGGGTGGCGGCGCCGCCGTACCGGCGCGCCAGCTGTCCCACGGCCCACCGTCGCACCAGGACGAACGCGATGCCTTGCAGCGCCTTGGGAATTGGCGGCGCCGGCGGCACGTTGATCGCCGGCGTCGTCGCGGTGTGGCTGTCGACGGTGACTGCTTCGCTCATGGCGGTGACACTCCCAACACAGTCGTGGTACCGCGCCGTACCACGTGGCCTAGTCGGTACGGTACTCTGTGGTACCAACGCCTGGCAAGGGGCTTTCTGGCGATGAGGAGGAGTGGCGCCGATGACAGCCGCGGTCGATGACGTCGCGTTGACCGGCGCCGACCCGTTTCGGCGGCGACTGCTCGACGGCCTGGCCGCTTCCATCGCTGAGCGCGGTTACCGCGCCACCACCGTCGCCGACATCGTGCGCGCGGCGCGCACCTCCAAACGCACGTTCTACGACCAGTTCGGCGGTAAGGAGGAGTGCTTCCTCGAGCTGCTGCGGGACAACAACGACAAGCTGCGCGACGACATCCAGGCCAGCGTCGACCCGGACGCCGACTGGCAGCAGCAGATCCGTCAGGCGGTGCGGGCCTATGTGGCCAATATCGAGTCCCGCCCCGCGATCACGCTGAGTTGGATCCGCGAACTGCCCTCCCTGGGTGCCGCCGGGCGCCCGGTCCAGCGCCAGGGGTTGCAGCTGTTGACCACGCTGCTGGTTGAGCTCAGCGGCAGCCCCGGGTTCCGGCGCGCCAAGGTGCCGCCGCTGACGCCCGCGCTGGCGGTGATCCTGCTGGGCGGGCTGCGGGAACTGACCGCACTCGCGGTTGAAGACGGCAAGGATGTCCGCGAAATCGTCGACCCCGCCGTGGCTGCCTCGATCGCACTGCTGGGCGGGCGGCGCTGAACTACGCTCATCGCAAACCGCCGACAACGTGGAGGCCCCGATGCGGCTATCGACTCGAAACCAGCTCAACGGCACCGTCACCGAGATCGACGTCGGCGTCGAGTGACGGCCGCCGTGGCCGCCACCATGCGCGCGGAACGTTTCTACGCCGACACCAAAACCATTGCGGTGGAAGATGTTCCAGTGCCCGAGCCGGGGCCGGGCGAGGTGTTGGTCAAGGTTGCGTTCTGCGGGATCTGCCATTCCGATCTGAGCCTGATCAACGGCACGTTTCCCGCGCAGGCCCCGGTGGTGACCCAGGGCCATGAGGCCTCCGGCACCATCGCCAAGCTCGGCCCCGGGGTGACCGGCTGGGCCGAAGGCGACCGGGTGGTGGTGGCGGCGGGCCGACCGTGCCAGCAATGCCCGAATTGTCGCCGCGGCGACGTGGTGAACTGCCTTCAGGTCCAGTTGATGGCGTTCGCTTACGACGGCGCGTGGGCCGACTACACGATCGCGCAGGCCGCCGGCCTGACCCGGGTGCCCGACAACGTCCCGCTGGAGCAGGCCGCGATCCTCGCCGACGCGGTGTCGACGCCGTTCGGGGCCGTCGTCCGCACCGGCAAGGTCGCCGTCGGCGAATCGGTCGGGGTCTGGGGCGCCGGCGGGGTGGGCACCCACATCGTGCAACTGGCCCGGCTGGTCGGCGCCGCCCCGGTGGTCGTCGTCGACATCAACCCGGCCGTCCTCGCCCGGGCCCGCGAACTCGGCGCCGATTACGCCTTCGACTCCCGCGACGAGCGGCTCAAGGACAAGATCGCCGAGATCACCGGTGGCCGGAAACTCGATGTGGCGTTCGACGCGGTCGGTTTGAAGGCGACATTCGAGCAGGCCTTGGACTGCGTGACGAATGGCGGCCGGCTGGTCGGCGTCGGCATGAGTGCGCAGTCACCGACCATCGGGCCCACCTCGATGTTCGGGCTGACCCGCAAGCAGGTGCTGGGCCACCTGGGCTACCAGAATGTCGACATCGAGACCCTGGCCCGGCTGGTGTCGTATGGACGGCTGGACCTGTCCCGGTCGATCAGCGAGGTCATCGCGCTCGAGGACATCCGGCTCGGGATCGAGAAGCTGGAGCGCGGTGAGGGCAACCCGATCCGCATCCTGGTTCAGCCCTAGGTGAAATTGCGCCGAGGGTCGTGGATTTCGAAGTCACGACCGCCAGCGCAATCTCGACGCGACGAGACCGGACCTTAGGCCGCGACCGGCTGCGGGCTGGGCGTGCTCGCCGCCGGCTTGCTCGACGGCAACGCCAGTTTCACGATCTTGCGCACCACGGTGGCGAACTGCTTGTACAGCGGGCCGGCGTTGTACGGGATGCCGTAGCGATCGCAGATCTCGCGCACCTCGGCGGCGATCTCCGGGTAGCGGTGCGCCGGCATGTCCGGGAACAGGTGGTGCTCGATCTGGTGCGACAGGTTGCCGGACAGCAGGTGGAACAGCTTGCCGCCGGTCAGGTTCGCCGAACCCAGGATCTGCCGGAAGTACCACTGGCCGCGGGTCTCGTTACGGGTCTCCTCGGCACTGAACTCCTGGGTGCCGTCCGGGAAGTGGCCGCAGAAGATGATCGTGAACGCCCACACGTTGCGCATTAGGTTGGCGGTCATGTTGCCGACGAACACCAACGGCGCGAACGGGCCGGCCAACAGCGGAAACGCGACGTAGTCCTTCAACGTCTGCTGACGGGTCTTGCGCCAGGTCTCCAGCAGCATCTCGCGCTTGTCGGCGAGGCGGATCTCGCCGGTGCGCAGCCGCTCGGCCTCCAGTTCGTGCACCGCCACCCCGTACTGGAACAGCACCATCAGCAGGAACGCATAGAGCGGGTTGCCCAGGTAGTAGGGCTCCCACGGCTGGTCCTCGCTCATCCGCAGGATGCCGTAGCCGATGTCGCGGTCCATCCCGACGATGTTGGTGTAGGTGTGGTGCATGTAGTTGTGCGAGTGCCGCCACTGGTCGGCCGGGCAGGCGGTGTCCCATTCGAAGTTGCGGCCGGACAACGCCGGGTCACGCATCCAGTCGTACTGGCCGTGCATGACGTTGTGGCCGATCTCCATGTTGTCGATGATTTTCGACAGCCCGAGCATCGCCGTGCCGGCCAGCCAGGCCGGCGGCAAGATGCTGGCGAACAGCAGGGCGCGGCCGCCGACTTCCAGGGCGCGTTGCGCCTTGATGACGCGGCGGATGTACTCCGCGTCGCGCTCACCGAGGTCGTCGAACACGCGCTGTTTGATGGCGTCCAGTTCGCGGCCGAACTCGTCGAGCTGCTCGGGGGTCAGGGTGATCTTCTGCTGCGACATGAGTGCTCCTCGTGCTTACAGGGCGAGTTCGACGTCGCCGACCGGGACCGACACGCAGATCTGCACGTCTTCCTCGTCGGCGGTCGACACCCCGCCGGTGGTCAGGTTCATCACCACACCGCAGGTTTTGCGGCGGGTACAGGTGTGGCAGATACCCATCCGGCATCCGCTTTGCGGGTTCAGTCCGGCGGCCTCGGCCTGCTCCAGCAGCGACCGGCCGTCGTCGGTGACCTCGACGCCGCTGTCGGCGAAGCTGACCCGGCCGCCCGACGGTTCGGCGGGCACGTCGAACACCGGCGGCACGAAGGACTCCGCGCTGACGGTGTCGCAGTGTGCGCGCACCGCATCGGCCAGCGCCGGCGGCCCGCACACGTAGACGGCGTCCGGGTCCGGCAGCGCCGCCTGCAAATGGGTCGCGTCGAAATGACCGGTCAGGTCGGTGTCGCCCAGTGAACGGGTGTACCCGTGCAGCACCCGCACCCCGGGCAGTGCCGCCAGTTCGTCGTGATAGCAGGCCTCGGCCTTGCTGCGGGTGTAGTGGATGACCGCCAGCTCGCCGTCGTGGCGGTGGTCGCGCAGGGTGCGCAGCATCGCCATGATCGGGGTGATGCCGCTGCCGCCGGCGACGAACAGGATGCGCCGCGGCCGCGGCGCGGGCAGCACAAAGTCACCGGCGACCGCGTCGAGGCCGACCACCATCCCGACTTCGGCGCGCCGGTACAGGTAGTTCGACACCAGCCCGCCTTCGTGGCGGCCGACGGTCAGCTCCAGGTAATCGGCGCCTTCGGCGTTGGCCGGCGAGTAGCACCGGGTGTGCCGGCGGCCGTCGATCTCGACGGTGAGGTTGACGTGCTGGCCGGCCCGCGGGCGGTTGCGCGCGGTGAACGCGGCGTTGGGCGCCAGCGTCAGGGTGACGCTGCGCGGGGTGGTCCGGCGCACGGCGACGACCTTGGCGCGCGCCTCACCGGCCACCAGCGTCGGGTCCACCAGCTCGGTGTACCGGTCGACGCCGTGCGGCCCGGTGAGCAGGTTGACCAGCCCGGACCCCAGCACCCGCTGGCCCACGGAACGAGTCAAAATTTGAGTGAACATGTGTACACTGTGGGACGGTAACCCGCAGGCCGTCAAGTGTTTCTCCAGCTCTGTGGTAGGGTTCACATAGTGAACAGTCGTACTCCTAGTTCACGGCCCCACCGATCCAGCCGGAGCCGCCCGCGGGACAGCAAATCCCGTGAGGAGCGCAAGGAGGCCACCCGGCGCGCGATCATCGCCGCGGCCCTCAAACTGCTCGACGACCGCAGCTTTTCCGGGCTGAGCTTGCGGGAGGTCACCCGCGAGGTCGGCATCGTGCCGGCCGGGTTCTACCGCCACTTCGAATCGATGGAGGCCCTCGGGCTGGCGCTCATCGACGAGTCGTTCCGCGCGCTGCGCGACATGCTGCGCGAAGCCCGCGCCGGCCGGCTGGACCCCAATCGGGTGATCGAGTCGTCGGTGGACATCCTGGTCGCCAGCGTCGATCAACAGCGGGAGCATTGGCGGTTCATCGGGCGGGAACGCTCCAGTGGCCTGTCCGTGCTGCGCTACGCCATCCGCACCGAGATCCGGCTCATCACCTCCGAACTCGCCACCGACCTGGCCCGCTTCCCAGGCCTCAACGCCTGGAGCACCGAAGACCTCAACGTGTTGGCCACCCTGTTCGTCAACGCGATGATCGTCACCGCCGAGGCCATCGAGGATTCCCAAAGCGCCGAGGCGCTCGCCGACATCAAACGCACCGCGATCAAACAGCTGCGGATGATCGCGATCGGCGTGGCCGGCTGGCGCAGCAGCCTCTAAGACGTTTCCCGGGTTGAGCTACACCCCTCGAGTCGGTGCCCGCGGCGGCGTCGCAGCGGCGATGATGGTGCGATGGGCACCAGGATGCGGGATCTGCTCGGCGGCGCACGCGGCGCGCTGCGCTACGAGCGCACCGACAAACGCCTGCGGGTGGACCTCGCCGGCGAGCCGGTGGCCGACACCACCGACGGTCTGCTGGTGTGGGAGCCGGACCGCGTGGTGCCCAGCTACGCGGTCCCGGTGTCGGACGTCGCGGCGCGGCTGGAACCCGCCCATACCGCGGCGGGCCCGTCGCACACCTGCGCCGGATCCGCGTTCGACGTCATCACTGGCGGGCGGCAACGCACCGCGGCGGCCTTCCGGGCCGACGACCCCGACCTGGCCGATCACGTCATCCTCGATTTCGCCGCGTTCGAGTGGCGGGAAGAAGACGAACCGATCGTGGGCCACCCGCATGATCCGTACCACCGGATCGACATCTTGCCCAGCAGTCGGCAGGTGCGGGTGGAGTGGGACGGCCGGGTGCTGGCCGAGTCGCGCCGGCCGCTGCTGCTGTTTGAGACGCTGCTGCCGGTGCGGTTCTACCTGCCGCGGGACGACATTGCGGTCGAGCTGCAGCCCAGCGACACCGTCACCCACTGCGCGTACAAGGGTCGGGCGTCCTATTTCTCGGTGCCCGGCGGGCCGCCGGATCTGGCCTGGTCCTACCCGCAGCCGCTGCGGGAGGCCGAACCGGTGCGGGACCGGATCGCCTTCTTCGACGAGCGGGTGGACACCATCGTCGACGGCGAGCACCGGCCGCGGCCGCTCACCCCGTGGTCGCGGTGAGCGGCACCGGGCGCCGACGCGCCGTCGGCAAGCTGGCCGACATCACCGGCCCCGGGATCACCGACCGCTGGGGGGCGACCTGCACCGACCTGGGCGCGTCGGTGCAGGCACCCAACGGCACGCTGGTGTCGGTGTTCGGCGACACCTTCTCCGGCAGCCACGTTGGGCACGGGGATTGGCGGTCTCCGGTGGTGCTGATCGGCACCGGCGACGCCGGACACCGGATCCGCTACCAGCGGGCCGGCGGACCCGATCCCGACTATGCCCACCAGTTGTGGCACTACGAGCACCACAACATCGCCCCCGGCGTCGCCGCCCTGCGCGCCCGACGGGGCATCAGCACGGTGATCCCGTCCGACCTGTTGCGGGTGGGTGATGCGCTGTACCTGCACGCGATCGTCAACCGGGGATTCGGCAACGTGGTGTGGACCGAGATCTGGCGGTCCGACGACAGCGGCATCTCCTGGCGGTCGCTGGGCGTGAAGTTTCCGGGCCGGCGGCACCGCGGCCACGCGCAGTGCTGGTCATGGGATTACGACCCCGACGACGGCTGGGTGTATGTGGTTTCCACCGGTTTTCAGCGGGATAAGGGCATCGTCTTGTCCCGGGTGCGGCCACAAGACCTCGGTGACCCGTCGAAGTATGTGGCGCGCGGCCGCGGCGCCACCGGCCGGTGGCGTTGGGGCGGGGACCCGGTCCCGATCACACCGGATGGGGAAACCTGGGGTGAGTTGACGTTGCGGCGGTTGGCCGGCGGCGGCTGGGTTCTCGGCGGCTTCCTGTCGTCACGCTACGCATTGGGCTACCGGGTGTTGGGCTCCCCCACCACCGAGGTGCGCGACGCCCCGGTCCAGCTCCCGATCGTCGGCACCGGCTGGGACAGCGAAGATCACGGCCAGGGCCGGGTCGCCCAGCTCTACGGCGGCTATCTGTTGCCCGGGTCGCGCCTGGACCACCCCGGCGGGGTGGGTCTATTGGTGTCGCAGTGGAACACCGCGCAGGGCTGGCCGTATCGGGTGATGCAGTTCCGGGCCACGCTGCGCTCCAGTGCGCAGTTGTGACACGCCCACGACAACACGGGTCACCGACCCGGTGGCAGGCGCAGCAGATTCCGCGCCGTGGTGCTGCCGTCGAGGACGTGGGTGGTGCGCGCCGCGATCTGCCACTGCCCCGCGATGCGGTGCAGCCGAAAGTGGTTGGCGGCGGCGCGCGCCGCCGCATATCCGTGGTCGCGCCGCACGAACAGCACCGATTCGCACACCGCGACCGCGTCGTCGCCGTCGACGGTGACCACCGCCGGGCCGAGAAAATGCGCGCTGCCGCGCCCGATCAGGCTCTGGTGCGCGTCGGAGGCGACCATGGCCCGCACCGCATCCCGGCCCTGCATGCGGCGGTCCTCGACGTCGTAGCTGCCGTCGACGGCCCACAGTCCGGCGGCGGCGTCGGCGTCGCCGGCATCGACCAGCGGTCCGTAGCGGGCGATCAGCTGAGCGATCGCGCGCTCGTCTTCCAGGCGTTGCAGCCGGCGCTCGAGGTCGGCCAGCCGCTCGTCACTCATGCGTTCTCCCCCACGTCGGCGGCGAGCTCGCGCAGCGCCGCCAGCTGGTCGCAATAGTGGTCAGCCGAGTCGGCGCCGACCACACCGGTGATCGCGGTGGCGCCCGCGGCCTGCAACCGGCGCAGCCGGTCGCTGCTGCCGGACGGGTCGCCGATGGGGTCGATCGCCCGGCCGGTCGAGAGCACCACCTCGAAACCGGCCGGCAACTCGGTCTGGGCGAGCAGTCGGGCCAGTTCGTCATCGCGCAGACCGAACGGCATCCAGCCGTCGGCCAGCTCCACCGCGCGGCGCAGCGAGCGCCGGGTGCGCCCACCCACCCAGATCGGCACCCGGGGCTGCGCCGCGCACGGCTCCACCAGCATCGGCCCATACCGAAAGTAGGTGCCGTGATACTCCGGGCGGGACACCGACAGCGACGCGCGCAGCGCCCGCACCGCGTCGTCGGCGCGCTCCCCGCGGTCGGCGAAAGGCGCTCCGAGCAGGTCGAACTCGGCGCGCAGCGACCCGACTCCCACCCCCAAGATCAGCCGGCCGCCGCTGAGCCGGTCCAGCGTGCCGTACCGCTTGGCGATTGCCAGCGGATGGTGATAGCCCAGCACCAGCACCGAGGTGGCCAGCCGGATCCGGGTGGTCCGGGCGGCCAGGAAGCTGAGCGTGGCCAACGGGTCCCAGTACGCCGCGCCGCGCTGCGCGGATTCGTCGACCGGGACCGCGACGTGCTCAGCGCAGGTCAGGTACTCGAAGCCCAGCTGGTCGGCGACCTGCGCGATGCGGACCAGGTCGCCGGCGTCGGCGTCACGTTCCCAGGCCGACGCCGCGCCGGGCACCTGCAGCACCACCGGGGTGGACAGTCCGATCCGCATCAGCTACTCGGCGCCCAGCAGACGCTGCATGAAGCGGTGGGTGCCCAAAACGACTTTCGCCCGGTCGGGATCGTTGCGGCGGGCCGCGTCGTCGGCGTTGCCGCCGGCCACGAACACCGGGCCGTGCGGCAGCTGCTGCAACCCTTCACGGGCCACCTGCTGCGGGTCGGCGACCCGCAGCCCCGGCACGTCGAAGTTGAGTCCGGCCCGCTGCATCGCGGGGGTCCGGGTGACCCCGAGCACGAGTTCGAGGACGTGCACGTTGTGGTCGCGCAGCTCCAGCCACAGGCTTTCGGCGAAAATCCGGCCGAAGGCCTTCACCCCGCCGTACACGCTGTGCCGCACCGACCCCAGGTAGCCGGCCATCGAGCCGACCAGCAGGACGCCGCCGTGGCGGCGTCGGCGCATCGGCCCGGCGAAGTGGTGCACCAACGCGAGTTGCACCCCGATGTTGAGGTCGAGGACCCGCCGAAAATCGGCCAGCTCGCCGTCGAGGAACTCCGCGCTGCACGTGTTGGCGCCCGCGTTGTAGATCAGCAGCCCGACCTCCAGATCGGCGGTGGCGGCGACGATGCGGTCCACCGCGCCGGGCTCGATCAGGTCCAGGGCCAGGGTGCGCACCTGCGCGCCGTGGCCGCGGCACCGCTCCGCGGTGGCGGCCAGCGGCTGCGGTTTGCGCGCAACTAGAACCAGGTTCAGCCCGGCCGCGGCCAGCAGCGCCGCGAATTCGGCGCCGACGCCCTCCGAGCCGCCGGCGATCACCGCCCAGGGCCCATACACGGTCGGATTCACCTCGGCGCCCGCCACATCTTCCACAGCGTCGGGCCGCCGCCGGGCACCACGATCTCGCCGGTGACGTCGAAGCCGAAGCGTTGGTAGTACGGCACGTTGTCGGCCTTGCTGGACTCCAGGTACGCCGGGGCGTGGTCGGCGTCGCAGCGGGCGAGCCCCGACCGCATCAGGGCCTGCCCGAAGCCGCGGCCGCGGACCGCGGTGTCGCTGCCGATCACGGCGAGGTACCAGTGCGGTTCCTCCGGGTGTTCCCGTTTCATCAGGTCGGTCAACACCCGCCCCGGCCAGGCCCGCGGGCCCAGCGCCCCGATCAGCGCCGGGATCATCCGCAGTTCGGCCTGTCTCGGCTGCTGCCACCGGTTCGGCGGATCCCACAGCGCGGCGGCGCCGATGGTCGCGCCGTCGCAGGCCACCTGCACGCCGCCGGCCGCGAAGTGCTGGTGCCGGGTCAGCGCGGCGAACATCCGGCTCTGCCGCGCGACGCGGGATCCCTCGTTGGGCAGCAGCCACATCGACACCGGGTCGTCGTGAAAGGCGCGACCCAGCACCTTGGACAGCGGACGGATGTCGGCTTTGCGCGCCGGTCGCACCTCGATGCTCACGTCGTCAGGCTAATGCCCGGCGCGGCCGGCATTACCGACTCTCGCCACACTGCCCGGTGGGGAGTACGGTCAGTGCCGGTAGCCATCATGACCGTCACCGCCGTGGACGCCGGCCCCAAGCAGGTCAGTCGCAGCGTCGAGGTTCACGCCCCGGCGGCAGAACTGTTCGCCTCGGTCGCCGATCCGCGCCGGCACCACGAATTGGACGGCTCGGGCACCGTCGCCGCCTTCGTCGACGGCCCCGCACGGTTGGCTCCCGGCTCCCGGTTCTCCACCAAGATGCGGATGTTCGGGTTCCCGTACCGCATCACCAGCACGGTCACCGCGGTGAAACCCGATGAGCTGATCGAATGGTGCCACCCGGTGGGCCACCATTGGCGCTGGGAGTTCGTCGCGGTGTCCCCGACGGTCACCCGGGTCACCGAGACGTTCGACTACTCCGACACCGGACCGCTCAAAGACCGGCTCAAGTATTACCAGCGGCTGGGCTTCGTGCGGCGAAACACCGCCGGGATCGAAGCCACGCTGGCGAAGTTAGCCGCCCGCTATAACTCCTAGCGCCAGCAAATACTGTTGCAGCACAGCGCAACTCGCGTCGACGCCGCACGCGGCCGGTACGGTTGCTCGGCCGCCGGCCAACGGGTAGGTTTGACAGTATCGTTAATACACTGTTCGCCGACGTATCCGAATACCAAGTGCCGGTGGATGATTCGTATCCCTACCAGGTGCTGTCCATCCGGGTCTGCGACGGCACCTATCAGGACCACAACTTCGCCCGCAACTACGCCTGGATGCGCACGGCGTTGGACAGCGGCCGGCTGACGTTCGGGATCGTCTACACCTACGTGCGACCGAACTGGCAGGCCAACGCCAACACCGTGCAGTCGATGCTCAACGCCAACGGCGGACTGCATCCCCGGGTGGCGTTGATGCTCGACGTGGAATCCGGCGGCAATCCCGCCGGCGACGGGTCGGCGTGGATCAACGACCTGTATTGGAACCTAGCCGGCTACGCGGGCGCTCCGGCCCGGATCATCGGCTACGGCAACCTCTACGACCTCAACTCCATGTGGCGCAGCAAACCTGCGGGACTGCGGCTGATTATCGCCGCCTACGGCAGCAACCCGCCCTACCCGGGCAAGGTCGCCCACCAGTACACCGACGGCACCGGCTACGGCGGCGGCCTGCCCGAGGGCTGCCCGCCGTTCGGTCGCTGCGATATGAACTCCGCCGACGGCCTGTCCCCGACGCAGTTCGCGGCCGCGTGCGGCATTGCTGCGCCGGCACCGTCAGCCGCCGCCGGCTAGCTCCCAGCGCCGTTCCGCCGCTTTTACCAGCGCGGTGAGCGTGGTGTTGACCGGCGCCGATTCGCCGACCCGCGCGGCCTGGCGCACCACCGCGCCGTTGATGACGTCGATCTCGCTGACCCGACGCGCTTCATGATCGAGCAGGGCCGACGGCTTCGCCTCCGGCAGTTGCGCGCCGAAGGCGCGGACGTGCGCGACCGGGTCGGTGACGTCGATGGCGATCCCGGACGCCCGGGCCACCGCCCAGGCTTCGGTCGCGGCGGCGCGGCTGACCGGCCCCAGGTCCGGATCGTCCATCACCTGCCCGACCGTCATCCCGGTCAGCGCGCACGGCGCGCTGTAGGCGACGTTGCAGATCAGCTTCTCCCACTGCATGGCGGCGATGTCGGCCACCGCGGCGGCGTCGAAGCCCGCCTCGGTCCACGCCTGAGCGATCGCGGTCACCGTCGCGAACGGCAGCGACGAGTACGCGCCAAACCGCAGCGCGCGCATCGCGTTGTGATGCACATACCCGGGTGCG
Organism: Mycobacterium sp. pUA109; assembly: GCF_041287095.1. Classification (NCBI taxonomy): domain Bacteria; kingdom Bacillati; phylum Actinomycetota; class Actinomycetes; order Mycobacteriales; family Mycobacteriaceae; genus Mycobacterium; species Mycobacterium sp. pUA109. Next base: position 56,653 of record NZ_JBGGKS010000015.1, on the reverse strand, counting down.
CGGCGCGATGCGCCGAACCCGCTGGCGATGCCCACCGCCACCCGGTGGCCGCCGACGATGCCGGCGACGACATCGGCCGATCCCAGCCCGTTCTGGATGGTCAGCAGCGGGGTGGTCGCCCCCAGCACCGGCCGGGCTGCGGTGGCCCCGGCGGCCACGTCGGCGGCCTTGACCGCCAACACCACCAGGTCCATCGGCTCGGCCGGGGCGGCGGTGGCCGCCCGCATCGTCACCACCTGGTCGTATCCCGGTCCGCTGATCCGCAGTCCGTGCGCGGCGATCTGCGCGATGTGATCGCCCGCCCGGTCGACGGCCAGCACCTCATTGCCGGCCGCCGCCAGTTTGGCGGCATACACCGAACCCATCGCGCCGCAACCGATTACCGCAATCTTCATCCGTTCATCCCAGCAGGTCGTCGATCAACTCGGTCAGCCCGGCCTTCTGCTCCAGCCCGAAGCCCGGTGTGTCGGCGGGCGTGATCGCGCCGTCGGACAGCACACAGCCCGGCGAGTAGCCGCCGAACGGGGCGAACACCCCCGGATAGGATTCGCAGCCGCCCAGCCCCAGCCCGGCGGCGATGTGCAGGTTGATCAGGTGACCGCCGTGCGGGTAGGCGAACCGGCGATCGAACCCGTGCGCCTCCAGCACCCCGAGCATGCGGGCGTATTCGGTCAGCCCGTAGCTGAGCCCGGCGTCCATCTGAAAGACGTCGTGGCCCGGGCGCATGCCGCCGTAGCGGACCAGGTTGGTCACGTCGGGCACCGAAAACAGGTTCTCCCCGGTGGCCACGGCACCGTCGTAGCACTCGATCACCTGGCGGTTCAGTTCGAAGTCGAGCGGGTCGCCGGGCTCCTCGTACCACCGCAACCCGTACGGGCTCAATGCCCGCGCCCAGTCGCACGCCGCGGCCGCGTCGAAGCGGCCGTTGGCGTCGACGGCGACCCGGGCGCCGGCGCCGACGACGTCGAGCACCGCCTCGATGCGGGCCAGGTCGTCGCGCAGCGCCGCCCCGCCGATCTTCACCTTGACCGCGGTGTAGCCCAGGTCGCGGTAGCCGCGCATCTCGGTGCGCAGCCGGTCCAGGTCGTCGCCGGGATAGTAGTAGCCGCCGGCGGCGTACACCGGGACCGCCGACCGGGCCGGTTCCCGGCCCCAGTGGCGGGCGATGGTGGCGTAAGCGGGCTCCTCGGCGAGTTTGGCGTTCAGATCCCAGCACGCCAGTTCCAGCGCGGCCGCCGCGGCGGCGCGGTCGCCGTGTCCGCCCGGCTTTTCGTCGGCGATCGCGCACGCCAGCACCCGTGCCGGGTCGATGCGGCCCGCGTGGTCGTGCAGCGACTCCGGTGGCGCGGACAGCACCCGCGGGATCATCCGGTCGCGCAGAATGCCGCTTTGGGCGAACCGGCCGATCGAGTCGAACGCGACCCCGGCGACCGGTTTGCCGTGTCGCCGCACGTCGGAGACCACCGCAACCAGCGACACCGTGTGCCGTGAGAAGTCGACCAGCGCGTTGGCGATCTCGCCACGCAACCGTATCGGGGTCTCGATGATCTGGGTGATTCGCATTGCCTTAAGCATGCCGTGCACCGGGTTGTCGGCGTTACGGTGACCACCATGTGGGACTTTGAAACCGAGCCGGACTATCAGCGCAAACTGGACTGGGTCGAGGAGTTCATGCGCGCGGAGGTCGACCCGCTGGACCTGGTGGCGCTAGACCCCTACGACCGGGCGAATCCCGACACCGTGGCGGTGTTGCGGCCGCTGCAGCAGCGGGTGCAGGAGCAGGGCCTGTGGGCGGCGCACCTGCCGCCCGACCTCGGCGGGCAGGGCTACGGGCAGGTGCGGCTGGCGCTGCTCAACGAGATCCTGGGCCGGTCCCGCTGGGCGCCGTCGGTATTTGGCTGTCAGGCACCGGATTCGGGCAACGCCGAGATCCTGGCGCTGTTCGGCACCAACCAGCAAAAGGCCCGCTATCTGCAGCCGTTGCTCGACGGGGCGATCACGTCGTGTTATTCGATGACCGAGCCGCAGGGCGGTTCGGACCCGGGCCTGTTCGTCACCCGCGCCGAACGGGACGGCGATTCGTGGGTGCTCAATGGCGAGAAGTGGTTTTCCACCAACGCCCGCCACGCCGCGTTCTTCATCGTCATGGCCGTCACCAACCCGGACGCGCGCACCCGGGAGAAGATGTCGCTGTTCATCGTGCCGGCCGAAACCCCGGGTATTGAGATCGTCCGCAATGTCGGTGTCGGGGTGGAGTCGGGCGAGCATGCCAGCCACGGCTATGTCCGCTACACCAACGTGCGGGTGCCCCTGGACCACGTGCTCGGCGGGGAAGGGCAGGCGTTCGCGATCGCCCAGACCCGGCTGGGCGGCGGACGGGTGCACCACGCGATGCGCACCATCGCGTTGGCGCGGCTGGCCTTCGACATGATGTGCGAGCGGGCGGTGTCGCGGCAGACCCGGTTTGGTCCGCTGTCGGATCTGCAGATGACCCAGGAAAAGGTGGCCGACAGCTGGATTCAGATCGAACAGTTCCGGCTGCTGGTGCTGCGCACCGCCTGGCTGATCGACCGGCACCGCGACTACCAGAAGGTGCGCCGCGATATCGCCGCGGTGAAGGTCGCCATGCCGCAGGTGCTGCACGACGTGGTGCAGCGCGCCATGCACCTGCACGGCGCGCTGGGGGTGTCCAACGAGATGCCGTTCGTGAAGATGATGGTGGCCGCGCAGTCGCTGGGCATCGCCGACGGGGCCACCGAGCTGCACAAGATGACGGTGGCCCGCCGCACCTTGCGCGAATACCAACCGGTGGCAACACCGTTCCCGTCGGCGCATCTGCCGACCCGACGCGCGGCCGCGCAGGCGCTACTGGCCGAACGGCTGGAACACACCATCGCCGAGTTCTGACCGGGTCAGGTCATGTACCGAACGACGCTCTCGGCGACACACGCCGGCTTGGCGGCGCCTTCGACTTCGACGGTCGTCGACAGGGTCACCTGGTAGGCACCGTCACCGAGGTCATCGACGTTGACCACCGAACCCTCGGCGCGCACCTTGGAGCCGACCGGCACCGGCGACGGGAAGCGGACCTTGTTCAGCCCGTAGTTCACCGCCATCTTCAGCCCGTCCACCCGGTACATGGTGTGCATCAACTGCGGCAGCAGCGACAACGTCATGTAGCCGTGCGCGATCGTGGTCCCGAACGGGCCGTTGGCGGCCCTCTCCGGGTCGACGTGGATCCACTGGTGATCCCCGGTCGCGTCGGCGAACAGGTTCACCGCCTCCTGAGTGATGGTCACCCAGTCGCTGTGGCCGATGGATTGACCCTGCAGCGCGGCCAATTCGTTAACCGATCCAAACGTGCGCATTGCGTTATCTCCTACCTTTCGTCGTTTGCGACCGACACTATTCGCGGGCCGCGATCAACCCCTCCTGCACCAGCGTGGCGACGACCGCCCCGTCGGGGTCGACCAGCCGGCCGCTGACCACGCCGCGTCCGCGCGCGGCGGCCGGCGACGACGACTCCAGCAGATTCCACCGGTCACTGCGCACCGGTTGGTGAAACCACACCGAGGAGGCGGTCGTGCCGCTGCGATGACTGCGGTCGGCCATCGCATGGCCGTGCACCTGCAGCGCCGGGTCGATCATGTAGACATCGGTGACATACACCGCCGCGCAGGTGTGCAGAAACGGATCGTCGGGCAGCGGAACCGTTGTGCGCCACCAGAATCGGCGAGTAAATGCCTCCCCGCACCCGGTGTCGGCGATCCGGATGTCGATCTCGTCGAGCGGCATCGACGGGGCGGGCCCGGCCGGGCCGGTGCGCGGCAGGTCACCGGGTGGCGCCGGCGCGGCGACCCGGCCGTGTTCCGGGCCGGCCAGCGCCGCCGCGAAGGTGACCGTGGCGGTGGTCAGCAGCCGGCCGGATTGCCGCGCCATGACCCGCCGGCACGCCGAGGTCCGCCCGTCGAACACCCGCTCCACCGCGTATTCGACGGGGTCGCCGGCGTCGCCGCCGCGCAGAAACTGCACGTGCATGTTGGTCGGTGCCATCCCGGTGACGGTGCGGCCGGCCGCGGCCAGCGCCTGCCCGGCCAGCTGCCCGCCGAACGCGCGCTTGCCGGCCGGCCCGCTGCCGGGGCCGATCCACACGTCGCCGTCGGCGGGCCGCACCTCAAGTAAGTCCAGCAGACGACTCATGCGCCGGCGACGATTCCCTGCTCGACCAGCCGGGCCAGCTCCTCGCCGCCCATCCCGAGCCGATCCCGCAACACCGCCGCGGTGTCGTCGCCCAGCGCCGGCGCCGCCACCGCCGGGGGGTGTACGCCGTCGATCGCCAACGGTGACCCGGCGGCCAGATAGTCGCCGACCCGCGGCTGATGCAGCGCGGTGAACAGCGGGTTGGCCGTCACCCGGTCGCTGGCCGCCACCTCCCCGAAGGTGCGGTAGCGGTCCCACAGGATCGACGTGGCCGACAAGCCGGCGGTGATCTCCTCGGCGGTGTGCTCGGCGAACCACACCGTGAACAAGCCGGTCAACGCGTCGCGGTAGCGGTACCGGTCGCCTTCCTGGGCGAAGTCCGCGCCAAGCGCATCCGCCAGCGCGGCAACGGCTTTCGTGGTTCCGGTGAGTTCGGTCAGGTCGCGGAAATGCCGGGGGGTCAGCGTGACGATCATGAACGACGCGCCGTCGCCGCTGGTGAAGGTCTGACCGTACTGGCCGTAGATGGCGTTGCCGAGGCGTTGCCGCTCGGTGCCGTTGACCATCGGCTCGGTGAGCAGTCCCAGCGCCCCCGCCGTCGCCAGCGCGACGTTCTCCAGCGCCAGGGTGATCCGGCCGCCGACGCCGGTGTCGTCGCGGCGGCGCAACGCGGCGATGACGCCCAGCGCGACATACAGCCCGCACGTCACGTCCCAGGCCGGCAGCACATGGTTGATCGGGCCACCGTGCTCGGCGGGACCGGTCACCAACGGGAAACCGACCGCGGCGTTGACCGTGTAGTCCACCCCGGTCGACCCGTCGCCGCGTCCGCTGACCTCCAGGTGGATCAGGTCGGCGCGTTCAGCGGTCAACGTCTCGTACGAATGCCATTGCCGCCCTACCACATTCGTGATCAACACGCCGGCGTCGACGATCAGCCGTTGCACCAGGCGCTGGCCGGCGTCCGACCTCAGGTCGACCGCCACCGACCGGACGCCCTTGTTCAGCCCCGACCAGTAGATGCTGGTGCCGTTGTCGGCGACCGGCCAGCGGTGATAGTCGGCGCCGCCACCGATCGGGTCGACCCGGATCACCTCGGCGCCCAGCTGGGCCAGCGTCATGCCCGCCAGGGGCACCGCGACGAAACTCGCGATCTCGACGACTCGCACGCCGGCGAGCGGCGCGGCGATGGTGGTCATGGCGCTCCCCTTTCCGTCTTCGGCATCCTCCCAGACCGGCGCGCGGCGCCGACGTCGCCCGCGGGCGACGGTAACGGCGGTGTCTCGCAATCGTTAGCTAACCGCGACGCGTTCCCCCGGCGGCGACGGGCCGGAAAACCCCCCGATTCGTGTTTGACTGCCGCAGGACAGCCATTCGACCGTGTCAAACGGCAGATGAAAGTTGGGATGGGTAGGAGCTATGAAGTTCGTTGACAAGTTGCGCGGCGCCGCGGCAGGTTTGCCACGCCGGCTGACGATGGCGGCCATCGGGGCGGCGTTGCTGCCCGGCCTGGTCGGTGTGGTCGGCGGCACAGCGACTGCCGGCGCGTTCTCCCGACCGGGTCTGCCGGTCGAATACCTGCAGGTGCCCTCGCCGTCGATGGGTCGCGACATCAAGGTTCAGTTCCAGGGCGGGGGGCCGCACGCGGTGTACCTGCTCGACGGTCTGCGCGCCCAGGACGACTACAACGGCTGGGACATCAACACCCCGGCGTTCGAGGAGTACTACCAGTCGGGCCTGTCCACGATCATGCCGGTCGGCGGGCAGTCCAGCTTCTACACCGACTGGTACCAACCCTCGCAGGGCAACGGCCAGAACTACACCTACAAGTGGGAGACGTTCCTGACTCAGGAGATGCCGAGCTGGCTGCAGGCCAACCGGGGTGTCTCGACGACCGGCAACGCGGTGGTGGGCCTGTCGATGGCGGGCAGCTCGTCGCTGATCCTGGCGACCTACCACCCGCAGCAGTTCCCGTACGCCGCAGCGCTGTCCGGGTTCCTCAACCCGTCGGAGGGGTGGTGGCCGACGCTGATCGGCATGGCGATGAACGACTCCGGCGGCTACAACGCCAACAGCATGTGGGGTCCGTCCAGCGACCCGGCGTGGAAGCGCAACGACCCGATGGTGCAGATCCCGACGCTGGTGCAAAACAACACCCGCATCTGGATCTACTGCGGTAACGGCACACCCAACGAGCTGGGCGGAGCCGACATGCCGGCCAAGTTCCTGGAAAGCTTCACGTTGCGCACCAACGAAACCTTCCGGGACAACTACATTGCCGCCGGCGGCAACAACGGGGTGTTCAACTTCCCGGCCGACGGGACGCACGCCTGGCCGTACTGGAACCAGCAGCTGGTGGCCATGAAGCCCGACATCCAGCGGGTGCTGCTGGGTACCGCGCCCGCCACCTAAACCGCACCACCCCAGGCATGGGCAGCAGCGTCCACCCGGCGCTGCTGCCCATGCTTTTTCCCGCGGGCGGAACTATTTCCACAACGCGCGGCGGTCGGCGTAGAGGTAGGTGTACCCGCTGGTCAGGGCGCACACCACGCTGGCGATACCCAGCATGTAGGTGCCCCCGGCGAACAGGCTGATGAACCCGCCGATGGTGGCGCCGCCCATGAAGCTGGCCAGGATCAGGAAATATCCGAGCCAGTCGGTGAGATTCCCGCCGTTGCAGTGCCGCTCGATGCCTTGGCCCATCTTCACCAGCGTCCCGGTCATATAGCTCAAACCGATCGACGTTTCGCCGTCTTTGTTGACGAAGGTGGTGTTCAACGCACCGACACCGAAGGTCACCAACGCGATCGGAAAGAACGGCAGGGGCAGCGCGGGCCCGCCCAGGAAGAGGTCGACCACGGTAGCGAGCACGAGCGCCAACGTGGCCAGCACGGTGGACGCATGCGGCCGGGTCGGCCACAGGTAGCGGCGGCACAGTGACGCGCTGATCACGCCGGCGACGAAGGCCACCATGAGCAGCGCAGCCGACACCGCCAACCAGGGCGAGGCCGTCGTCCACTCTTCGTCGGCGAAGAACCCCATCACTGCGCGCTGGGCGTTTCCGGTCATGAAGGTGACGAAGTATCCCGCGGAGTGTGAAAACGCCGTAGCCCCCAGCACCCCGGCCAGCGCGGACAACACCCAGGACAGCTTCGTTTCGCTGTCGTACATCTGGCGAAGACGAATCACGAACGACCATGCTGCCAGACCTCGGCGGTCTCGGCAGCGCGAGCGAGGCTCAGCTAACCAGGAGACGCTCGATCGAGCGCAGTGGAATCGGCAGCCAGCCCGGCCGGTGCCGCGACTCGTAGCCGGCCTCGTACACCGCTTTGTCCAGTTCGTAGGCCGCCAGCAGGTCCGCGGACGCCCGCGGATCGACCCCGGACACCGCGGCGTAGCCGTCGCAGAACGCGGTGCGGTTGCGCTGCACCCATTCCCGGGCTCGCGCCGCCAGTTGCTTGTCGTCGCTCTGGTCGACCAGCTGCCCGTAGGCGGCGTACTCGTAGGAGCGCAGCATACCGGCGACGTCCCGCAGCGGGGAGTCCGGCGCGCGCCGCTCCTCGGACGGCTGGCCGGGTTCGCCCTCGAAGTCGATCAGCAACCAGCTTTCCGGGGTGCGCAGCACCTGCCCCAGATGCAGGTCGCCGTGCACGCGTTGGGTGGTGATCGGTACACCGGCCAGCGCGCCGAAGCGTTGCTCGATGGCACCCAGGTGGGGCTCCAGCTCGGGAACGGTCGCGGCGGTGGCCTTCAGCCGCGCCACCATGGCGTCCACCGGGAAGGTGGACGCCATGGTGCCCAGGGCCTCGGACAGCGTCGCGTGCACCGACGCGACCGCCTCGCCGAGTCGCTGGGACTCGCCGGCGAAATCCCCGCCGACCTCGTGGGCGTACAGGTCGGCCTCGGCGAACAGGTCGCGGACGCTGGCGGTGGCCATCGCCCAGCCTTCCGCGGAGTTGGCGGCGTACGCGTTGACCATGCCCAGCGGGCAGGGCACCCCGCCGGGCAGCACCGCCTGGTAGGCGCCCAGCAGTCGGGCCGCATGCGGGTTGCCGGTGCGCGCCAACACCCGGTTGAGTTCGATGTCGGGGCTGATGCCGGTGGTGGTGCGGCGGAACACCTTCAGGATGGCGTCCTGTTCGAAGATGACGCTGGTGTTGCTCTGCTCGGCGTCGGCCACCCAGGACGCCGCGTCCAGCGGCAGCACGGCGTCGGGTTCCCGGGCGAAGGTGACGTCGCCGCGCACCGCGGCGGAGTCGATCAGCGACAGCAGGAACCGGCAGGCGTCCGGGTCATACAGCGCGTCGTAGCCAACGTGGCCGTGGTCGGTGCCGATCGTGGCGACCGCACTGTACTCGGAGACCAGGTCGGCGTCCCAGCTGACCACCACCTGATAGCGGTCGGTGGCCCCGTCGGTGTAGGTGACGTCCACCAGCACCAAATCCAAGCCGTCGCGCAACGCCACGATGAGGCCGGGGGTGGCGGCGGACAGTTCCCGGTTGCGGCCGGCGTACCAGCGTTGTTGAACAAGCCAGTCCGCCCAGGGCAGGTTGGCGGGCACCCCGGCGGACCGGTCGGTAGCAGAAGTCATCGCGACTCCTCAGACTTGCACAGCTGAAACCAGTAGAAGCCGTGTCCGGGCAGCGTCAGCAGGTAGGGCAGCTGCCCGATGGCCGGAAACTCCACGTGCCCGGTCAGTTCGATCGGGGTGTAGCCGCTCCAGTGCTGCAGGTTCAGCTCGATGGGTTGGGGGAAGCGGGACAGGTTGTTGACGCACAGCACAGTCCCGCCGGTGTCGTCTTCGAGCTCCCGCACGTACGCCAGCACCGACGGGTTGGAGCCGCCCAGTTCCCGGAATGTGCCGATGGCGAAGGCGTCGTGGCGGCGGCGCACCGCCAGCATGGTGCGGGTCCAGTTCAGCAGCGACGTCGACGTGTCGCGCTGGGCTTCGACGTTGACCGACTGGTGGCCGTACACCGGGTCCTGGATGGGCGGCAGGTACAGCCGGCCCGGGTTGGCGGCGGAGAAGCCGGCATTGCGGTCCGGGGTCCACTGCATCGGGGTGCGCACCGCGTCGCGGTCCCCCAACCAGATGATGTCGCCCATCCCGATCTCGTCGCCGTAGTACAGGATCGGGGACCCGGGCAGCGACAGCAGCAGCGCGGTGAACAACTCGATCTGGTTGCGGTCCTTGTCCAGCAGCGGCGCCAACCGCCGCCGGATGCCGACATTCGCCTTCATCTGCGGGTCTTTGGCGTATTCGGCGTACATGTAGTCGCGTTCCTCGTCGGTGACCATCTCCAGCGTCAACTCGTCGTGGTTGCGCAGGAAAATGCCCCACTGCGCCAGCTCCGGGATCGGCGGCGTCTGGGCCAGGATTTCGGAGATGGGGAAGCGCGACTCGCGGCGCACCGCCATGAAGATGCGGGGCATCAGCGGGAAGTGGAACGCCATGTGGCACTCGTCACCGCCGGTGTCGGGGTCGCCGAAATACTCGACGACGTCGGACGGCCACTGGTTGGCTTCGGCCAGCAGCACCCGGCCCGGGTATTCGTCGTCGACCACCTTGCGGCAACGTTTGAGGAAGGCGTGCGTCTCGGGCAGGTTCTCGCAGTTGGTGCCCTCCCGCTCGAACAGGTACGGCACCGCGTCGAGCCGGAACCCATCGATGCCCAGATCCAGCCAGAACCGCAGCACGTCGATCATCGCGTCCTGCACGGCCGGGTTGTCGTAGTTCAGGTCGGGTTGATGCGAGAAGAACCGGTGCCAATAGAACTGGCGGCGCACCGGGTCGAAGGTCCAGTTGGATTCTTCGGTGTCGACGAAGATGATGCGGGCGTCGGCGTAGCGTTCGCTGGTGTCGCTCCACACGTAGTAGTCGCCGTAGGGGCCGTCGGGGTCCCGGCGGGATTCCTGGAACCACGGGTGCGAGTCGGAGGTGTGGTTCATCACCAGGTCGGTGATGACGCGGATGCCGCGGCGGTGGGCGGCGTCGAGCAGCGTGACGAAGTCCTCGACGGTCCCGAACTCCGGCAACACCCGGTAGAAGTCGCGGATGTCGTAGCCGCCGTCGCGCAGCGGCGAGTCGTAAAACGGCGGCAGCCACAGGCAGTCGACGCCCAGCCAGCGCAGGTAGTCCAGCCGCTCGGTGAGCCCGCGCAGATCACCGATCCCGTCGGCGTTGGAGTCGTAGAACGCGCGGACCAGCACCTCGTAGAACACCGCGCGTTTGAACCAGGTCGGGTCGGCCGGCAGAGCACGAGCGTCACCGAAGTCGTCGGCGCTGGGATGCTCGACCACACCGTCTTCGACGCGGCTCCCCGCGGTGGGGTCGGCCGGATCGAGTTCGTCGTTCGCTAAACCCACCCCTCCACACCTACCGCAAAACGGCGGCGGTTACCCGTCGGGGCGGGGAATCGGTCGTCAGCCGACCGGGCCCGGCGCCAACGTGACCTTCTCGGTGTGCACGCCGGCCAGCTGACCGCGCCAGGTCAGTGCGATGGTGTCGCCGGGGTGATGCTGGTCCAGCAGATCCGTCAACGCGGTGGCCGAGGTGACCGGGGCGTTGTCGACCGCGGTGATCACGTCGCCCATCCCGATTCCGGCGTCCGCGGCCGGGGTGTTGGCCAGCACCCGCTCCACCCGCGCGCCGGCGCCGTTGTGGTCGACCACGCCGACCCCCAGGAATGCGGTGTCACCGATGTGCACGGTGTTTGACGCGGCGCCCGACCGGATCTGCCCGGCGATCGCGAGCGCCTGGTTGATCGGGATCGCGAAGCCCTGACCGCCCTGCTGCGGGATCTTGTAGTTGTCGGAGGCGGCGGTGTTCATGCCGATCACCTGGCCGGCGGCGTTGACCATCGGCCCGCCCGAGTCGCCGGCCCGGATCGGGGCGTCGGCCTGGATCATGCCGTTGAGCGTCTCCGAGCTGCCGGTCAACTCGTCGGCCGCCGACACGGTCTGGTTCAGCGCGGTGACGTGACCGGCGACCGCGCTCGGGGTGCCGCCCTGGCCGCCCGCGTTGCCCATCGCGACGACCGGGTCGCCGACCGCCACCGACGACGAGTCACCGAGCTCGGCGGCGGGCAGCCCGACCGCCCCACGGAGCTGCACCACGGCGACGTCGTGGCTGCGGTCATAGCCGAGCACGTCGACATCGTAGGTTTGGCCGTTACCGATGGCGATCGCGGTGACGTTGGTGGCCCCGGAGATGACGTGGTTATTGGTCAGCACCACGCCGCTGGGGTCGAGCAGAATGCCGGTGCCGGCCCCGACCGCGCTTTGGTACCCCATCTGGGTGTTGATGTCGACGACGGTCGGTCCCACCTTGGCGACCATCGACGACGGGTCCGGCGCCGGGGCGGGCGCCGCGTACGCCGGCGCCGTGGCTAGACCCAGCCCGACCGCAGCCGCCACACAGAGCAAAGACCGCCACGGTCCGCGGGGAGATCCGCCCATCCCGTCACCTCCTGCATCGGTTCACCGGTTCCTCGCAGCGTACGTGGCCGCTACGCGCGATTGGATGCACTTTACGGTAGCGAGCGGCCCCGACGGGGAATGCCGGCGCGGCGAAAACGGTGGCGTCCCATAGGCTGGCCGGGTGGGCGACAACGCCGACCTCCGCCGCCGGTTCGCGCAGGCACCGGTCGCGCGGCTGGCCACCGTGACCCCCGGCGGCGCACCGCACCTGGTGCCGGTGGTGTTCGCGGTGCGCGACGACGTCGTCTACACCGCCGTCGACGCCAAACCCAAAACCACGGCCCGGCTGCGCCGGCTGACCAATATCGAGCACAACCCGCGGGTCAGCCTGCTGGTGGATCACTACACCGACGACTGGACCCAGCTGTGGTGGGTGCGCGCCGACGGCCCCGCGGCCGTGCACCACGACGGCGCGCAGCTGCACACCGGATACCGGTTGCTGCAGGCGAAATACCCGCAATACCGCACCGTGGCCCTGACCGGCCCGGTCATCACCGTCGAGGTGCAGCGCTGGGCGGGCTGGCTGGCCTGACCGACCCGAGATACCCGGTATCGTGCCGACATGGCTTCCCGTGATCACGGCGACCCGGGCGATGCCCCGTCGGCGCCGCCCCCACTGACCCCGGTCGTCAACGACACCCGGCCGTCGGCGGCCGAAGAAGCCCGCACCATCGCGGCCTCCACCAACGCCGCCACGCTGGCGACGCTGACCGCGCACGGCGATCCGTGGGCGTCGCTGGTCACCTACGGGCTGCTGGGCGGCGCCCCGGTGCTGTGTGTGTCCCGGATGGCCGAGCACGGCCGCAACCTGACCAAGGACCCGCGGGCCAGCCTCGCCATCGTCGAACCGTCCACCCAGGCCGATCCGCTGGCCGGCGCGCGGGTCACCCTCGCCGGTGTGGTGCACCACCCCAGCGGCGACGAGCTGGCCGCGGCCCGCGACGCCTACCTGGCGGACGTGCCGGCCGGTAAGTACTACATCGACTACAGCGACTTCTCGGTGTGGGTGCTGCGGGTGCACCGGGTGCGCTGGGTCGGCGGTTACGGCCGCATGGATTCGGCGACCGGCGAGGACTACACCGCCGCGGGCCCCGACCCGGTGGCACCGCGCGCGGCGGCCGCGATCGCCCACCTCAACGCCGACCACGCCGATGCGCTGCGGGCGATGGCGCAGGCACTGGGCGGCTACCCGGACACCACGTCGGCGACGTGCACCGGTGCCGACCGCTACGGCCTGGACCTTCGGGTCGTTACCGACCGCGGGGTGGCCTACACCCGGGTCGGCTACCCCGCGCCGATCGGCTCGGTCGCCGAGCTGCGCGGGGCGGCAAAAGAACTGGTGCGGCTGGCCTCGGCGTAGCCGGCCTCGGCGTAGCCGGCCTCGGCTCAGGCGTTCCTCGACGCAGGGGCGCAGCGCCTAGTGCGCGGCGAGCTCCGCACTCGCACCGTTGAGAGCCGCGTCCGACGGGGTCGCCCGCTCGAGGAACCGGAGCAGCTCCACCGGGAACGGCAGCACCAGCGTGGAGTTCTTCTCCGCGGCGACCTCAACCACCGTCTCCAGCAGGCGCAGCTCCAGGGCGGCCGAATGGTCGGCCATCGCCTCGGCGGCCTGCGCGAGTTTGCGCGACGCCTGCAGCTCCCCATCGGCGGTGATCACCCGGGCACGGCGTTCTCGTTCGGCCTCGGCTTGCCGCGACATCGACCTCTTCATCGACTCCGGCAACACCACGTCCTTGATCTCCACACGGTCGATGTGGATGCCCCAGCCCAGCGCCGGGCTGTCGATCATCACTTCCAGGCCCTGGTTGAGCCCCTCCCGGTTGGACAGCAGGTCGTCGAGATCGCTTTTGCCGATGATCGATCGCAGCGACGTCTGGGCGACCTGCCCAACGGCCGAGATGTAGTCCTGCACATCGACGGCCGCCCGCACCGGGTCGGCGACCCGGAAATAAATCACCGCATCGACCCGCACCGTCACGTTGTCGCGGGTGATGCCGTCCTGGGCGGGCACCGGCATCGTGATGATCTGCATGTTCACCTTCTCCAGGTGATCGGCGACGGGGACCAGCCAGGTCAGCCCCGGCGTCCGCACGCTGCGTTGCACCCGCCCGAACCGAAAGACGACGCCGCGTTCGTATTCCTTGATCACGCGGAAGTTCGCCACCGCTGATAGTGCCGCGATGCCGACCGCACCGGCCAGCACAAGAAGGATGATCATGGTGTCTCCCGTTCCACTCGGGGAACACCCTCAGCGTCCGTCAGCGAATACGGGCCAATCGGCGCCCGAGTTCATGCCTTCGATTCTGGCACCGGCCATGGGGCACCTCAACACGATCGCCGTGGACACCGTTTTGGCTGAACCGCTTGTGCTGGGCAGCGGTTGAGGGAAGGGTGGACTATCAGCACGACAGCCGGGGAACCAGGAGCGGCGCACGATGACCGCCGGCGACGATGCAGAGCGCAGCGATGAGGAGGAGCGGCGCACGATGGCAGACAAGACGACCACTTCCTCAGGCAGCGGGAGCGCCCCCACCGCGGACAGTCCGGCCGCCATCCGCAACGTGGTGGTGGTGGGCCCGTCGGGCGCCGGGAAAACCACCCTGGTGGATGCGTTGCTGGTGGCGTCGGGGGTGTTGCCCCGGCTCGGCTCGGTGGTGGACGGCACCACCGTCTGCGACTTCGACGACGCCGAGATCCGGCAGCAGCGCTCGGTCGGGCTGGCGCTGGCGTCGTTGCTGCACGACGGGATCAAGGTCAATTTGATCGACACCCCCGGCTACGCCGACTTCGTCGGCGAGCTGCGCGCCGGGTTGCGCGCCGCGGACTGCGCGCTGTTCGTGATCGCCGCCAACGAGGGGGTCGACGAGCCGACCAAATCGCTGTGGCAGGAATGCGATCAGGTGGGGATGCCGCGCGCGGTGGTCATCACCAAGCTGGACCACGCCCGCGCCGACTACCCCAACACCCTGGCCACCGCGCAGGCGGCATTCGGCGGCAAGGTGTTACCGCTGTATCTGCCGGTCGGCGACGGGTTGATCGGGCTGCTGACCCAGACGCACTACGACTACGCCGGCGGGCAGCGCACCGAACACGCCCCGGACCCGTCGTACCGCGAGCAGATCGACGAACACCGCGGCAGCCTCATCGAGGGCGTCATCGAAGAGTCCGAAGACGAGTCGCTGATGGAGCGCTACCTCGGCGGTGAACAGATCGATCAGGCGGTGCTGATCGCGGACCTGGAGAAGGCGGTCGCCCGCGGCTCCTTCTTCCCGGTGATCCCGGTGTGCGCCAACACCGGGGTCGGCACACTGGAGCTGCTCGAGGTCGCCACCAGTGGATTCCCGTCTCCGCTGGAGCACCCGCTGCCGGAGGTGTTCACCCCGCAAGGCGCGACACATGACAGCCTGCGCTGCGACCCGGACGCGGCGCTGTTGGCCGAGGTGGTGAAGACGACCTCGGACCCCTACGTCGGCAGGGTCAGTTTGGTCCGGGTGTTCTCCGGCACCATCAGGCCCGACGCGACGGTGCACGTGTCGGGCCATTTCACATCGTTTTTCGGCGAGGAGAACAGCCACGCCGACCACGACGAGGACGAGCGGATCGGCACCCTGTCGTTCCCGCTGGGTAAACAGCAGCGCCCGGCGGGCACTGTGGTGGCCGGCGACATGTGCGCGATCGGTCGGCTCAGCCGCGCCGAAACCGGGGACACCCTGTCGGACAAGGCCGAACCGCTGGTCTTGCGACCCTGGACGATGCCCGAGCCGCTGCTGCCGATCGCGGTCCAGCCGCGCGCGAAAACCGATGAGGACAAGCTGTCGGTCGGGTTGGCGCGGCTGGCGGCCGAAGACCCGACGCTGCGCATCGAGCAGAACCCGGAAACCCACCAGACCGTGCTGTGGTGCATGGGTGAGGCCCACTCCAGCGTGGTGCTCGACGGCCTGGCCAACCGGTACGGCGTCACGGTGGACACCGTGGAGCTGCGGATCCCGCTACGAGAGACGTTCGGCGGCAACGCCAAAGGCCACGGCCGGCACGTCAAGCAGTCCGGCGGGCACGGTCAGTACGCGGTGTGCGACGTCGAGGTCGAACCGCTGCCGGAGGGCTCCGGGTTCGAGTTCGTGGACAAGGTGGTTGGGGGTGCGGTGCCGCGGCAGTTCATCCCCAGCGTGGAAAAGGGGGTGCGGGCGCAGATGGAGAAGGGCGTCGACGCCGGATACCCGGTGGTCGACATCCGGGTCACCCTGCTCGACGGCAAGGCCCACAGTGTCGACTCGTCGGATTTCGCCTTCCAGATGGCCGGGGCGCTGGCGTTGCGGGAGGCGGCGGCGGCCACGAAAGTGACGCTGCTGGAACCGATCGACGAGGTCTCGGTGCTGGTGCCCGACGACCTGGTCGGCGCGGTGATGGGGGATTTGTCCAGTCGCCGGGCCCGGGTGCTGGGCACCGAGAAGATCGGCGACGAACGCACCCTGGTGAAGGCCGAGGTTCCGCAGGTGGAACTCAGCCGCTACGCGATTGACCTGCGGTCGCTGTCGCACGGCGCGGGATCCTTCACCCGGTCCTTCGTGCGGTATGACCCGATGCCGGAATCCGCCGCCGCACGGGTCCGGGCCACCGCGTAAGGAGCGGCGTTGACGACCTTCCACGGCCTGCCCGTCCACATCCTGCTGAACCACTTCATCATCGTCTTGGCCCCGCTGACCGCGCTGCTGGCGATCGTCGCGGCGTTGTGGCCGGCGGCGCGCCGCCGGCTGGTGTGGCTGTTGGTGGCGCTGGCGGCGGTGACCGTCGCGTTGACGCCGCCCACGGTGCGGGCCGGCGCCTGGTTCGCCGAGCACGTCGACTCCTCCCCCACCTTGACCACCCACATGAACCTGGGCGACACCACCATCTACTGCTCGGTGGCGCTGCTGGTGGTGGCCGCGCTGCTGGCGGTGACGCATGTTCGCCAACAGCGTGGGCGCCGGCCGTCGCCGGTGGTGCAGGGGTTGATTGCGGTGCTGGTGATCGCGGCGTCGGTGGCGGTGTTGGTGCAGGTCTACCGCATCGGCGAGTCGGGCGCCCGGGCGGCGTGGGGCAGTTTCGCCGCCGCTGCGGCACCCTAGGCCGCCTTTCCGATAGTTTGCCGCGCCCGGTGTTCGGGCGTCGGCGTCCCGGCATGTCGGGGCCCGTCCGATTAGAATGTGTTCTTGATGATTCAACCATTGGGGAGGGTGGGCGCCATGCGAAGCGTGGTTCGCTGTCTGTCGGTGGTGGCGGCGACGTGTGCGCTGACGCTGGCGGTCCCGGAGACCGTCAGTCGGGCGGCCGAGGCGCCGCCGCGGGCCGGTTACACCGTGGCCACCATCCAACCCGGCCCCGGCCAGGTGGTCGGGGTGGGGCACCCGGTCATCGTGCAATTCACCAAACCGGTCGCCGATCGCGCCGCCGCCGAACGGACCATCGACGTGTCGTCGGCGGGCAACACCACCGGGCGGTTCAACTGGGTGAGCGACGAGGTCGTGCAGTGGGTGCCGGACAGGTTTTGGCCGGCCCACAGCACGGTGACCGTGAAGGCCAGCGGGTTGTCGAGCCGCTTTGAAACCGGCGATGCGGTGGTCGCTGTGGCCAGCATCTCCGCGCACACCTTCACCGTCAGCCAGAACGAAGAGGTGCTGCGGGTGATGCCCGCCTCGATGGGCAAGCCCAAGCGCCCGACACCGATCGGGTCGTTCACCGCGCTGTCCAAGGAGCGGACCATCAAGTTCGATTCCCGCACGATCGGGATTCCGCTCAACGACCCCGAGGGCTACCTGCTCGATGGGGAGTACGCGGTGCGGGTCACCTGGAGCGGGGTGTATGTACATTCGGCGCCGTGGTCGGTGGATTCCCAGGGCTACGCCAATGTCAGCCACGGGTGTATCAACCTGAGCCCGTCCAACGCGGCCTGGTACTTCAACCTGGTGAACATCGGCGACCCGATCATCGTCCAGGCCTAGCGGGCGGCGAGTAGTCGCCGATCAGAACATCGTCCGCTCGATGCCGAAGCGGTCAAAGATCTTGCTGGCGATCTCTTCGATCGACACGTGGGTGGTGTTGAGGTACGGGATACCCTCCCGGCGCATCAGCCGCTCGGCTTGCTCCAGTTCCCAGCGACACTGCTCCATGGCCGCATAGCGGCTACCCGGCCGGCGCTGCTCGCGGATTTGCGCCAACCGCTGCGGGTCAATAGCTAGGCCGCACAGCCGATCCCGGTACGGGCGCAGGTGTACGGGTAATTCCAGCTTGTCCAGATCCTCGTCGATCAGCGGGTAGTTAGCGGCGCTCACCCCGTAGTGCAACGCCATGTACAGGCAGGTGGGTGTCTTGCCGGAGCGGGACACCCCGACCAGGATCAGGTCGGCTTGGGAGAAGTCCACGTCCATGCCGTCGTCGTGGGCCAGCGCGTAGTTGGTGGCGTTCATCCGCGCCTCATACTTTTCGACGTCGACCAGTCCGTGCGAGCGGTTCACCGCGCCGGACGGGGTGGCGCCCAGTTCCTCCTCCAGCCGACCGATGAACGGCGCGAACACATCCAGCATCAGTGCGCCGCTGGCGGCGACAATCCCGCCGAGCGAACGGTCGGCCATGGTGTTCACCACAATCGGTCGGCTGCCGGTTTGCTGGTATCGGGTCTTAATCCGCTGCGCGGCGGACTCGGCCTTGGTCGCGTCGTCGATGAACGGCAGTCGATGCTTCTCGAACTCCACCCCTTCGAACTGCGCCAGCATGCTGTTGCCGATGGTCTCCGCGGTGATCCCCGTGGAGTCGGAGATGAAGAAGACTGGACGTCGCATTGCGCTCCCACCCGGCGCGTTGACACCCGGCCGCGGCTGGTATGCATGTGACACCGCTGCCGGCGAGGGTTCTGTTGGGGTTGGCGCCATCCGCAGCGCACGATACCAGCCCCTCCGACCACCGCTGTTTGATGAGGAGGCCCGCGTGAGCGACCTGGTGCTGTGGCTAGACCAACTGGGCATGGCCGACCTGGGCGAGGTCGGCGGCAAGAACGCCTCGCTGGGCGAGATGATCGGCAACCTCGCCGAGCTGGGCGTGTCGGTGCCCGGCGGGTTCGCCACCACCGCCAGCGCGTTCCGACGCCATCTGCACGACAGCGGTCTGGCGGCACGCATCGCCGACCGGCTGCAGAACCTCAACGTGCAGGACGTCGACCTGCTGGCCAGCAGCGGCAAGGAGATCCGCGGCTGGATCACCGAGACCGCGCTGCCCGCCGAGTTAGAACAGGCGATCCGGGACGGCTACGCCAAGCTGTGCGACGACGCCGGCGCCCCGGACGTTGCGGTGGCGGTGCGCTCGTCGGCCACCGCCGAAGATCTGCCCGACGCCTCCTTCGCCGGCCAGCAGGAAACCTTCCTCAACGTCACCGGCATCGACAACGTCCTGCACACGGTCAAAGAGGTCTTCGCGTCCCTCTACAACGACCGCGCGATCGCCTACCGCGTGCACCAAGGCTTCCGGCACGACGATGTTTTCCTCTCCGCGGGCGTGCAGCTGATGGTGCGCTCGGACGTGGGTGCCGCCGGGGTGCTGTTTACGCTGGACACCGAATCGGGTTTCCGCGACGTCGTGTTCGTCACCGGCAGCTACGGCCTGGGTGAGATGGTGGTTCAGGGCGCGGTGAACCCCGACGAGTTCTACGTGTTCAAGCCCACCTTGACCGCCGGTAAACCCGCGCTGCTGCGGCGCAGCCTGGGGGCCAAGCAGCAGCGCATGGTCTATTCCGATCGGCCCGGCGAGCGGGTGCGGGTCGAAGACACCCCCGCCGAACAGCGGCGCCGCTTCTGCATCACCGACGAGGACGTGCACGAACTGGCGCGTCAGGCCCTGGTGATCGAGCAACACTACGGCCGCCCGATGGACGTCGAATGGGCCAAGGACGGCCACACCGGAAAGCTCTACATCGTGCAGGCCCGCCCGGAGACGGTGAAGTCGCGCGCGCATGCCACCCAGCTGGAGCGCTTCCAGCTCAACGAGCAGGGCGAGGTGTTGACCCAGGGCCGCGCCATCGGCCAGAAAATCGGGGCCGGTCAAGCGCGGATCATCCGGTCGCTGCAGCAGATGAACAGCTTCCGGGAAGGCGACGTGCTGGTCGCCGACATGACCGACCCGGACTGGGAGCCGATCATGAAGTGCGCCGCCGCCATCGTCACCAATCGCGGCGGCCGCACCTGCCATGCGGCGATCATCGCCCGCGAGCTGGGCGTGCCGGCGGTGGTCGGAACCGGCGACGCACTGGAGCGCATCCCGGACGGCGCGGCGGTGACGGTGTCGTGCGCGGAGGGCGACACCGGCGTCGTCTATGAAGGCCGGCTCGACTTCGACCGGGTCACCGCGGACCTGGGCGCGATGCCGGAGCCGCCGCTGAAGATCATGATGAACGTCGCCAACCCGGACCGCGCGTTCGATTTCGGCATGCTGCCCAACGCCGGTATCGGCCTGGCGCGGCTGGAGATGATCATCGCCAGCCACATCGGGGTGCACCCGAAGGCGCTGCTCGACTACGACCGCCAGGATGACGAGACCCGGGCGACGATCGACGCGCGAATGGCCGGCTATGCCGATCCGGTGAGCTTCTACGTCGACCGCCTGACCGAGGGCATCGCCACCATCGCCGCCTCGGTGCATCCCAAGCCGGTGATCGTGCGGCTGTCCGACTTCAAGTCCAACGAGTACGCCAACCTGATCGGCGGCCGCCGCTACGAACCGCACGAGGAAAACCCGATGATCGGCTATCGCGGCGCCAGCCGTTACGTCGATCCGGGCTTTGCCGACGCGTTCGGGTTGGAGTGCGCGGCGGTGAAAAAGGCGCGCGAGACGATGGGGTTCACCAATATTTGGGTGATGATCCCGTTCGTGCGGACACTCGACGAAGGCCGCAAGGTGATCGAGGTACTGGCCCACAACGGCTTGCGGCAAGGCGAGCACGAGCTGAAGGTCATCATGATGTGCGAGGTGCCCTCCAACGCCCTGCTCGCCGACGAGTTCCTGGATGTCTTCGACGGTTTCTCGATCGGCTCCAACGACCTCACCCAGCTCACCTTGGGCCTAGACCGCGACTCCGGCATCGTCGCCGACCTGTTCGACGAACGCGACCCGGCGGTGAAAAAGTTGCTGGCGCTGGCGATTAGCACCGCTCGCGCGAAAGGCAAGTACGTGGGGATCTGCGGCCAGGGCCCCAGCGACCATCCCGACCTGGCCGAATGGCTGATGGAACAAGGCATCGAGTCGGTGTCCCTGAACCCGGACACGGTGGTGGATACCTGGCTGCGGCTGGCGAAGAAGAAAGCGGGTACCGGGTAGGCCCGGCCAGCACCCCGCCGAGCAGACGCAAAAGCCCCTTGAAACACCTGTTTTCGGGGGCTTTTGCGTCTGCTCGCGCGACCTACTCGCGCCCCGGTGGGTGCCACGGGTGCCCGCCCAGCGAGGCGGTGATCACCGCGGGCGGCATCCGCGACACGTACAGCTCGGCGCGCTGCTGCGGCGTCAGATGCCGCCAGGCCCGTAGCCGGCTGGCCGCGCGGCGACCCGCATGCCGCAACACCGCGGAACACCTGGCCGAAACGGGGCGGCGGACAACAAAATCCATGACCTTCTCCTGTCCGGAGGCCCGTCCGGTCGGGAAGTTCGCGCGACGGCGACGGCTCGGGCTTAGCCGACAACAGGGGTACCCGGACCGGGTCGGGCCGAAACTGCGGTCAAACACGGATGTGGACTATCGCTGCGACACAATCTCGCCCTCACCTCCTCGGTCCAGATATCCATCGGGCGGTCAGCGTTCGTTCCATGCTGGCACCGCGGCCCGGGCCCGTCAATCACCCGTCGCCACGACCTGTGGACAAACGCTATCCCGCGCCGCGCGCCGGCTCGGCGGCCAACCCGAGTTCCTCCAGCACCGCAGCGGTGTCGGCCCCCAACTCCGGGGCGGGGCCCGCGACGCGGCCCGGGGTCCGCGAAAACCAGGTCGGCACACCGGGAAACCGCACCGCCCCGTGCGGGGAGTCCACCGTCTCGAAAAAGCCGACCGCGTTCAGGTGCGGATGGTCGAACAGCGCCCCGGGGGTATGCAACGGCGCCGCGGGGATTTCCAACTCGCGGAACAACGCCAGCCATTCGGCGGTGGTGCGCTCCCGCAGCGTCTCGGCCAGCAGAGCATAGACGGTGTCGATCTCGCGGGCCCGGCTCTCCACGGTGGCGTACCGGGCGCTGGCCCACGGCGGCTGCACCGCGCCGATAAAGGCGTTCCAGTGTTTGTCGTTGTAGATCAGCGCGGCGAGGTAGCCGTCGCTGGTGGCATACGGGCGGCGGTTGGGCGCCAGCGCCCGCGGATAGCCCGCCGGGCCCAGCGGCGGGTCGAAGATGGCGCCGTTGGCGTGCTCGACCAGCATGAACGACGCCATCGTCTCGAACATGGCGGCCTCCACCTCCTGGCCCTCCCCGGTCCGTTCCCGGTGGAACAGCGCCATCATGGTGGCGTACAGCGCGGTGAGCCCGGCGACCTTGTCCGCCATGATGGTGCCGACATAGCTGGCCTCCCCGGTCAGCTGTTGCTGCACGGCCGGCAACCCGCATTCAGCCTGGATGGTGTCGTCGTAGGCGGGCAGGTCGCGGCCGGGCCCGCGCCGGCCGTAGCCGTAGCAGTTGGTGTACACGATCCCCGGGTTGAGGGCCGCGACCGCGTCGTAGCCGAAGCCGAGCTTGCTGATCGCCTTGGCCCGCATCGAGTGGATGAACACGTCCGCGGTGCCGATCAACGCCCGCAGCGCCGTTTTCCCGGCCTCGGTGTGCAGGTCCAACACCACGCTGCGCTTGCCGCGGTTGACGTTGACGAACACCCCGCTCATCGCCGGCGCCGGCCCGACCGAGATGTAGCGGGTGGTGTCGCCGTCGGGTGACTCGACCTTGATCACGTCGGCGCCCATATCGGCCATGATCTGGGTGCAGTACGGTCCCATCACCATCGCGGTCAGGTCGATCACCCGCAGCCCGGCCAGCGGCCCGGTCGCCTCGGTGGGCCTAGCCATGCTGTGCTCCTTGTCGGGTGCCGTGTTCGGCCATCGCGAAGCTGTACCGGATGTGGTCGACGTGCCCGTCGGGCACCGCCGGAAAGATCACCGGGGCGCCGGTGTCCCTGATCGCGGCCAATTCCTCGCCGACCTGCTCGATCGACCACGACGGCCGGAACACGCCGGGGGTTTCGGCGATCACGGCCCGTGCCACCCGGCCGGCGATGGCGATCAGCATTTCGCCGCTGACCGAACAGGATTCGTGGGCCAGCCAGCCCACCACCGGCGCCACCAGCTCCGGGCCCCACGGCGGGTAGGCCGAGGTGTCGATGCCGTCGGCCATCCGGGTGTCGGCGGCCGGCACGATGATGTTGCAGCGCACCCCGGACGCGGCGCCTTCCAGCGCGGCCACGTTGGACAGCCCGATCAGGCCGGCCTTGGCGACCGCGTAGTTGGCCACCCCGTGGTTGCCGTACAGGCCGCCGATCGACGAGGTCAACACGATGCGGCCGTAGCCCGCCGCGCACATGGCCGGAAACGCCGGCCGGACAACGTGAAACGCCCCGCGCAGATGGACGTCGACGACGGCGTCGAAGTCGGCGTAGCTCATCTCGAGCAGCGAGCCGCGCCGCACGGTGCCGGCGTTGTGGATGAGGACATCGAGGCGGCCGTAGCGGTCCAGCGCCGCGGCGATGATCGCGGCACCGCCGCCCGCGGTGGCCACCGACTCGGTGCAGGCGACGGCCTCGCCGCCGGCCGCGGTGATCTCGGCGACCACCTGCTCGGCGGGGACGGTGTCGGCGCCGTCGCCGCCCAGGCTGCCGCCGGGGTCGTTGACGACGACCTTGGCGCCACGCGACGCCAGCAGCAGCGCGTAGGCGCGCCCGAGCCCGCGGCCGGCGCCGGTGATGACGGCGACGCGGTCGTCGAAGCGCAGCTCAGGTTCCCAGGATGAGGCCATCGAGATCGCCTTTGTCGCGCCATTGCTGCAGCAGGTCCCCGAACGCGTAGAACCCGGGCCCGTACGGTTCGCCCAGATGGGACCGGATGCCCTCACCCCCGCCGCCGCCTTCGTTGTTGTAATAGCCCGGCGTGCAGGCTTGATCGAACGCCGAATTGTCGATCGCGGTCTCCCGGATCGTCTGGCACCACTGGTCCTGGGCCTGCTGGCTGGGCTCGACGGTGGTGGCGCCGCGGGCCAGCGCCGCGGCGATGATGTGCGCGATGTGCTCGCCCTGCAGTTCGTAGTTCGCGGCGATATTCGCCGAGATCCCCACCTGGGTGAAGCCGGTGTAGAACTGGTTGGGGAAGCCGCGGCTGGTCATCCCGTGGAAGGTTTTGTATCCGTCCCGCCAGTAGTCGTACAGCGACAGCCCGTCGCGGCCCTCGATCGCGTCGATGGAGTAGCGGCGCGAAATCTCGGTGGTGATCTCGAAGCCGCTGGCATAGATGATGCAGTCGACCTCGTACTCGACACCGTTGGCCACCAATCCGTTCGGGGTGGCCCGCTCCACCCCCTTGGTCGCCGACACGTCGACCAGCGTGACGTTGGGCCGGTTGAAGGTGTCCAGATAGTCGTCGTTCGAGCAGGGCCGTTTGCACAGGAACCGGTAGTAGGGTTTGAGCGCCTCGGCCGTCGCCGGGTCCGCGACGATGGCCGCCACGCGGCGGCGCAGCCGCTCCATGACCTTGTAGTCTTCCTCCTCCCGCAGCGCCATGAACTGCTCGGGCGTCAACGACGCCGGGTCGTCCAGCGCCAGCACCCGGGCGGCGGTGTTGCGGCCGAGTTCGGTCCAGAAGTCGCAGACCAGATCCGGCTGCCCCAACGCCATCCCCTCGAACGTCCAGGCGTGGAAGTTGCGTTGCCGCTCCTTTTGCCAGCCCGGCTGCAGGGATTTCACCCAGTCGGGGTCGGTGGCGGTGTTGTTGCGGACGTCGACGGTGGACGGGGTGCGTTGAAACACGTACAGCTGCTTGGCGTAGCGGCCCAAGAACGGCACCACCTGAATCCCGGTGGCGCCGGTGCCGACCAGCGCGACCCGCTTGTCGGCGAGCTTGTCCAAACCGCCGCCGGCGTCCCCGCCGGTGTAGTCGTAGTCCCACCGCGAGGTGTGAAAGCTGTGCCCGCCGAAGGCCTGGATGTTGGGGATGCCGGGCAGTTTGGGCCGGTGGAACGGCCCGGAGGCCAGCACCACGAACCGGGCGCGCAGGTCGTCGTCGCGGTTGGTGCCGATCCGCCACCGGTTGATCTCGCCGTCCCACCGCAGGTTTCGCACCTGGGTGGACAGGATCGCGGAATCGTAGAGGCCGAAGTGCTTGGCGATCCGGCGGCAGTGCTCGAAGATCTCGGCGCCGTCGGCGAACTTCTTGCTCGGCATGAAGTCCAGCTCTTCGAGCATCGGGATGTAGCAGTAGGATTCGTTGTCGCACTGGATGCCCGGATAGCGGTTCCAGTACCACACCCCGCCGAAATCGCTGCCCAACTCGATGATCCGCACGTCGTCGACGCCGGCTTTTTTGAGGTGGGCGGCGGTCAGCAGCCCCCCGAAGCCCCCGCCGAGGACCGCGACGTCGATGTCGGCCGAGATCGGGTCCCGGACCAGCGGCGGTGAATGCGGGTCGGTCTCGTAGTAGCCGGCGAAATCGTCGGATAGTTCGACGTACTGTTTGGACCCTTCGGCGCGCAGCCGCTTCTCGCGTTCGGTCCGGTATTTCTGCCGCAGTGCGTCGATGTCGATGTCGTCGGGGGTCTGCGTGGGCGGGCAGCTGCTGGTCATGCCAGCGACTTCTCCGGCAGCGCGGCCGGGTGCAGCGGCGCCTCCATCTTGTGCACCTCGGGCAGCACCTCCTTGGCGAACAGTTTGGTGCTAGCCATGGCGTCCTCGTAGGGCATGGTGCCGAACTGCGGGACGATCGTCATCTCGGAAAACGAACACGCCTCCTGGGCGGCGGCGATCCGTTTGAGGATTTCCTCGGGCGTCCCGATCAGCAGGTTGGATGCGTGGTAGCCCGGGGTCTTCTGCGCGGGCGGTTTGCCGTCGCCGGTGACCGCCGAGGCGAGCACCGCGGTCGCGCTGGCCTCCCGGGCAGCGTAGGCCTCATACCCCTTGACACCCTTGAAGTTCGAGGCGTCGGCGAAGCCGTAGTGCACGGTGACATCCCGGTTGGCGGTCCAGATCCACTCTTCGGTCTTGGCCGCGTCGGCCTCATTGGCCACGCAGTACATGAACATCACGTTCTTGGGCTGGCACGGTTCCAGGCCTTCTTCGGCGCGGAAGGTGTTGACCTTTTGCACCTCGGCGCCGGCATCCCAGATCGGCTTGTTGCCGACGAACAGCGGCACCATGCCGCGGCGGGCCAGGATCTCCAACGATTCCGCTGTCGACGACGAGCTGTAGATGCGGGAGAACAGATCGTCGCTGAACGGCGCCGGCCGCAGCGACATTTCCGGGACCTTGAAGATCTCCCCGTCGTAGGAGAACCGCTCCCCGGAGAACGCCAGCTGCAAAATGTCGAGGGTCTCGTTGAAACGCTGCCGGCTTTCCTCCCGGGGCACCCCGACGGCTTCGAATTCGCCCTTGGAGACGCCGCGCCCGATCCCGATGGTGGTGTAGCGGCCGCCCGAGACGATGTCCAGGTAGGCGATCTGGTGGGCCAGCCGAACCGGATGCCACCACGGCGCGACCACCACGAAGGTGCCCAGGCCGACCCGCTCGGTGCGCCCGGCGAAATAGGTCAGCGCCTGAATCGGGTTGGGGGTCATCCCGTACGGGGTGCCGCAGTGCTCCGGGAACCAGATGCCGTCGAAGCCCAGCGGCTCGGCCAGGTCGCCCAGCGCCAGCGCCGCTTGCACGCATTTCCAGTCCGGGGTGGCCGGCGGTGTCGAGAAATCGCCGGCGAGGACGCGTTCCCAGTCCTGCGAGTTTTGAGCACCGGTGCCCAGGTTGACTTTCATCGGTTGTCCTCCTTAGTTGGGAGTTCTTGCGGGTCGCCGGTACCCATGTACTTCGACAGTTGGTGATGCAGGTTGACCGTGCTGCGTTCCCGGTACGGGTTGGGTTTGGTACCGGGGAAACCCAGCGATTTCATGCCCCGCTGGACCGCCGCCATATTGGAGAAGTCCTGCGGCAGCACCGACCGCCAGCGCGGGTCGCCGACCGGTGTGTACTCCCATTGGGTGTGCGGCTCTTCATCTTTCGGGTACAGCTCGAAGACCGACACTTCGAAGATGCACTTATCCGGGTTGTAGCTCGGGTCGGGGCGGGCGCTGTAGCACAGCGCGCTGGTCAGGCCCTGGCCGATCTGGAAGTTCGGGAAGATCTGCCAGGCGGTGCCGCTTTGGCCCAGGATGTCGGCCGGAATAGTCGGCCAGATCACGCCGCGCGCCTCGTCATCGCGGCGCGCCGAGGACAACCAGTGCTCGAGCACCTTGTCGGCGGGGGTGCCCTCGGGCAACTCGTCGACCAGCCGCAGCGCCGCGTTCACCAGCGTCTGCGTGGTCGTCGCGTTGGTCTCCTCCATGGTGTAGACCTGCATCTCCGCGGTGGAGATCCGCGGATCCCCGGTGCCCAACCGGATCTTCGACTTGGTTTCCTCCAGGTCATCGGGTGCGTCGTAGCCGATGTTGGAGTGTTTGCCCTGAGCCTTGGCCCAGCCCTTGAATTCGCCGAACTTGTTGAACTCCGGGTGGGTGGTATAGACGTGGTAGGTCTCGTTGAAGGCCTCCATCGCGACCTTCCAGTTGCAGTCGAAGTTCAGCCACTTGCGCCACTTGTAGCGCATGTTCTGCAGCCCGAACGGGTCGAGGATCTTGGCGGCGGGAAACAGGTAGTCGGCCAACGGTTCACAGTCCGGGTCCATGTTGATCCACAGCCAACCGCCCCAGGTGTCGACGCTGACCGGCGCCAGGTGGGTGTTGTCGGCGGTCAGCGCGCCCCGCCAGTCCGGGCGCTCCCGGATGTGGGTGCACGCCCCGGACAGGTCGTAGGTCCAGCCGTGGAACCCGCACACGAACGACTTGCGGGTCCGATCACAGGCGTTCTTGGCCCCCGCCGGGGTGTCGACCAGCCGCCGGCCGCGGTGCATGCACACGTTGTGGTGCGCGGCGAACTCGTGGGTGCCGGTGCGCACCACGATGATCGAATCGTCGAGGATGTCGTAGGTGAGGTAGCTGCCCACCTCGGGCAGCTCTTCGACCCGACCGACCTGCTGCCACACCTTGCGCCACAGCCGGTCCCGCTCGGCGCGGGCGTAGTCCGGGCAGATGTAGGCCTCCACCCCGATCGTCGTCGGCGCGGACAGCTCGTCGGAATCGGTCACGGTTCCTCCCAACGGGTGATGGCGGCGCGGAAGGCTTCGTCCTTGAGGAATAGCGAGGTGTTGTCCGCGCCCAGATGCGTCCATTTGAGGTCCAGCCCCCCGTCGACCAGCAGGGTTTGGCCGGTGATATAGCTCGACAGGTCCGACAGCAGAAACAGGATGGCGCCGGCCTGCTCGTCGGGGCGGCCCCGGCGCCCCATCGCGATCGCCCGCCGGTCGCGGTCGGGGTCGGCGTCGACGTAGGTGGCCGACGCCGCCGTCTCGGTCACCCCGGGGGCGACCGCGTTGACCCGGATCCGGTGGCCGGCCAGTTCGACGGCCATGGTGCGGGTGGCCGCCACCACCGCCGCCTTGGCGGTGCCGTAGCCGATGTGAAACGGCGCGGTGTTCATCCCGCTGATCGACGAGATCGACACGATCGAGCCGGGCCGGCGCTGCGCGACCAGTTCGGCGGCCACCGCCTGGCTCATGAAGAACATGGTTTCCAGGTTGTCGGCGAACAACCCGCGCCAGTCCGCGCGGCGCACCCGCGTGCACGGCATCCAGGTCGCCGGTGCGGCCCCGCCGGCCACGTTCACCAGCCCGTACAGCTCGCCGTCGGCGGCGCGGGCCTGCTGCAGCACCGCGGCGATGCCGTCGTCGGTGGCGGCGTCGGCGACCGTCGGCACGATCGACAGGCCCCGGTCCACCAGCGGCCCGAGGTGCCGGTCGAGGTTGTCCCGACATCGGCTCACCGCGACGACGGTGGCCCCGGCCTCGGCGGCCATGCGGGTCACCGTGGTGCCGATCCCGCCGCCGCCGGCGCCCGACACCACGACGACGCGACCGTCGAGGCTCAGCAGATCGTTCTCACCCAAAGTATTTGTCCGGACCAGGTAGTTGTGTGCATTGAATTGAGAATATGATTCTCTACAGCTGATCCCGGCGTCAAGGGGTGATTTTTGGGCGGGTGGCGTTATTGTCTGGACCAATACCGCTTGCTAACGTGCGAGCGATGACGGTCGGAACACCCATGCCGCAGCCGGACAGCCGCTACGCCGCCCCGGCGGCGCCCCGCCTCGCCGAGGGCTGGCAGCTGCAGAGACTGACCCCGCCGAGTCGGCTGTTCGGCGCGAACGGTCTGCGCACCGGCGCCGACGGCCGCGTCTACGTCGCACAGGTCACCGGGAGCCAGATCAGCGCGCTGGACCTGCAGACCGGTCAGCTGGCGACCGTCAGCGCCAAGGGCGGCGACATCATCGCGCCCGACGATGTCGCCTTCGACCCCGCCGGCAACCTGTACGCCACCGAGGTGATGGACGGGCGGGTCAGCGTGCTCGACACCGCGGGCCGCGCCCGGGTGCTGCGCGACGACGTGCCGTCGGCCAACGGCATCACCGTGCACCGGGGCCGGTTGTTCATCGGCGAATGCCGGGAGGGCGGGCGGCTGCTTGAACTCGACCTGAACGGCGGCGCGCCGCGGGTGCTGCTGGACAACGTGCCCTCCCCCAACGCCATGGAGGTCGGGCCCGATGGCCTGTTGTACTTCCCGGTGATGGGCGCCAACGAGATCTGGCGCATCGATCCGGACGGGGGCGAGCCGCAGCGCGTCGCCGCCGACCTGGGCGTGCCCGACGCGGTGAAATTCGACGCCGACGGCCAACTGGTGTCGACCCAGGTGCACAGCGGGCAGGTGCTGCGGATCGATCCGCGCACCGGGACGCGCACCGTGCTGGCCGACCTGAACCCCGGCCTGGACAACCTGACGTTCGTCGGCGACCGGTTGTTCGTCTCGAATTTCACCGGCGAGATCACCGAAATCCTGGGTCACGGGCAAACCCGCACCGTGCTGCCGGGCGGGTTGAACTGGCCGCTGGACCTGGCGGTGGGCCACGACGGCGTCCTGCACATCGCCGACGGCACCTACTGCTACGCGCTGGGCCCGGACCGGGCACTGCACACGGTAGGGATGCTGTTCAGCCCGGGCTACCCGGGTTTTCTGCGTGGGCTGACCCCGGCCGGGCCCGGCGAGTTCGTCGTCACCACCTCCGGCGGACAGGTGTCGCGGTACCGACCGGCCAGCCAGCACAGCGAGGTGCTGGCCGACGGATTCGATCAGCTCTACGGGGTCGCGCTCGCCCTGGACGGGGCGGCGGTGGTGGCCGAGTTCGGCACCGGGCGGCTGCTGGCGGTCCGGGCGGGGCAGGTCGAGGTGCTGGCCTCCGGGCTGAGCGATCCGGTGGGGGTTGCGATCGGCCCCGACGGCGCCTTCCTGGTCGCCGAGACCGGGCGGGTGGTCGCGGTGACCGGTTCGGGCAGCGAACCCGTGCTGGACGGGTTGGCGCGCCCGCACGGGATCGCGGTGCACGACGGGCAGCTCTACGTCGTGGACGCCGACGACAAGACGCTGATCGGCTTCGATCTGGAGCGCCAGACCCGACGCGTCATCGCCGCCGACCTGCCCGTCGGCGCCCCGGCCGGGGTGGCCCCCAAGCCGCTGCGGGGCATGCCGCCGTTCTCCGGGCCGCAGGGTCCGTTCGCCGGGATCGCGGCCGGACCCGACGGCACCCTGTACCTGTCGGCCGACGCCGAGGGCAGCGTGCTGGCGCTGCGACGGACCTAGGCGCACCCCGATGCCCGACAACGACCACCGTTACCTGCAGGTGGCGCGCACCCTGCGCAAGGAGATCGTGGACGGCGTCTACCCGGTGGGCTCCCAGCTGCCCACCGAACACGAGCTGTGCCAACGATTTTCGGTCAGTCGGTACACCGTGCGGGAGGCGCTGCGCCGGCTGCGCGACGATAACCTGGTGGCATCGCGGCCGCGGGCGGGCACCCTGGTGGTGCCCCGACCGACCTCGGACTCCTACGTACAAGACGTCATGTCGATCAACGACCTGCTGGCGTTTGCGACCGGCGCCCGCTTCGCCATCGAATCCAGCGCCATGATCACCGTGGACGATGCGTTGGCCGGCCGGACCGGGCTGGCCAGCGGCGAGTCCTGGCTGGCGGTGCGCGGCTACCGGCAGGGCGAGGGTGCGGATTTTCCGCTGTGCTGGACCGAGTACTACATCAACCGGGCGTTCGCCGGGGTGGGCCGGCTGCTGCAGCGCCACGAGGGGCCGATCTTCCCGCTGATCGAGGACCTGTTCGGGCAGAACATCGTCGAGGTGCATCAGGAGATCGCCGCGGTGCTGATCGCGCCGCCGCTGGCGGCGGGCCTCAAGGTGGAGCCGGGCACCCCGGCGCTGGAAGTGCGCCGCACCTACACCACCTCCGACGGCGAGGTCGCGCAGGTCACCATCAACACCCATCCGGCGTCGCGGTTCCGGCACGCGATGACCATGCGGCGAGTGCGAGGCTAGGGCGGTGATGGACCGCGCGGCCGCCGCCTACGCGCATCGGTGGTGGGTGAAAACCACGCTGGCCGACACGCTGCGCGAAGCCGCGCGACGCACCCCCCGGCGGGTCGCGCTGATCGACGGCGCCTGCCGACTGGACTGCCAGGCCCTGCACAGTCAGGCCGAGGCCCTGGCCCGGGCCCTGGTGGCGCGGATGCCGGTCGGCAGCGTGGTGTCCTTCATGCTGCCGAATTGGCATGAGGCCGCGGTCATCTACCTCGGGGCGACGTTGGCCGGGATGGTGGTCAACCCGATCCTGCCGTCGCTGCGGGATCGGGAGCTGGCGTTCATCCTCGACGATGCCGACACCCGGATGATCTTCGTACCCGGCGACACCGGCCGCTACGACTATCCCGCGCTGCTGGACCGGGTGACCGCACAGTTGGCTGCCCCACCGGAGGTCGTCGTGGTGCGCGGCGGCCGCGGCGAGCACGGCTACGCGGCGCTGCTGGGTCAGCGGCCCGCCGCCCAGCCGCTGCCCACGCTCGACCCGGACGCGGTGCGGATGATTATGTACACCTCGGGCACCACCGGCCGGCCGAAAGGGGTGCTGCACAGCCACAACTCAATTCATGCGCTGATCAGCCAGATCCGGGACCACTGGCTGGTCGAGTTCGGGGACACGTTTCTGGTGCCGTCCCCGATCGCGCATATCGGCGGGTCCATCTACGCGTTCGAGTGCCCGCTGCTGCTGGGCACCACCGCGGTGCTGATGGACCGTTGGAACCCGGAGGCCGCGGTGGCGCTGATGCAGGCCGAGCACTGCACCCACCTCGCCGGGGCGACCCCGTTTCTGGATCAGCTGCTGGCCGCGGCGCAGCGGGCCGGGACCCGGCTGCCCGATTTGAAGTTGTTCGTCTGCGGCGGCGCCTCGGTGTCGCCGACCCTGATCCGGCGCGCGGCCACGCATTTTGAACGCGCCGTCATCACCCGGGTGTACGGCTCCACCGAGGTGCCGGTCACCACGATCGGCGCGCTGGGCCCCGCCGACCGCGACCACGCCGCGGACACCGACGGCCGGCCCGGTCTGGCCGAGGTGCGGCTGGTCGACGGCGAGATCCGGGCGCGCGGACCGCAAATGCTGGTCGGCTACCGGCACCCCGAGGATGCGGCCGACGCGTTCGATGAGGACGGTTTCTTCCGCACCGGGGATCTGGCCCGCTGGGTCGACGACGAGTTCCTGGTCGTCACCGGCCGCGCCAAGGACCTCATCATCCGCAGCGGGGAGAACATCTCCCCCAAGGAGGTCGAGGACCTTCTCGTCGGGCATCCCGACGTGGCCGAGGTGGCCGTGGTGGGCCTCCCCGACGACCGCACCGGCGAACGCGCCTGCGCGGTCGTCGTGCCCGCGGCCGCGCCCGGCCCGGACGTCGCCGCGCTGCGCGGCTTCCTGCAGGCGCACGGCCTGGCCACCTTCAAAGCCCCCGAGCGGGTGGTGCTCTGGGACGCGCTGCCCAAAAACGACGCCGGGAAAGTATTGAAGCAGCGGATCAAGGCAATGCTGATGACAACGGATGAGTGATATGCAGACAGCGGTAGTGACCGGGGCGAGCAGCGGAATCGGTTGGGGCTGCGCGGTGCGGCTGGCGCAGGCGGGGATGGCGGTGCTGGGCACCGGACGCGACGGCGGACGGCTGGCCGAATTGGAGCGCGCCATTGGCGATCCCGACCGCGTCGCGACCCTGGCCGTCGACCTGCTCGACGAGGATGCGCCGCGGCGGATCGTCGACGCGGCGGTGCAGCGGTGGGGGCGGATCGACTTCTTGGTCAACAACGCCGGGGCGGGCAGCCCCAAACCGGTGCACGAGACCGACGACGAGAACCTCGACTATTTCCTGGGTTTGATGCTGCGGGCCCCGTTTCGGTTGACCCGCGAGGCGCTGCCGCACATGCGGCCGGGGGCGGCGATCATCAACATCACCTCCACCTTCGCGGTCGTCGGTGGGCTGCGCGGCGGGGCGTACTCGGCGGCCAAGGGCGGGCTGACCGCGCTAACCACCCACCTGGCCTGCCAGTACGGGGCGCAGGGCATCCGCTGTAATGCCGTCGCCCCCGGCGTGATCCGCACCCCGATGACCGAGCACCGGCTGGCCGAGGAGCGGTTCCGCCGCATCAACACCGAGATGACCCCGCATCAGCGGTTGGGGACCGTCGACGACGTGGCGGACACGGTGGCGTTCCTGTGCTCGCCGGGCGGCAGCTTCATCAACGGGCAGACCATCGTGGTCGACGGCGGCTGGAGCTCCACGAAATACCTGTCCGAGCGGGCCCTGACCTCGCAGTGGACGACGCCGTGAACCTGTTCGCGCTGCTCGATCAGACCGCGCACCGCTTCGGTGACCGCGGCGCGGTCTACGACGGGGCAGACCGCTGCTGCAGCTGGGACGAGCTGCGGGACCGTGCGCTGGCGCTGGCCGGTTCACTGCGCGGTGCGTCGGGGACGCGGATCGCGATTGCCAGCGAGAACCGGCCGGAGATCGTCGAGCTGTTCTTCGGGATCTGGGCGGCCGAAGCCGTGGCGGTGCCGCTCAACTACAAGCTGCATCCCCGCGAGATGGCGCAGATCCTCACCGACGCCGATGTCACGCAGGTGTTCGCCTCGCCGACCATCGCCGCCCAGCTCGCCCCGGTGACCGACGTGCCGGTGCAATCCGTTGCCACCGAGGAGTATTCACGTCGGCTCAGCGCGGAGCCGGCAGCGCCACCGGACACCGACCCGTCGACGTTGGCGTGGCTGTTTTACACCAGCGGCACCACCGGGCGCGCCAAGGGCGCGATGCTCAGCCACCGCAACCTGATGGCGATGACGCTCGCCCACCTGGCCGACATCGATGACCCCGACCAGGATGGCGCGCTGGTGCACGCCGCGCCGATGTCGCACGGGTCGGGGCTCTACATTCCGGCCTACGTCGCGCGCGGTGCGCGCCAGGTGATCCCGGCGTCGCACGGGTTCGACGCGGACGAGTTTTTGGATCTGTGTGACCAACATCGCGGCTGCAGCGCGTTTTTGGCGCCGACCATGGTGCAGCGGCTGGTCGCGACCGGCCGGGCCTGCCCGCGTCAGCTGCGTACGATCATCTACGGCGGCGGCCCGATGTATGTCGACAGCCTCAAAAAGGCGATGGCCGCATTCGGTCCGATCTTCGCGCAGATTTACGGCCAGGGCGAATCCCCGATGACCATTACCGGGCTGCGCCGCGCCGACCACGACGCCGCCAACGAGGCGCTGCTGGGGTCGGTCGGCTACCCCCGCGCGGGGGTGCAGGTCGCGGTGCTGCGCGACGACGGCACCCCGGCCGCGTGCGGCGAGGTCGGTGAGATCGTGTGCCGCGGCGACGTGGTCATGTCCGGCTATTGGAACAATCCCGACGCCACCGCCGCGACGCTGCGGGACGGCTGGCTCTACACCGGCGACCTGGGCTCCTTCGACCCTGCCGGCTTCCTGACCCTGCACGACCGTTCCAAGGACGTGGTGATCAGCGGCGGCAGCAATATCTATCCACGGGAGGTGGAGGAGGCGCTGCTGGACCATCCCGAGGTTGCCGAGGCCGCGGTGATCGGGGCGCCCGACCCGGAATGGGGTGAGGTGGTGGTCGCGGTCGTGGTGGGCCGGGTCGACGCCGCCGCGCTGGACGCGCACCTGCTGGCGCGCATCGCCCGGTTCAAGCGGCCCAAGCGCTACGTGTTCACCGACGAACTGCCGAAGAACAGCTACGGCAAGGTGCTCAAGCGGGAGCTGCGGGCGCGGTTGTAGGGCACAGCAAAGGTATTCGTCGGTGCTATTTTTGTATATATGGCGAGGACGCTTGTAGATATCGACGATGATGCCCTCGCAGCGGCTGCGAAGGTGCTGAAAACCTCGACCAAGAAGGACACCATCAACACCGCACTGCGCGAGATCGCGATGCGCGACGTCCGCGCGCGGATGCTCGATCGGTTCGCCGATGACCCGCAGTATTGGGAACAGCAGCAGAAGGCCCGCGAACGCGTGTGGCGCCGCGACGACGTCGAATGAACCCGGTGTATCTGGCTGACACATCGGTGTGGCACTGGGCGCGGCACCCGGCGGCCCGTGCGGCGTTGCAGGACGAACTCGACCGTGGCACCGTCGCTACCTGCGCGATCATCGATGCCGAGTTGATCGTGTCGGCGCGAAATGAGCGTGAGGCCGCCGAGATCACCGAAGACCGTCGCGCGCTGCACTGGCTGCCGAGCCCGGACGAGATCTGGGACGAGGTGCTGGCCACACAGATGTCGCTGGTCGCCAAATCGCTGCATCGGTCGGTGAAGCTACCGGATCTGGTTATCGCGGCCGTTGCCCGCCGCAATAGTGCGACGGTGCTGCACTACGACCATGACTACGACGCCATCGGCGAGGTCACGAACCAGCCGATGCAGTGGCTCGTACCGCCCGGTTCGCTGGCATAGGCGCCTGGTCGATGCGCTGACCCGATGATGCCGACCGGACGCTTGGGCACCTCCCCGCTCGCCGCGGGACCGGCCGCGGAAGGAAGGATTAGGGATATGCCCGACACACGACCCTTCCGGATCGACATTCCCGACGATGTGCTGACCGATCTGCGCCGCCGCCTGGCCGCCACCCGCTGGCCGGAGGCCGAATGCGTCGACGACTGGAGCCAGGGCATACCGCTGGCCTACACCCGCGAGTTGGCCGACTACTGGGCCACCGGCTACGACTGGCGGGCGCGGGAGGCGGCACTGAACCGGTTCGACCAGTTCATCACCGAGATCGACGGCCTGGATATCCATTTCATCCATCAGCGGTCCCCCCACGACGGCGCGTTTCCGCTGATCATCACCCACGGCTGGCCCGGATCGATCGTCGAGTTCGCCAAGGTCATCGAGCCGCTGACCGACCCGACCGCGCACGGCGGCCGCGCCGAGGACGCGTTCCACGTGGTGTGCCCGTCGCTGCCCGGTTACGGCTTCTCCGGCAAGCCCGCGGCCACCGGGTGGGGCGTCGAGCGGATCGCCGCCGCCTGGGAAACGCTGATGACCCGGCTGGGCTATGACCGTTACGGCGCCCAGGGTGGCGACTGGGGTTCGGCGGTCACCACCCAGATCGGCCGCAATGTCGGGCACTGCGCGGGCATTCACGTCAACATGCCGATCGCCGCGCCGCCCGCGGAGGCACTGAAGGATCCCACCGACGCCGACCGGGCCGCGCTGGCGGCCATGAAGGACCACCAGCGGTGGGGCACCGGGTATTCCAAGCAGCAAGCCACCCGGCCGCAGACCTTGGGCTACGGGCTGGTCGACTCGCCGGTCGCCCAGTTGGCGTGGATCGTCGAGAAGTTCTGGGCGTGGAGCGACTGCGACGGCCACCCCGAAAATGCGTTGTCCCGCGACGAGATGCTCGACAACGTGATGCTGTACTGGACGACCGGCACCGGGGCGTCCTCGGCGCGGCTGTACTGGGAATCGTTTGCGACCTTCCGCGACAGCGGCCGGGTCGAGTTGCCGACCGGGGTGGCCCAGTTCCCCAAGGAGATTTCCTGCCTGCCGCGGTCGTGGTGCGAGAACAGCTACCACATCACCCGCTGGACGGCGATGCCGCGCGGCGGGCACTTCGCCGCATTCGAGCAGCCCGAACTGCTCGTCGACGACGTGCGCGCGTTCTTCGCCACCGTGCGCTGACGCCCACACGCCGAGAAGACGCAAAAGCCCCCAATTCGCCGTTGAATTGGGGGCTTTTGCGTCTTCTCGCGGGAAAACTACAGCAGGCCGAGCAGCTGCAGGTCGGTGATGTACTTGACGATCACCGCCGGCGTGACATGCGGGATGTCTTTGTCCGGACCGATTTTCGCCTCTTGCACCGCGGCACGGAACCGGTCGGTCGGGGCGATCGATCCGCAGATCGGCGTCTCCGGCTTCTGGTAGTTGTGCAGCAGCGGCAGCAGCGACGCCTGACGTTGCTTCTCCGGCAGCGCCCGCAGGGTGGTCTCAAACCGCTGCAACCACTCGGCGTAGTCGGCGATCCGCCGGAGCGGGTAGCCGGCGTCGATCAGCCAGTCGACGTACTCGTCCATGCCGATACCGTCGTCGTACGGGTTCATCACGTGGTAGGTGGCAAACCCGTCGCCGGCCTTGGCGCCCAGCGTGGAGATGGCCTCGGCGATGAACTCGACCGGCAGACCGTCGTAGTGGGCGCGTTGCCGCTTGCCCTCGCCGTCCAGCTCGTAGAACGAACCGGGCGCGATCCCGGTGGCGACCAGGGACAGCATCATCCGGGTGAACATGTCCGGCAGGTTGAGCTGGCCCGCGTAACTGGTGTCGGCCAGGATCATGTCGCAGCGGAACACCGCGACCGGCAGCCCGCACAGATCGTTGGCCTCCCGCAGCAGCACCTCGCCGGCCCACTTGCTGTTGCCGTACCCGTTGGCGTAGCCGTCGTTGATCGCCCGCACCGGGCTCATCACCCGCACGTCGGCGTCCTCGGTGAACTTGCCGGGGGTGATCTGGTCGCCCACCCCGATCGTCGACACGTAGGTAAACGGCTTGATCTTGGTGGTGAGCGCGATCCGGATCAGCTCGGCGGTGCCCAACGCGTTGGGGCCGAACAGCTGGCTGTACGGCAGCACGTGGTTGACCAGCGCCGCCGGGTCGACGATCAGGTCGACGGTGTCGGCCAGCCGCTGCCAGGTCGCCGCGTCCAGGCCGAGGTTGGCCTCGCCCTTGTCACCGGCGATGACCTCCAGGTGCTTGGCGGCCAGCTCGGTGTAGCGGGCCAGCAGCTTCTCATCGCCGCTGTCGAACGTCTTGTCCAGCCGGGCCCGCGCGTCGTCGTCGGACTTCGCGCGCACCAGGCAGATCAGCGTGCCGTCGACGGTGGCCATCCGCTCCAGCCACTCCAGCGCCAGGTAGCGACCCAGGAAGCCGGTGGCGCCGGTGAGCAGCACGGTGCGCACCTGCTCGCTCGGTCCGGGCAGCGTCGGCGCCGCGGCCAGCGTGGCCGCGTCGAGGAACTTGTCCAACGTCAGGTCGGCGGCGGCCACCTCGACCGCGTCGCGGCCGTGCACGCTGGCGAACGTGGGCCGCTTGGAGCCGGCCCGCTCGGCCTCGACATAGTCGGCGATGGCCTGCAGGTCAGACGCCGGGCTGACGATCACGCCCACCGGCACGTCGACGTCGAAGATCTCGTGCAGCAGGTTGGCGTAGGTCAGCGCCGACAACGAGTCGCCACCCAGGTCGGTGAAGTGCGCCTCCGGCGCCAGATCACCGGCCGCCGCGCCCAGCAGTGCCGCCGCGGCCCGGCTGACCGTCACCA
Organism: Mycobacterium sp. pUA109; assembly: GCF_041287095.1. Lineage (NCBI taxonomy): Bacteria > Bacillati > Actinomycetota > Actinomycetes > Mycobacteriales > Mycobacteriaceae > Mycobacterium > Mycobacterium sp. pUA109. Next base: position 17,945 of record NZ_JBGGKS010000015.1, on the reverse strand, counting down.
GTACCGGCGCCTCGGCGCCGCTGCGGCGCAGCTCGTTGAGCTCGTTGGTCTGGCCCTCGGCCAGCTCGGCGTAGAGCTGTTCCAGCCGCTCGCCGTAATGCGCCTTGAGCTTGGGCCAGGCCAGCTTGCGGATGCCGGTGAGCAGACCGTTCTCCAGGGTGAACGGGGTGGTTTCGATGAGGAAGTCGCGCGGCACCTCGTAGGACTGCAGGCCGGCTTCTTTGGCCACGTTCTGCAGCGACTCGGCGATCAGCGGCTTGAGCGCCTCGAGGGAGTGCCCGGCCAGGGCGTCCTCGGTCGGCACGATCACCGCCAGCAGATAGGGATGAGCGCTGTTGCCGTAGACGTAGATCTGCCGCACCAGCGGGCTGTTGCCGAACACCGCCTCCAGCTTGGCGACGGTGACGAACTCGCCCTGGGCCAGTTTGAGCACGTTGTTGCGGCGGTCGACGTACACCAGCTTGTCGGGGCCGACCTCGGCGACGACGTCGCCGGTGCGGTAGTAGCCGTCGTCGTCGAACACGCCGGCGGTGACCTCGGGCCGCTTGTAGTAGCCGGGGAACATGTTCTCGGTCTTCAGCAGCAGCTCACCGCGGGGGTACGGCTGGTCGGTGCTGTAGTAACCCAGGTCCGGGACGTCGGCCAGCTTGTAGTCGAGCACCGGCGGACGCTGGATCTCCCCGTCGAACAGGACCATGCCGGCCTCGGTGGAGCCGTAGCCGTCGAGCACATGCTGCTCGGTCAGCGCCTCGACCCACGCCTTGAGCTCGGGGGAGATCGGGGCCGAGCCGGTCATCACGAAGTGGAACCGCCCGCCCAGCAGGTTCTGCCGCTGTTCGGCCAGCACCCGCGCCTCAACGGCCGCCCGGTCCCTGCTGTCAGTGCCGTCGGCACACTGGCGACCGACCTCGCTCTGAAACTCCTGGAACAGCATCTCCCAGATGCGGGGCACGAAGTTCAGCTCGGTGGGCCGCACCAGGGTGAGGTCCTCCAGCAGCGTCGACAGGTCGCTGCGGGCCGCAAAGTAGGCGGTGCCGCCGTTGCCGAGCGTGCCGTACAGGATGCCGCGGCCCATGACGTGGCTCATCGGCATGAAGCTCAGGGTGATCGACGCCGCGCTCGGGCCGAACCAGTTCTTGGTGGAACGCTGCCACATCTTGGCGACGTTGCGCTGCGGGTACATCGCGCCCTTGGGGGCGCCGGTGGACCCGGAGGTGTAGATCAGCAGCGCCAATGCGTCGTTGTCGGCGCCGGCGGGCAGCGGCGGGGCCGGCAGCGCCGCGCCGCGGTCCAGCACGTCGGCCAGGGTCTCCACCGCCACCGGGGTGTCCGCCAGCTGCGCGCGGGCGGCGTCGACGGCGTCGCGGTGGTCGTCGACCTGCGGGTGGTAGTCGAACACCACCAGCCGTCCCGGCACGTGGCCGGCGCGGATCAGCTCGACGGCGTCGGACAGGCTGTCCACGCTGGCCGCGAGCAGCACCGGTTCGGTTTCGGCGACGATGGGCTGCAGCTGGGTGGTCGCTGCGCTGGTCTGCAGCGGCACCGACACCGCGGCCAGCTGCGCCAGCGCCACGTCGATGGTGGTGTAGTCCACGCTGGTGAAGCCCAGCACCGCCACCCGGTCACCGGGTTGCACGGTCTCGGCGGCCCAGGCGGCGGCCAAGGCCGTGACGCGGTCCGACAACTCGCGATAGGTGATGGTCTCGAACTTCGGCAGCAGCTGGGCCGACGTGCGCCCGGTGGCCGGGTCGGTGACGAACTCGACCGCGCGTTGTCCCAGCGCGGGTCGGTCGGCGTAGCCGTCCAGCACGGTTTGGATGACCCGCGGCAGGCCCAACTCGGGCTGCTCGGTCGCCGCGGCGACGTCCGGGTCGGGCCGGGCGGCGGCGAACTGCGGGTCACTGGCGGTCAAATCGGCGATGCGGCGCTCCAGCCGCTCGTCCTGGGTTTCAATTGACATAACAGAACCTCTAAAGAAGCAAATTGGGGAAGTTGGTCTGCGCAACGCTGCGCATAACAGAAACTACGTTAGCAAAACTAATTTTATTCCGGGAAGGGTGCTCCGCTGTGAAGCTGCGCACATGCCGTTAGCGCAGGGCCTGCTCCAGCCACGGGGTCAGCCACTCCGCGCCCTCTTGGGTGAAGTGCACGCCGTCGCTGCGGACCTTGATGCCGTCGACCTTGGCGGTGTAGACGCCGTCCGGGCAGAGCTTCTTGTTGAGGTCGACCACCGTGATGTTGCGGTTGTGGCCGATCACGCGGCGTAGCAGCGCGTTCCACTGATCGACCCGGTGCGGGTCGTCCTCGGGGTACAGGCTGCCGTCCGGTTTCTCCCCGTAGCGGCTGTAGGGCACCGTGGTGACCGCCACCCGGGCGCCGGTGGAGCCGAGCACGTCGAACGCGCGGCGCAGTTCGACGGTGAGGTACGCGTCGAAGGTGGGGTCACCGATGTGGGTCCAGCGGCCCTCGTTGACCCGGTCCACCGTCTCCCACCGGCCGATGATCAGCAGCGCCACATCCGGCTGGTCGGTGGCGACCTGCTGGGCCCATCGACTGGGCCAGGCGTCGCATTCGGATTTTTGGTCCAGGGTCTCCCCGGAGTAGCTGTACGGCCCAGCCCGCACAATGCTGCAGCCGATGATGGTGTGGTCGATGAAGTCGTAGCCGGGGGTGGCCGGCAGGTAGTGCATCAGCGTCCAGCCGATCGAGTCACCGAATACCGACACGGTGCGGGGTCGGTGGGGGTCGCGCTGCGCGACGGCGCGCGCCGGACGCTTTTTGACCGGCGGTGACGGCGACACCGCCGCCGCGGCCGAAATCCCGGGCGGCAGGCCGGGCGTGCGGTCCGCGCGCGGCTGGGTGCCGACCGGTACGACCAGCACGGTCACCGCGACGGCGGTGGCGATGGTGGCCCCCGCCAGCGGCAACTGCGGCACCAACACCGGCCGCCACCGCCGGATCGGCTGTTCGATCGCCCACCACGACACGGCGGCCACCGCCACGGTGACCGCGCAGCGCACCGCGAACAGCCGCCAGCCCGACCATCCGGTGCGTTCCCCGTTGACCACCAGGAAGATCGGCCAGTGCCACAGGTACACGCCGTAGGAGATGGCGCCCAGCCACACTAGCGGGCGCCAGGACAACACCCGGGCCAGCAGGCCGTCCTGGTGCAACGCCACCGGCGCGATGACCAGGATGGCGGCCACGGCCACCACGGTCAGCGAGCCGGAGCGGAACTCGCGGGCGTTGCCGGTGGCGTAGTGGGCCGCCGCCGCTAACACCGCCACGCCGACCGGCGGCAGCAACCGCGCCGCCCATCTGCCCCAGCGCGACCGGATCACCGGCCACCCGGCCATCAGCGCCGACCAGTCCCGGACCAGCAGTGCGGCCGCCGCGGCCCCGATCAGCAGGGCTTGCGCGCGGGTATCGGTACCGAAATAGATGCGGTCTCGGCTAGCGTCGGAGGCCAGCACGATCGCCGCGGCCGCCGAGCCCGCCGCGCCCAGGGTCGCCAGCACCAACACACTCAGCCGCACGCCGCCGAGGGTGGCGCAGCGCTCGCGGCGCCGGGCGCGCCACGCCAACAGCAGCGCGACCCCCACCACCAGCAGCGGCCACACCAGGTAGTACTGCTCCTCCACCCCCAGTGACCAGGCATGCTGCAGCGGGGAGGGGGTGCCGCCCTGGGTGAAGTAATCGGTCTTGGCGAAGACGAACCGCCAGTTGGCCACCCAGCAGAACGCGGCGATCGCGTCGTCGCGCAGGCCGGCGACGGCGCTCGACGGGAACAGCTCGCGCGCGACGGCGACCGTCAACACCATCAGCAGCAGCGCGGGCAGCAGCCGACGGCCGCGGCGGACCCAGAACCCGGCCAGGTCGATGCGGCCGGTGCGGCCGAGCTCGTCCAGCAGCAGCGACGTGATCAAAAAACCGCTGAGCACAAAGAACAGGTCCACCCCGATGAAGCCCCCGCCGACGCCGGGGATGCCGCCGTGTTCGGCCAGCACCAACGCGACGGCGACCGCCCGAAGACCGTCCAGGGCGTGGATGCCCGGCCGGCGTTGCCGGCGTCGGGCGGCGTCTTCGCCGCGGGAGGTGGTGAGCCGGGCGGCGCGGGGGACGGGGGCAACCCAGCGGGGCTTTCCGGTGGTGCGCACGGACGCGGGGTAGCGCTCGGCCGCTCCGGTACTCGCTGGCGCGGTGCCCCGAGCAGCCGTCCTGGGCACGCCGCTATTGCCGCCGATACGTCACACCCTCCCTGTCCGGACCACAGCCAGCTTAGGTGGCAAACACCCGCAGAACGCCGACGACACGTCGGTAAGGTAGGGAATTCGGTTCCCGCGCAGCGGTTCTAGTGACGGCGGTCACCGCCCGGGCGGGTGGGCCACCACGGCGCGGCGGTGCCGCCTACGCTCCATTCATGGCCATCACACTGCACGACCCGCGCGTCAAATCAGTCCTAGACCGCATGTATGCCGCCACCGAGAAACAGATGCCGTTGCTGCGGGCCCGCCACGACGACTTTGAGCGGCTGTCGTCGGCCAGCGCGCAGGAGCGTGCCGACGCGTTCAGTGAGTTCTACATCCCGGTCACCCCGGAAGCCGGTCGGCTGCTGTATTCGCTGGTGCGGGCCACCCGGCCGGCCACGGTGGTCGAATTCGGCATGTCGTTCGGTATTTCCGCTATCCACCTGGCGGCCGCGGTCCGCGACAACGGCACCGGACGCGTCATCACCACCGAACTCAGCGACACCAAAATCGCCGCGGCGAAGGAGAACTTCGCCGCAGCCGGGGTCGACGATGTGATTACCGTGCTGGCCGGGGACGCGCTCACCACCCTGGCCGAGCTGGACGGCGCGGTCGACTTGGTGCTGCTCGACGGGTGGAAGGAGCTCTACCTGCCGGTGCTGCAGTTGCTGGAGCCGCGGCTGTCGCCGGGGACCCTGGTCGTCGCCGACAACACCGAGATGGAGGGCACCCAGGCCTACCTGGACTACGTGCGCGATCCCGGCAACGGCTACGTCGGGGTGAACTTCCCGGTCCGCGACTCCGACAGTATGGAGATCAGCTGCCGCGCCGGCTAGCGCCGCCTGGACCCTGGCCGGCGACGCCGGTGTGACAGCGCGCACCCCGGTGGTCCGGCTACCCTGGCATTCCATGAGGTCAACGAAGGTTGCCGTGGCGGCCGCCGCACTGGCGATCGCGAGTTGGTGCGGCGGTGGCGGCGTCGCGCACGCGGATCCCCCTCCCCCGCCGGGCCCACCGCCCGGGCCGCCGCCGGGTCCGGCGAGTCCGGCACCCGCCCCGAAAGCGGCGATCGACAAGGACGGCACCTACAAGGTCGGCACCGACATCGCGCCGGGCACCTACAGTTCCGAGGGCCCCGCCGGTGACGGGGTGTGCTACTGGAAGCGGTTGAGCGGCGACAAGATCGTCGACAATGCGATGACCAAGAAGCCGCAGGTCGTGCAGATCGAGCCGGGCGACACCGCCTTCAAGACCGACCACTGCCAGCCCTGGCAGCTGGTCGACTGCCCACCCACCTGCCCGCCGCCGCCGCAAGCGCCACCGCCCGGCCTGGGCCTGCCGCCCATCCTGCCGCCGGCGCCGGGTCGACCCTAAGGGACTCGACGTCACAATCGGATCACGTTGGTCACGAGGCAATTACGGCCCGCGCGGCCGAATGGCGGTGGGCCGCTGCTCTGTTAGCTTGCCGGTGAGACAACCGACGAGGCAGGGGAGAACGGCCGGTGTGGGCGATGTTCGTGCGCAAGGTTTCCCGGATACGGCCGCGTCGTGTCGCCGCGGTCACGCTGTTGGCGGCGACGCTGCTGGGTCTGGCCGGCGCGCCCAGCTGCACCCCCACGTCCGCGGCGTTCTCCCGTAAGGGCCTGCCGGTCGAATACCTGGAGGTGCCCTCCCCGGCGATGGGCCGCGACATCAAGGTCGAGTTCCAGGGCGGCGGCCCGCAGGCGCTGTACCTGCTGGACGGCCTGCGCGCGCAAGACGACAACAGCGGCTGGGACATCAACACCGCCGCGTTCGAGTGGTTTTACCAGTCCGGCATATCGGTCATCATGCCGGTGGGCGGCCAGTCCAGCTTCTACAGCGACTGGTACAAGCCGGCCTGCGGCAGCGCCGGCTGCCAAACCTACAAATGGGAGACCTTCCTGACCCAGGAGTTGCCGGCCTGGTTGGCCAGCAACCGGACGGTGTCGGCGGTCGGCAATGCCGTGGTGGGCCTGTCGATGGCCGGGGGCGCGGCGCTGACCCTGGCGATCTGGCATCCCGCGCAGTTCGTTTTCGCCAGCTCGCTGTCGGGCTTCCTCAACCCGTCGCAAGGGTTGTGGCCCACCATGATCGGCTTCGCGATGAAGGACGCCGGCGGCTACACGGCGACGGATATGTGGGGGACCGCCAACGATCCCGCGTGGCGGCGCAACGATCCGATGGTCAACATCGGCCGGTTGGTGGCCAACAACACCGCGATTTGGGTGTATTGCGGCAACGGGACGCTGTCGGATCTCGACGGCGCCGGGGATTTCGGCACGCAGTACAGCGCGCAGTTCCTGGAAAACATCACCATCAAAACCAACAAGGAGTTCCAGCAGAAGTATCTGGCCGCGGGCGGCCACAACGGCGTGTTCAACTTTCCGTCGAACGGCACACATAGCTGGGGCTATTGGGGATCGCAGCTGCAGGCGATGAAACCCGATCTGCTGCGGGTGCTGGCCGGCCCGCCGCAACCGGCGGCCCCGCCGCCGGGCGCGCCGCAACCGGGTGCGCCGCTAGCCGTCGCGCCGCAACCGGGCGTCCCACCGGCGGTCGCGCCGCAACCCGTCGTCCCCGCGGCGGTCGCGCCGCAAGCCGGCGTCGTACCCCAACCGGGCGTGCCGCAAGCCGGCGTCGTACCCCAACCGGTTGTACCGCAAGCCGTTGCGCCGCAACCGGTCGTGCCACAGGCTGTCGTCCCGCAACCCGTCGCGCCGCGGTAAACCTAAACCCTCCCACCCCCACACCTCGACCACGGCCAACCCAGAACCAACAACTACTGGCACCCCGACAAACACCCCCACCACAACACCAACGAAGACGATGAAGACGACGACGGACCGTAGCCGCCGATGGGGCGGTATCGCCCGGACTATGCCAGCGCGACGTCGGGCACCGCGATTTCGTGCAATGCCGTGACCAGGTCGGCGAGGTCGCCGCGCTCCGGCGAGTAGCCGGGAAAGTAGCAGCAGATGTCGGATGCGTGCTGGCCGTAGCGTTCTCGGATCCGGTCTGCACATTCCTCCGGGGTGCCCACGATACCCAAGGTCCGCACCATCGGCTCGGTGACTAAGGCCCGCATGTCCGCATACTTGCCCTGCTTGGACAGTGCGTTGAGCCGCGGTTGCAGGTCCGCCCAGTCCTCCACCTCCAAGACCGGCCGGTAGTTGGGCGTGGATCCGTAGAAGGCGATCAGCGACGCCACGCCGTCGATCGCCCTCGCCAAACCGGCCTCGGTGCGCGCAACGGCCACCATGGCCTGGCCCACGATCTGAAACTCGCCCGCGGCCCGCCCCGACCTCCGCAATCCTTCGGCAATCGCCGGTAGCGTGCGTTCGGCAAAATGCCGGGTGCTGTTGAACGGCATCACCAGCAGCCCGTCGGCGACCTCGGCGGCCTTCCGGGTCATCACCGGCCCGAGCGCACCCATCAATACCGGCGGCACACCGTACGGGTTGGGCCCGGGATTGAAGTTGGGCGGCATCAACGTGTGGGTGAAGAACTCGCCCCGAAACTGCAGCGGGGCCTCGCCTTCCCACGCCGCGAAGATGGCCCGTACCGCGGCGACAGACTCGGCCGTTCGGTTCGCCGGCTTGCCCCACTGGCTGCCGTACCGCTTCTCGATGTGCGCCCGGATCTGCGAGCCGAGGCCCAGCCGGAACCGACCCCCGCTGAGCACCTGCAGGTCATAGGCGGAGTGCGCGAGATGCAACGGACTACGCGGGCCGGCGATCGCGACGTTCGTCATCAGTTCCAGATCGGTTTCCTGCGCGGCCACCACCAGCGGGACAAACACGTCGTGCGGGCCTTCGAACGAGAAGAGGCCATCGGCCCCCAGTTCGGCGATCGCACGGGCGCTTTCCCGCGCGTTGTCCGGTGCCCCGTCGACCTGCAGGTGGACCTTCACCGCGACACCAGCGACTCGGACAGCGACCACAGCCGGGCGGCACGTTCGGCGTCGACCGCATACGGCGCGACGTCGGTGCGGATGCGGCAGTCGGTCACGGCTTCTAACCTTGGCTCAGGGCGTCCGCGGTGGCAAGGTCGGCATGCGGTGGTAGCCGCTGCCTGGCCACGGTGCGAAACGTTTCGGTCGGCGACAGGCTCGTTCTGCCGCTACCCGCGGCGGCTAGGGCTTCGGCCTTGAACGCGCGGGCGGCGGCGCCCAATCGGTACCGCACCACGCCGACCCCCTGCTCGGCGGTGGGCGCGGTTGGGTCCCACAGCAACACTTCGACGTCCGGGTGGTCGGCGATGTCACGCACGAGGCGGCGCAGCCGCGGATCGCCGGTGTACAGCTCGGCCGAGACACCCAGCGCGCGCGGACTTTCTTCCAGGACACCGGAGTCCAACGGGGCCGCGTCGGCGCCGAGGATCTGCAACGCTTGGGCCCCGCCGGCGTCGACGAGCACCACCGTGACCTTCCACCCCGCCATGACGTGATCGAACAGCCAGCCACCGGCGTGCTGCACCGCGTCGGCGGCCGTCGCCGCAATGACGTGCAGGCGGTAGGACGCCAGGGCGGTGTCGGTCACGGCAACACGCGGACCGGGACGTGCGACCAACCGGCCACGTTCTGCATGCTCACCCGCTGACATCCCTCCCACAACACCTCGTAGCGGGGCATGAAGTCGAGCATCTTTTCCAGCGCGATGGCGGCTTCCATCCGGGCCAGCGCCGCGCCCAGGCAGCTGTGAATCCCGTACCCGAAGCCCAGATTCTGCGCCTCGGTGCGGTCCCGGTCGATGTTGAAGGTGTCGGGGTCGGTCCAGGCGTCGGGATCGCGGTTGGCCGAGCCGCCGACCAGGAACACCGGCTTGCCCGCCGGGATGGTGCACCCGTGCAGGTGCACCGTTTTCATCGAGCGACGCACGTTGTACTGGGCCGGCGCCTCGTAGCGCAGCAGCTCTTCCACCGCCGCCGGGATCTTGCTGCGGTCATCGAGCAGCTTCTGCCACTCGTCGGGGTGCTGGGCGAACACCGTCGCCGCGTTGCCGATCAGCTTGGTCACCGTTTCGGCCCCCGCCCCACCCAACAGGGTGGCGAAACCGGCGATCTCGGAGCCCCTCAGGCGGGTCCGCTCCCCGTCCTCGCGTTCGATCTCGGCGGCGATCAGCCTGCTGATCATGTCGTCTTGCGGCTCGGCGCGGCGCTGCTGGATGAGCTCGTAGTACATCACCCAGGATTCGGCCATCGCCTGATTGCCGGCGTCGGACATGTCGATTTGGCCCGGATCGCGATGCAACAACTCGTCGATCCACAGCCGCACCTTCTGGCGGTACTCGGTGGGCACCCCCAGCATCCGGGTGATCACCTCCACGGGGAACAGCGCCGAGAAGTCTTGCACGACGTCGAACCCGGTCGGATCGGCCGCGGCCAACAGCCCCTCGATCTGCTCGGTGACCATCTGGCGTAGCGCCATGATCGCCCGCGGCGTGAACACCTTGTTCACCAGGCTGCGCATGTGCCGGTGCTCGGGGGGATCCAGCGAGATGATCATCTTCGCCGGCACCGGCTGCCCGGTGCGCACCATCCCCAGATCCACCCCGTATGCCGAGGAGTACGTCTCGAAGTCCTTGAACGCCGCGGCGACGTCGGCATGCCGCGACAGCGCGTAGAAGTCGTATTGCTCGTTGTAATAGACCGGGGCGTCCGCCCGCATCCGCCGGTACGTCTCGTAGGGACCGTTGAAGAAATCCTCCGAGAACGGGTCGAAAACGAGCTGCGCTGTTCTCACGTCACCTCCTGTGCCGCCCAACGCGAACCGGACTAACAAACAGTAAACCTTACAGTATCTAACCCCGGAAGCATATCCGCAGGCATCGCCTTGTCGGCCACCGCCACGGTCGCACTCGCGTCGCCGGCCGCCCCGGCGCCAGTTCGTTATACTGGCTAAGCATTGGGCTGGCTCGCAGCCATGGAAGGACCTCGCATGACACGCACCGACAACGACACCTGGGATTTGGCGACCAGCGTGGGCGCAACGGCGACCATGGTGGCCGCTGCCCGCGCCATCGCGGCCAACAGCGCAAACCCGCTGATCGACGACCCGTTCGCCGCACCGCTGGTCCGTGCGGTCGGGGTGGATTTCTTCACCCGCTGGGTCAGCGGTGACCTCGATGTCGCCGATGTCGACAACAACGAATCCGGGTGGCGGTTGGCGTACCTGCCCGACGCTATGGCCGTGCGCACCCGCTACTTCGATGCCTTCTTCGCCGACGCGACCCGCTCCGGCATCCGCCAAGCGGTTATCTTGGCGTCCGGCCTGGACGCGCGGTCATACCGGCTGGCGTGGCCCGCCGATATGACCGTGTTCGAGATCGACCAGCCGCAGGTCATCGAGTTCAAGACCCGCACGTTGGCCGACCTGGGGGCCACACCCCGCACCGATCTGCGCACGGTGGCGATCGACCTGCGCCAGGATTGGCCGGCCGCAGTCCGGGATGCGGGCCTGGACAGTACCCGCCCCACCGCGTGGATCGCCGAGGGTCTGCTGGGGTACCTGCCGCCGACCGCCCAGGACCGCCTGCTCGACGACATCACCGCGCTCAGCGCCGAGGGCAGCCGGGTGGCGGTCGAGGCCGTCCCGAACATGTCGGACCTGGATCTGGGCCAAGCCCGCGACACCATGCGTGCGGCCACCGCCAAGTGGCGCGAGCACGGCATCGATGTGGAGTTCGCGGATTTGGGCTACGACGGGGAGCGCCACGACGTGGGCGCCTACCTGCAGCAGCGGGGTTGGCGCTCGGTCGGCACGACGGCACGCCAGTTGTTCGCCGACAACGGTCTGGCCCCCATATCCGAAAGCGCCGACTCGGTCTCGGTGGCCGACACGATCTACTACACCTCCACCTTGCGGTAAGGACAGGACCTATGAGCAGCTCATCTCCCGCCGGCCTGGCGGTGCAACGCCGAGGACTTAACACCGCGATCACGCGGTTTTGGAGCTTCGCCGCGCCGATATACGACCAGGCCTTCCTGCAACGCTGGGTCTACCGCCCCGCCCACGATGAGGTGGTCGCCCAGCTGCACAGCCACGGAGCCGCCACGGTTGCCGACATCGCCTGCGGGACCGGGATTCTGGCGGATCGGATCGAACGGGAGTTGCAGCCCGCCGCGGTGCACGGGGTGGACATGTCCGACGGCATGTTGGCGGAAGCCCGCGCCCGGTCGGCACGGGTGCAGTGGTTGAAAGGCCCCGCCGAGCAGCTGCCGTTCGACGACGGTGCCCTCGACGCCGTGGTCACCACGTCGGCGTTTCACTTCTTCGATCAGCCCGCCGCGCTGCGGGAATTCCACCGCGTGCTCGCTCCGGGCGGGGTGGCGGCGGTGACCACGATGAGCCCGCGCCAGCCCCTACCCTTTCATCGGTTCTCCGCCAACCGATTGACGCCGGCGCACAACCCGTCGCCGGCGGAGATGCGGACGCTGTTCGAGGGGGCCGGGCTGAGCGTCAGTGAACAGCATCGGGTCCACCGGCCCACCTGGACGAAGCTGGTGTCGGACCTGCTCACGGTGGGGGTCAAACCCGCGTAGCCGGCTCGATGACCTGGACCCGGAACCGGTCCAGGGTCTCCAACAGGTGCGCCAGGCTGTCACCCGGCACCGGGACCTGCACCCAGGTGACCCCCAAGGCCGCCAGCTTGTCCAACCCACTCAGATAGGCGTCGGCGTTGAAGTCGTCGTCACCGGGGTTGCCGCCGGCGAGGTTGGTGAAGGTGACGTCGACCTGCGACCCATCACGGCCCGCGGCGTCCAGTCGGCGGCGCAGGTCGTCGATGCCGGCGGCCAGGTGCTCCGCGGTGTCCAGCGACGCGGTGCGCGCGGTCGCGGCGAGCCCGGCCGGCGCCGCGAACGGACACCACCCGTCGCCGTGCTCGGCGACGCGCTGGCGTGCCGCGCCGGTGTTGCCGCCGATCCAGATCGGCGGGTGCGGCCGGCTGACCGGCCGCGGGTGCGCGGTAATCCCCCGCGCGGCGAAATGCTTCCCCTCCACCGAGATATCGTCGGTGGTCCACACCGTGCGGATCACCGACAGCGCTTCCTCGAACAGTTGGGTGCGTTCCTCGTAGTCCACACCCAGCGCCGCGAATTCGCGCTTGAGGTAGCCGACGCCCACCGCCAGCGTGAACCGGCCTCCCGACAGCAGATCGAGCGTGGCACCGGACTTGGCCACCACAAACGGGTTCCGATAGGGCAACACCACGATGTTGGGGATCAGCCGCAGGGTGGCGGTGTGCGCGGCGGCAAAACCCATCGCCACGAACGGATCCAGCGCGTCGTGTCCCCCGGCATCAAGCCAGCGTTGGGTGGGTGCGGGATGGTCGGTGAAACCGAACCCGTCGAACCCCGCTGCCTCCGCCGCCGCCGCGACCGTGGCCACCCCGGCTCCGGTCACCAGCTCCGGATTGTAGGGATGGCTGTGCATGGGATGGGTGATCGCGAAACGCATCTAGCACCTTCGATCCGGTCCGGAATGTGGTCCGCGACGGCAGACCTTCCCAAGAGAGTGACATTTCAGGTTTGATTTGTAAACCTTGGTCCACCCTCTCCGGAACCTCAGGAGCCCCACGATGAGCCTTGTCGCCGGACGCGGTCCGCTCAGTCACGATCCCGCGGGCTGGTTCGTCCCGCCCCTGCCGGCCGAGCCGGTGTACGTCGAACCGCACCCGCGGCGCGTTCAGGCTTTTCGCCACGGGCACCTGGTGATCGACACCGAGCGGGCGCTGCTCGTGCACCGCCGGGATCGCCCGCTCAGCTACGCGTTTCCCGCCGCGGACGTCGCGGAACTACCCGGCAGCCCGGAACCGGCCGCGGCCGGGTATGTCCAGGTGCCGTGGGACGCGGTCGATACGTGGTTCGAAGAGGGCCGCCAGCTGGTCCACTATCCGCCGAACCCGTATCACCGCGTCGACTGCCGGCCCACCCGGCGGCGGTTGCGGGTGACGGTTGCCGGTACCGCCCTGGTGGACACCGACGACACCGTGATCGTGTTCGAAACCGCGCTGGAGCCACGGCTATACGTGGCCGCATCGCAGGTGCGCACCGATCTGCTGCGCCGGTCCGACTCGTCGAGCTACTGCAACTACAAGGGGACCGCCACGTACTGGTCAGCCGAGGTCGGCGACACCGTCATCGCCGACGTGGCCTGGAGCTATCCCGACCCGCCGCCCGAGAGTTCGCCAATCAGAGGGTATTTCAGCTTCGACGCCATGCGCGCCGAAGTGCAGGCCGAACTCCCGGGCTCGGATTCCTGAATGCGATGCGGCGTGCGGTCAGCCGCCCCAGCCGCGGGCGCCGTCCCAACCGCCGCAGAAGCCGTTGACGCAGCCGTGACCGAAGCCGCCCTGGAAGGGGTTCCAGCCACCGCAACCCTGCCAGCCGGCGCCGCTGCCGCAGCCGTTACCGCCACCGTTGCCGTCCGGGCCGCCGCTACCGCTCGGCTCGGCGACAACGTGATCGGTCGTGGCCGCCGGGGCGTCGGCGAGCATCACGGCCGTTGGTGCGACGGCGACCGCCGCCGCAGCACCCGCTACGAACACTGTTCCCACAAGTTTCCGTATGCTTAGCATGTCTCTATATTGCGCAATGATCGCGCCGTTGCCAACCCCAATGTGAGCGCCGATACCGTTTTGTGAACCTGCGTCGCACCTCACGGTGGCCCGTAAGCCCAGGTGAATGTGCTTGTTACAGCAGGTCGTGCGCCGGTTGCGGAGCGTCACGCGGTTTGGCGTGTCATCATCCGGGCCGCCGCGGTACGCGGCAAATTCAGCGGCAGGTCGGTGTAGGTGACGATGCCGGGCGCGGCGGCCACCACGGCCGGGATGGCGTTGATCGGCGGCATGGCCGTCATGATGTGGCCAAGCACCATGAAGTCGGCGATCGTTTCACCGTGAAAGTCCGGCGGCGGTAAGAATCCGACTTTCATGTTCACCGTCGGGCGTCCGTCAATCGTGATCGCCCAACCGTCCCCGTCGAGCTGCCAATCCGGGTCGAGGGTCTGGCCCTTGCGCCAGCGCACGTTGAGGTCGACAACGGTCTTGCCGTCGACGATGCCTTGCCAGCTGGCGAATACGCCGGCCACGCAGCCGGCGTTGATCGTCCAGGAACCCAGGTCGAGGTCCTCGGTGGTCTGCGCATACTGCGCGTCACAACGGATTTCGTCGAGCTCGACTCCGATAGCGTCGGCGATCAGCCGCACCCCCTCGGCGAAGATCGCGGTGCCCTTCGCGGCCATCGGCTGCAGCGCGGGGTCATCGATCGGGGTGCCGAACCCGACCGGTCGTTCGGTGTCCGGCGAGTCATAGAACGTGGTGTCCGCCGATTCGGAGATGGTGACCTTGTCGGTCCGATCGCACGCGGTCGCGGCCACGATCGCCAACAGTTCCGCGAAGCCGGGGCTGACACCCGAGCCGAAGATCGTCGATTTGCCGCGCTGGCAGGCCTGCTCGAGTCGTTCCCGATCGGCGCCCAGGTTGTGGCCGGTGATGAACGACGCGGAGGCCACCACGTTGATCCCGGCGGACAGGATGCGGGTGAGTTCGTCGACGTCGATCCACATCGGGTTATAGACGACGCAGTCCGGCTTCAGCTCCAGCAGCGCGTCCACGTCGTTGGTCGCGGCCACCCCGATCGGCGCGATGCCGCAGAGTTCACCGACATCACGGCCGGCCTTATCCGGCGACCAGGCGTAGCAGCCAACCAGGTCGAAATCCGGGTGCGCGGCCAGTGCTTGAACCGAGCTTTTGCCGACATTGCCGGTCGTCCATTGAACAACCCGGTATGCGGCGCCATTGCCTGCTGTCATGTGTGCCTCATTCACTTGCCGCGTCCTGCGTGCCGCTCCCTGTCTACACGGGGCCGCCCCGGCGGGGAAGGCTTTTGCCCAAAATTTTTCCGCTTCGGGAAAAATCTCAGGGTCGCCGTGGCCGCGCCGCAAGTTGGTCTTCCAAGCCGGCGATGATCACCGTCAGGTTGTAGTCGAGCTGATCGGGATCGTCCCCGGCCTGTTCGCGGGCGGCGACCACCCGACGCAGCGCCGGAAAGTCTTGTGCGTCTGCGCTCTCCAACGCATTGATCACCTCGGGCACATCGGGGTGCACCCGGTTCTGTGCGCCCTGGACGGCGGCCAACCCGGACGAAAATGCGGTCTCGGTGACGAACGTCAACACCCGTCCGGCCTCGTCGGGACCAAATCCCGCGTCAATCAGTGCCTGCAGCACGGTTTCCACCCGGCTCAACGCCCCCAGCCCCCGCGAGCCGGGAAAGCGCACCGACAGCGCCAGCACGCCGAGTTTGATGGTGGCGTCGCGCTGGGCGCGGGCATAGCAGCGCAGCGCGTCACGCCAGTCGCCGCCGCCGGCCAGTTCGATGCGGGCCAGTTCGGTTTCGAAGACGTCCAGCGCCACGAGTTCCAGCAGGCCGTCGCGGTCTCCGACGTGGTAGTTCAGCGCCTTGGGGTCGACGCCCAGCGCGTCGGCGACGGCCTGCATCGTCAGCGCCTCCGGGGCGATATCCCGTGCAGCAGAAGCGATCAGCTCACGGCTGAGCTGCCGCGGGCGGCCCCGCCGACGCGGTCCCGCCGCGCCGGTGCCCACGTCGGGCAGATCAGCGGCTGCGCGGCTCACCCGTTCAGCGTACGTTTCGCGGACACCGTCACCCCGTGGTGCGCTAGAGGACACTGGCCGCGGAGGCCTACGACCACAAGGATTACATCGCATGATCGACCTGCGCAGCGACACCGTCACCCGTCCGAGCCCAGCCATGCTCACCGCCATGACGCGCGCCGAGACCGGCGACGACGTATGGGGCGATGACCCGACCGTCCTGCGCCTGCAGTCCCGGCTGGCCGAGGAGGCGGGCAAGGAAGCCGGGCTGTTCTTTCCCAGCGGCACGCAAAGCAACCTCACCACGCTGATGGCCCATTGCGGCCGCGGCGACGAATACCTCGTCGGCCAAGCCGCCCACACCTACACCCACGAAGGCGGCGGCGCCGCGGTGCTCGGCAGCATCCAGCCCCAGCCACTCGACAACGCCGAGGACGGCACGATCCCGCTCCAGCGCATCGCCGCCGCGATCAAGCCACTCGATGATCACTTCGCCCGCACCCGCCTGCTCGCGCTGGAAAACACCATCGGCGGCAAGGTGCTGCCGGCGGCCTACGTCGCCCAGGCCACCCGGTTCGCCCACGACCGCGGGCTGTCCACGCACCTCGATGGCGCGCGGGTATTCAATGCGGCGGTCGCCTCGACTCAGCCGCTGACGGCGCTGACCGAGGGCTTCGACTCGGTGTCGATCTGCTTTTCCAAAGGCCTGGGCGCGCCGGTGGGTTCGGTGCTGCTCGGCAGCAAGGCGTTCATCGAGGTGGCGCACCGCTGGCGCAAAGTGCTCGGTGGCGGGATGCGCCAGTCCGGCGTGCTGGCCGCCGCGTGTCTGTACGCGCTCGACCACAATGTCGCCCGGCTGGCCGACGATCACGCCACCGCCGCGCGCCTGGCCGAGGGCCTCGCCCAGATCGGCGACGTACAGGTGCTCTCGCAGGCCACCAACATGGTGTTCGCGCAGTTTCCGCCGCAGGAGTGCGCGGGCCTGCAGGCGTGGCTCACCGAGCGCGGCATCCTCACACGGCTGCGCTACCCGACGCGGTTCGTGACGCACCTGGATGTCAGCGCCGACGATGTCGACACGTTCGTGGCGGCGGTGCAGGCCTACTTCACGACGTGATCGGCGGCGGGCGCCGCGATCGGGCGTAGGCTGCCAACGCATGACCTTCGACAGCACGTTGCCGCCCGCGTTACGCCGGGCGCTGGAGTTGCTCACCGATCCGCCGACGCAGCCCGACGTCAGCAAGGGCTACCTCGATCTGTTGGGCGGCGAATCGGTAGAGGATGCTGCGGTGCCGAAGAACACCGGTGCGATCCAGGCGCTGTGGGCCTCCCCGGTCGGATCGATGCTTTATGACAACGCCCAGGCGGTGTCACGCCGGCTGATCTCCGCGTGGCAACACCCCACCGAGTGGTTGAACCTGCGGCCCGGCGCGGTCGCGTTGGATGTCGGCTGCGGTCCCGGCCCGGTCACCGCGGCGTTGGCGCGCGCGGTGGGGCCAAGCGGGCTGGCGTTGGGTGTCGACATCTCCGAGCCGATGCTGGCCCGCGCGGTGCGTGCCGAATCCGGTCCGCAGACCGGCTTTCTGCGGGCCGACGCGCAACGGCTTCCGCTGCGCGATGCGACGGTCGATGCGGTGGTCTCGATCGCGGCGGTGCAGCTGATCCCGGATCCGGCGGCCGCGCTCACCGAGATGGCGCGGGTACTGCGCCCCGGCGGCCGCCTGGCCGTGATGGTCCCCACCGCCGGGCGGGCCGCCCGGTTTTGGCGGATGCTGCCTAACGGCGGCGCCCACGTGTTCGACGAGGACGAACTCGGCGACCTGTTGGAAGACCGCGGCTTCGTCAGCGTGCGGACCAAGAATTTCGGCACCATCCAGTGGTTGCGCGCCAAGCTGCCGGGTTGAGGCGCCACACCGCACGGTTGAGGCGCCAAGCCGCCTCGCCGCCTCGCCGCCTCGTTGAGTTTGCGCTGAGGGTCGTGGATTTGGCCCTTGGATTCAAGCGGTGGCTGCAACGAATGTGGACGGGTTTGAGAGTAGTCGCTCGAGTTCTTCGGCGGGTGTTCGCC